>DASSPI010000018.1:0-63300 GCA_035699705.1 Xanthobacteraceae bacterium
AGGACAGGCGCGTCCTGGGTCATAAAATTGAATTTCGGCAGTTCCGTGCTTTCCCCGCCGGTAATGATCGCGAGCAACACGCCGCCCAAGGCGCCCCCAAAGCAGAGCCAAGCCATCCGAATGACCATGACGGCCAGGAAGTCGTTTGGAGTTGCGACTGAACGGTCGGGAGAATGCATGCTTTGGCTGCGGTGGAGGTCGGATTAACGAATTTAACGGGAGAATCTTGCAGAAACCTTCTGCGGCAGGGCTTTGGCTTGGGACGGGTTTGTCCGTTCACCGGCAAAAGCCTACCCGCAGGGGCCTGCCGCCATTGGTGAATTCTCGCTCAGCCGCCTTGCGGCGAAATCGGGCTCCACTATATGAGGCCTAACGCCGCGGTGTGCGGCTCAAACGACTGTTGGGGGTCGGCAAGGGGCTTGCGCGGTTCGCGCCGCGAAGAGTTTCCGTCCAGGCGCCATCGGGGCCGGGCCGACCTGCCGTAGCATGAGAGGAACAAGTTATGGGCAAGGTCATTGGCATCGATCTCGGGACGACGAATTCCTGCGTCGCCGTAATGGAAGGCAAAACGCCGAAAGTTATTGAAAACGCTGAAGGTGCGCGGACCACGCCGTCCATCGTTGCCTTCACTGACGACGGCGAACGCCTCGTCGGCCAGCCGGCCAAGCGCCAGGCGGTCACCAATCCGGAAAAGACCATTTTCGCGGTCAAGCGCCTGATCGGACGGCGCTACGACGACCCGACGGTCGAGAAGGACAAGAAGCTCGTCCCCTATAAGATTGTGCGCGCCTCCAATGGCGACGCCTGGGTCGAGGAAGAAGGTAAGACCTATTCGCCCTCGCAGATTTCCGCCTTCATCCTCCAGAAGATGAAGGAGACGGCTGAGGCCCATCTCGGCCAGAAGGTCGATCAGGCGGTTATCACCGTTCCCGCTTACTTCAACGACGCCCAGCGCCAGGCCACCAAGGATGCCGGCAAGATCGCCGGTCTGGAAGTGCTGCGCATCATCAACGAGCCGACGGCGGCCGCGCTCGCCTACGGCCTCGACAAGCACAAGGCCGGCACCATCGCGGTCTACGACCTCGGCGGCGGCACCTTCGACATTTCGATCCTTGAGATCGGCGACGGCGTGTTCGAGGTGAAGTCCACCAACGGCGACACCTTCCTGGGCGGTGAAGACTTCGACATGCGCCTGGTCAACTACCTGGCCGACGAGTTCCAGAAGGAGCAGGGCATCGACCTGCGCCGCGACAAGCTTGCGCTGCAGCGCCTGAAGGAATCCGCCGAGAAGGCGAAGATCGAACTGTCGTCGACCACGCAGACCGAAATCAACCTGCCCTTCATCACGGCGGACGCTTCGGGTCCGAAGCATCTGACGATGAAGCTCACCCGCGCCAAGTTCGAGGCGCTGGTGGATGACCTCATTCAGAAGACGGTCGAGCCCTGCCGGATGGCGCTGAAAGACGCCGGCCTGTCGCCCGCCGAAATCCAGGAAGTCATTCTGGTCGGCGGCATGACCCGCATGCCGAAAGTGCAGGAAGTGGTCAAGCAGCTGTTCGGCAAGGAGCCGCACAAGGGCGTCAATCCGGATGAAGTGGTCGCCATCGGCGCCGCCATCCAGGCCGGCGTGCTGCAGGGCGACGTCAAGGACGTGCTGTTGCTCGACGTGACCCCGCTGTCGCTCGGCATCGAGACGCTGGGCGGCGTGTTCACCCGCTTGATCGACCGCAACACCACGATCCCGACCAAGAAGTCGCAGGTCTTCTCCACGGCTGAGGACAATCAGACCGCGGTGACCATCCGGGTCTTCCAGGGCGAGCGCGAGATGGCGGCCGACAACAAGATGCTCGGCCAGTTCGATCTCGTCGGCATTCCGCCGGCGCCGCGCGGCGTGCCGCAGGTCGAGGTCACGTTCGACATCGACGCCAACGGCATCGTCAACGTTTCGGCCAAGGACAAGGGCACCGGCAAGGAACAGCAGATCCGCATCCAGGCGTCGGGCGGCCTGTCAGAGGCCGACATCGAAAAGATGGTCAAGGATGCCGAGGCGCATGCCGAAGAAGACAAGAAGCGCAAGGCTGCGGTGGAAGCAAAGAACCACGCCGAAGCCCTGGTGCATGCCACCGAGAAGGCCTTGAGCGAGCATGGCTCCAAGGTCGGGGAAACCGAGCGCCGCGCCATCGAGAACGCCATGGCGGACTTGAAGGAAGCGCTGAAGGGCGATGACGCTGCGGCGATCACCGAAAAGGCCAACACGCTTTCGCAGGCGTCGATGAAGCTGGGCGAGGCGATGTACAAACAGGCGCAGGAAGCTCAGCCGGGCTCGGATGCGGGCACGCAGGCACCCGGCGGCGGGCCGAAGGATGACGTGGTCGACGCGGAATTCACCGAGGTCGACGACGACAAGAACAACAAGAAGTCGGCCTAAGCCTCCGCGGAGGAGTCGAAGTGGATAAAGCCATTTCGAGCTTGGGGTCCACTTCCTCCACGCATATTTTCGATGGCCGGGTCGTTCCCGGCCATCGCGTTGATTAGAGCACCGAGGGCATGTCCAAGCGCGATTATTACGAGATTCTCGGTGTGGCGCGCGGCGCGAGCGACGCCGATCTCAAGGCCGCATTCCGCAAGCTTGCCATGCAGCATCACCCGGACCGCAATCCGGGCGACAATGAATGCGAGCACCGCTTCAAGGAATGCAACGAAGCCTATGAGGTGCTGCGCGACCCGGAAAAGCGCGCCGCCTATGACCGCTTCGGCCACGCCGCGTTCGAGCATGGCGGCGGCGGGCACGGCTTCGGAGCCGACTTCGGTTCCACCTTCTCGGAGATTTTCGAAGATCTGTTCGGCATGGGCGGCGGCCGGCGCGGCCGCTCCTCCGGCCGCATGCGCGGCGACGACCTGCGCTACAACATGGAAATCACGCTGGAGGAAGCCTACAGCGGCAAGAATGCGCAGATCCGCATCCCCACTCCGGTGACGTGCGAAGTCTGCTCCGGCACCGGCGCCAAGGCCGGCACGCAACCGAAGGCCTGCGCCACCTGCGGCGGCCAGGGCAAGATCAGGCACGCGCAAGGCTTCTTCACGCTCGAACGCACATGCCCAACCTGTCACGGCCGCGGGCAAGTGATCGAGAATCCCTGCACGCCCTGCGGCGGCTCGGGCCGCGTGACGCGTGAGCGCATGCTGTCGGTCAATATTCCCGCGGGCGTGGAGGACGGCACGCGCATCCGGCTGGCAGGAGAAGGCGAAGCCGGCGTGCGCGGCGGCCCGCCCGGCGACCTTTATATTTTCCTCTCGCTCGCGGCGCATGATTTCTTCCAGCGCGAGAGCGCCGATCTGCATTGCCGCGTCCCGATATCCATGGTCACCGCAGCGCTCGGCGGCGAATTCGAAGTGCCGACGATCGACGGCGGCAAGACCCGGGTGAAGGTGCCGGAAGGCACCCAGTCCGGGCGCCGATTCCGGCTTACCGGGAAAGGTATGCCGGTGCTACGCTCCAAGCAGACCGGCGACATGTATGTGCAGACCGTGGTGGAGACGCCGCAGAGCCTGACCAGGCGTCAGAAGGAACTATTGCGTGAGTTCGACAAGCTCTCCTCGCACGATACCCAGCCCGAATCCGCCGGGTTTTTCAGCAGGGTGCGGGAGTTCCTGGACGGGCTCGGCGGGCGCGCCAATACGTCTTAAACTTGACCCGTGCCGCCCGGCGCTATACCCGTAAGTGTCCGGATTTCTGTCATGTAGTATTCATAGTCCATTATGCCCCTGCCTTCCGCCGCACGCCTCGAAAAGAAAATCCAAAGCCTCGACGAGGTGCATTTCATCCGTTCGTGGCTGGAAAAGCCGCTGTCGACGGGTGCCGTGACTCCGTCGAGCAAGCTGCTGGCGCGGACCATGGCCGCCTATGTCGATCCGGAGATCGCCGGCCCGGTGATCGAGCTCGGCCCCGGGACAGGTCCGGTGACGGAAGCCTTGGTGAGTCAGGGCATCGATCCGGCCCGCCTCGTTCTTGTTGAATTCAATCCGACCTTCTGCCGCCTGCTGCGCTCGCGCTATCCCGCCGCCACGGTGGTGCAGGGCGATGCCTATGGCCTGCAGCGCCTGCTCGGCACGCTGCTGCGCCAGCCGGCCGCGGCCGTGGTATCCGGCTTGCCGCTCTTCACCAAACCGCCGAAGACGCGCCTGCGGCTGGTGCAAGAAGCCTTTGCATTGATGGCGCCGCAAGCGCCTTTCATTCAATTCACTTACGCGATGGTCCCGCCGATTCCGAAGGCGCTCAGCGGAGTGACGGCCGAAGCCTCCGAGCGCATCTGGATGAACCTGCCGCCCGCACGGGTCTGGGTCTACCGCAAGAGCTGACTTCTTTCGGGCAGGCCGATCACGCGTTTCGCCCGAAGACCGGCATTTCCCGATCCGGCACCTGATGGCCGCCGATGCCTCATCCCAAAATCCTGGTGCTCCCCGGCTCGGTTCGCAACCGCTCTTACAACGCGCGGCTGGCGGCGCTCGCCGCCAAGGAACTGACGCTCGTAGACGCCGAGGTCAGCCAGATTTCGCTATTCGATTATCCCATGCCGCTCTACGACCCCGACCATGACGTGGTGTCCGGGCCGCCGCCGAACGCGGTGAAGCTGAAAAAGATGATGGCTGCGCATCACGGCATCTTCATCGCCAGCCCGGAATACAACGCATCGATCTCGCCGCTGATGAAAAATGCCATCGACTGGGTGTCGCGCGTGCGCGAGCGCGGCGAGCCGGCCTATGCCGCCTTTCACGGGCGGGTATTTGCGCTCGGCGCGGCCTCGCCGGATGTGCTGGGCGGCGCGCGCGGGCTGCTCGCTTTGCGCCAGGTGCTGGAACTTGGCTGCGGCGCGCTGGTCATTCCCGAACAGGTGATTGTGCCGAGCGCGGAAAACGCCTTCGACGATATGGACAACCTGAAGGATGCGCGGCAAGCAACGGCGCTGAAAGCCTTGGCGCAACGGCTGGTCGAAGTGGCGCAACAACTTTCATAAACGGACTATCATGAGACTTAATCCACGCGACCGGCTGATCCTCGCTCTCGACGTCTCGTCCGTGGACGCCGCGCGCAAGATGGTGGAGCGGCTGGGCGATTCCGTCGGCATCTACAAGATCGGCTATCAGCTCGCCTATGCCGGCGGCCTGCCTTTTGCCGAAGAGCTGGTGCGCGCGGGCAAGCGCGTCTTTCTCGATCTGAAACTGCACGACATCGGCAATACCGTCGCCAAGGGCGTGGAGAGCGTGGCGCGCATGGGCGCGAGCTTCCTCACCGTGCATGCCTATCCGCAGACCATGAAGGCGGCGGCGGAGGCCAAGGCCGGATCGAATCTGAAGATCCTCGCCGTCACCGTGCTGACTTCCTATGACGATGCCGACCTTGCGGCGGCCGGTTATGAGCTCGGCGTCGGAGAGCTCGCCGCCGCGCGCGCGGATCAGGCGCGCGATATCGGCGTCGACGGCATCGTCTGCTCGGGCGAGGAGGCCGCCATGCTGCGGCCGATCGTCGGCGCCGGCATGCTGCTGGTGACGCCCGGCATCCGGCCCGCGGGCGCCGCCTCCGGCGATCAGAAACGCATCATGACCCCGACCGCGGCCATCGCCGCCGGCGCGGATTATCTTGTTGTCGGCCGTCCGATCCTCGAAGCTGCCGACCCGAAGGCGGCGGCGGACGGCATTGTTGCCGAGATCGCCCGTGCCCGGCCGCAATAGGGGAGGTCTCGCGTGAAGAAGGGTTATTGGATCGTCCGCGCCGACGTCACCGATCCGGAGGGTTACAAGGCCTATATGGCCGCGGACATGGCGCCGATCGGCAGGCATGGCGGCCGCTTCCTGGTGCGCGGCGGAAGCTTCGAACTGGTTGAGGGCGCGGCCCGCTCGCGCAGCGTGGTGGTGGAATTCCCGAGCTATGAAGCCGCGCTCGCCTGTTACCGCTCGCCGGAATATCAGGCCGCCGCCGCATTGCGCCGGGGCAAGGCCGACTTCGACTTCGTGGTGATCGAGGGCTATGACGGCCCGCAGCCGTAGCGCCGGTTTTCCCCAGCTTTCCTTCTTATTGCCGCCCCGCTATACCCGCCCCGGGAGAGCTTAATCCATGACCGACATGCGGTTGATCGTGGCCGGCGCCGGCGGGCGCATGGGGCGCACGCTGGTCAAGGCGATTGCCGAGGTCGAGGGCGTGACGCTGGCCGGCGCGCTGGAAGGGCCGCGCTCGCCCTTCATCGGGCAGGATTCCGGCGCGCTCGCGGGTGTCGGCGAGAACGGCATCCCTATCGCCGCCGATGCGAAACCGCTCGCCGGCAAGGCGGACGCCCTGATCGACTTCACCACGCCGCAGGCCACGGTGGCGCTCTCCGCGCTGGCGGCGCAGGCCGGGATTATTCACGTCATCGGCACGACGGGCTTCAGCCAGGCCGACGAAGGCAAGCTGCAGGAAGCGGCGAAGTCCGCGGCTGTCGTGAAGTCCGGCAATATGAGCCTCGGCGTCAATCTGCTCGCGGCGCTCGCCAAGCGCGCGGCCAAGGCCTTGGGCGAGGACTTCGACATCGAAATCCTCGAAATGCATCACAACAGGAAAGTCGATGCCCCGTCGGGAACCGCCTTGCTGCTGGGCCGGGCGGTGGCGGAAGGCCGCGGCGTTGCGCTCGGTGAACGCTCGGTGCGGGCACGCGACGGCGTGACCGGCGCGCGCAAGGCCGGCGATATCGGTTTTGCGACACTGCGCGGCGGCACGGTGGTCGGCGACCACAGCGTGATCTTCGCCGGCCCCGGTGAGCGGCTCGAGTTGTCCCACAAGGCCGAGGACCGCATGATCTTTGCCCGCGGCGCCCTGCGGGCGGCGCTCTGGGCGCGCGGGCGCAAGCCCGGCCTCTATTCCATGCTTGACGTGCTCGACATCGGCGACACCTGAGAGAGATTTGACCATGCAATTCCGCGGCAACAACAAGCCGGGCGTCGGCGGCGTGCTCATGCTGATCGCCGTGAGCCTCGTTGCCCTGTTCGTGGCCTTTATCGTGGTGCCGATGATCGCGCAAAGGCTCGGCCTGCACGAGCAGCACGTGAATTACGCGGTGGCGGGCGCGGCTTTGGTGATCGCGGTTGTCGCCACGCGTTGGGCCAAATCGCTGAAATCTGCGGAGAATCGTTGATGCCTGATGATGCCGATCGTCTGCTCGTGCTTGTGCGTCACGGGCAGAGCGCGTGGAACCTGAGCAATCTTTTCACCGGCTGGCGCGATGTCGACCTGACCGAGCAGGGCATCGAGGAGGCCCGCACGGCGGCGCGCAAGCTCGTCGGCCAGAATATTCGCTTCGACGTGGCCTTCACCTCCAGCCTGAAACGCGCGCAGCGCACGCTCGACATCATGCTGACCGAGATGGGCCAGACCAATGTGCCGATCTTCAAGGACCAGGCGTTGAACGAGCGCGATTACGGCGATCTGTCCGGCCTGAACAAGGACGAGGCGCGTGTGAAATGGGGCGACGAGCAGGTGCATATCTGGCGCCGCTCCTATGATGTCGCGCCGCCCGGGGGCGAGAGTTTGCGCGACACCGCCGCACGCGTGCTGCCCTATTACATCCAGGAAATCCAGCCGCGCCTGTTACGCGGCGAGCATGTGCTGGTGGTCGCGCACGGCAACTCGCTGCGCGCGCTGGTGATGGTGCTCGACCGGCTCGGGCCGGATGGCATCATCCAGCGCGAGCTGCAGACCGGGATTCCGATCGTCTACCGGCTGAAGGACGATTCGACGGTGGAATCGCGCGTGGAAATGGCCTAGCCGCGCGCCACGGAGGCGCGCGCCCCGGATGAAGAGCGCAACGCCGCGATCGCCTACGTCCGACGGCTTGCCGCAGCGATATGAACGACGACCGCGGGCACGAGCGCGATACTAGGCCTCGATCTTTCCCGCTTCCCAGCCGAGCATGGCGCGCTTGCGCGTCAGGCCCCAGTGATAGCCGGTGAGGCTGCCGTCCTTGCCGATCACCCGATGGCAGGGAACCACGAAACAGACGGGGTTTTTCCCCACCGCGGCGCCGACCGCGCGCGCCGCTTTGCTCGTGCAGACTTTTGCGGCGATGTCGGAATAAGTCGCCGCGCGGCCCATCGGGATGCGCAGCAAAGTTTCCCAGACCCGCACCTCGAAATCGGTCCCGATCAGCACCACGCGCAGCGGCTGGTCCGCTTGCCACTGCTTGGGATCGAAGATGCGGCGGGCGAGCGGCGCGGTCGCGGCGGCGTCCTCCACATAACGCGCTTTCGGCCAGCGGCTTTGCATGTCGGCGAGCGTCGCGGCTTGCGCGCCCGGATCGGCGAAGGCCAGCCCGGCAAGCCCGCGCGGCGTCGCCATCACCAGCGCGGAGCCAAAGGGCGACGCATGGAACCCGTAGGCAATGCTCAGGCCTTCGCCGCCGGCTTTCCATTCGCCCGGCGACATGGCTTCGTGCGTCACGAAAAGATCATGCAGGCGGCCAGGTCCGGAAAGGCCGACTTCGTAGGAGGCGTCGAGCACGCTCGCTGAATCGCGCAGCAGCCGGCGGGCATGGTCGAGCGTAAGCGCCGCGACAAAGGCCTTCGGCGTGAGCCCGGCCCAGCGGCGGAAGAGATGATGCAGGTCGGTCGGGGTCACGCCGACCGCCTCGGCGATCTCCTCCACTTCCGGCTGGCCGCGCCAATGTTCGGAAATAAAGGCGACCGCGCGCCGCACGAGGTCATAGTCGGATACGCCCACCGCAGCGGCAGCATCCATGTTTCGATCGAGCGTCAAAGGCGATGTCTGTAGCATGAGGTGAAGCTAAGCCCTCCCGCCGCTGCAAACCACCCGATTCCTGACAACTAGATAGCGCCTTGCGTCTTCCCGCGCCTGGCCTCGAACAAGGCCTGGCTGAGCGCCCGGGCGAAGCTCTTCTTTTCCTCCGGGCCGAGGAAACCGGCGATCGCCAGCCGCTTGCCGCGCGAGATCAGGAATAGCCGCTCGACGCCGAATTCTTCATGGATGTCCTGCTGCAGCCGCACCCAACGCGGATTGGCGGTCCATTGCTCGCGCAGGCGGCCGCGCGGCGTCACCTTGCGCACGGTCAGTTCCGAAGCGGTGACGGTGACCTCCTCATAGGCGTTGGCGGCGCGGTAATTGGCGCGGAAGGCGATGTAGACCAGCAGCACGTCGAGGCCGAGAAAGCCGAACACCGGCCAGGCGCCGAGCAGGATGAAAACCACGCCGGTGGCGAAGCTGGCGCCGCCGAGGCAGCCCATCAGGATCAGAAATCCGGTCGGGCCGAGCGAGCGATACGGCGTCAGAGTCGCCGAAAAGATCGTGGGTTCGCGGCTAGCGTCGTTGCCGGGCGTCATGGCGCTCACTATAGCGCGCGATCAGCAAAAGTGGACACCGGTTTTGCGGCGCAATCAAGCTTGCGCAGGTTGTGTAAACTTATCGGCGGTTCGCGCGCCAAGTTATATACTGGCGCATAATCTTGTCGGCGACCATTCCGGATCACGTCCGGGGGACGGGCTTTCGCCGGATCATGCGCCGGGAGAAAGATGGCCAACAAGGCGACAGGGCGGCGCATCAAGGCGGCGAAGCAAGGCAAGGCCGCCGTTCCCAAAAGCCCGCGCAAGCAGGCGGCCGCCGATGCCAAGGCGGCGCATGGCGAACTGCCGCAATGGACGAATGCCGAAACCGAAGAGGCGTTCCGCCGCTTCCAGGCCGCTCAGCCGGTGCCCAAGGGCGAGCTTCAGCACATCAATCCTTTCACGCTGCTGGTGGCGGTGGTGCTGTCCGCGCAAGCCACCGACGCCGGGGTGAACAAGGCGACGCCGGCTTTGTTCAAGGCCGCCGACACGCCGCAGAAGATGGTCGCGCTGGGTGAAGCCAAAGTGCGCAATCTGATCAGGACCATCGGGCTCTACCGCACCAAGGCCAAGAACGTCATCGGGCTTTCCAAAAAGCTGATCGCGGAACATGGCGGGCAGGTGCCGCGCACCCGCGAAGAGCTGGAATCCTTGCCCGGCGTCGGGCGCAAGACCGCCAACGTCGTGCTCAACATTGCCTTCGGCGAGCCGACCATCGCGGTGGACACGCATATCTTCCGTGTCGGCAATCGCACCGGGCTCGCCACCGGCAAGGACCCCTTCGAGGTCGAGCAGAAGCTCATGCAGGGGGTGCCGACCAAATACAAGCTGCACGCGCATCACTGGCTGATCCTGCACGGCCGCTATGTCTGCGTCGCGCGCCGCCCGCTGTGCGAGAAATGCATCATCGCCGATCTGTGCAGATGGCCGGGAAAGACGATGGCTTCATAGACCAAGCCGCCATGCCCGGGCCGGCCGGCCATGAGGAGCTTAACCGCCTCACTGCGACAGGCGCGGCGTCTTTGCGTCGATGATCTCGGCCCGCCGTCCGGTCACGCGCTTGTGGATATGCACCATCAGCGCCATGGCGAAGAGCGGAGTGGCGAGGTTCACCACCGGAATCGACACGAAAGCGGCGATGAACAGCCCGGCGAGGAAAACCTGCCCGCGATGCGCGCGCCGCAGCGCCTTGGCTTCCGCCGGCGGGCGAAAGCGCATGGCCGCGAGTTCGAAATATTCCCGGCTGAGTAGATAGGCGTTGGCGAGGAACAGGATGACAAGGCCGAGCCCGGCGAACAGCACAAAGGGCAGCGCCACGACATAGACCAGGATCGTGAGCAACGCCGTCTTGACGCCTTCCAGCAGCGCGCGAAAGAACGGCAGCGCCACGCCGGGCATCTCTGCCGGATAGTAGGCGCCTTCGACCTGATCGGCAATCTCGTCGACGAAGAAGCTGCCGACGAAGGCGGTCACCGCCGGCATCAGGAAGACCGCGCCGGTGATGATGCCGAGGCTCGCCATGAAGGAGAGAACCCAGACCAGCACGGTCCAGACATTTTGCGGCACCACGCCGACATTGCTCTGGCCCCAGCTCGCGCCGGTCTCCGCCAGCCAACTGAAGCCGTAATACATGCCGACGCCCAGCAGCACGATCATGAGCAGCGCCAGCCCGATGGCTTTGAGCAGCACCCGCCGGAACGGCGGCGTGAACATCTGGGTCAGCGCTCTGACGACGGCGTCGATCATCCCTAATTCCTCGCGGCTCCGGCGAGTGTAAGAAGCGCCAGACAGGAATCAAGGTTCCAGTAAATCAGGCCGCAGGCGCGAAGCTTTCCGGCTGTTTCTGCGCCGGAGCAACCGGCGCTTCGGCGCAGCCGCACTGGGTCAGGTCGGACCATTCCATGCTGCGATAATCGAAGCCGTTTACGATGGTCGGCTTCACCACCTCGAAATAAGGCGAGATGTCGAAGTCGCGCGGGGCGTAAAGCGAGGAATGCCGGATTTCCAGAATCTCGCGCCGCGCGCTCTCGTTCTGCACTTTGGTGATCTTCGGCAGGATCGGATAGCGGACGTAGTCGAACGACTGCGCGATCAGCGCCGAGCAGATGATCCGCGTAGGATGGCCGGAGCCGAGCGCTATCATGCGGCGGCGCCAGCGCTGCGGCACCGGCAGCGGAAACAGGTAACGCAGCAGATCGATGATGTTCTTCAGGTCGTAATCGAAGCCGATGCGCTCGGCCGCGTAAGCGCAGACGCGCGCGCGGTCTTCCTCGGTCAGCCCGGTCGGCCGGCAGACGCGCGTGTGGTAGCGGAAATATTTTGACAGTGGGGCGCCGATCACGCCCTCGCCGATATGCGCTTCCACCAGCACCAGCGGTTCGCCGTCTTCGGTGGTGCGGTCGCCGATCGGCCCGACATAGAGCGCGGCATGCGACCAGGTGGACTGCGTGAGATATTTGATGACGCCCGCGATGTGGTTGTCGCCTTCCACCAGCAGCACGTCGCCGGGCCGCAGGCAGGCGCGCAGCGCGTCCGGATCGCTCGGCGGCGTGTAAGGCTGATAGCCTCGCGCCGGCTTGTCGAGATAGCGGGCAATCACGTGCCCAATGCCGCCGAGTACCCAGGTCATTGAAACGCCCGTCCCCCGACTTGCGCGCGGCCACTGCCGCGTGTCTTTGTTGCGAGCGAATTTACCTCCGACTCCTTGCAAATCCGTTCATGCCAGATACTAGTGTCGCGGTTCAGAAATTCGCTCCGTTCTTGCCGCGAGTTCTTCAACCGAATTTCTGAACCAGACGGCACTAGCACTTTGTTAAGTCTGCTAGGGTCCTTCGAAACCGAAGTTCGCTCCCGCGAGTGCTGCAAAATCAGGCGAACTTCGATTCGGGACACTAGCTTGCATCACAGTTTGTTAGCCATGGCAGGTTGCGGACGCCGCCAATGCTGCGGCAGGGTGCCGACCCGGCAATAGTTTGGATACCATGATGGCCATCACCCGCAGGACGTTTGTCGCATCCGCCGCGGCCTTGGCCGCGGCGCCCGCCTTGGGCCAGGTGGCGTCGTCCGGCGAGGTCGATGTGGCGATCATCGGCGCGGGCGCCGCCGGCATCGCCGCCGCCCGGCGCGTTGCCGCGGCGGGACGGCGCTTCGCGTTGATCGAAGCCGGCAACCACATCGGCGGGCGCTGCTTCACCGATACCCGCAGCTTCGGCGCGCCGTTCGATACCGGCGCGCATTGGATTGGGCAGGCGGAAATCAATCCGGTGGTGAAGGCGGCGGCGAAAGCCGGCCTTGACGTGTATCCCGTGCCGGCCGGACAGAAGATCCGCATGGGCGCGCGCCATGCGCGCGAGAGCGAGCTGGAAGCTTTCCTCGCCGCGCAAGTACGCGCCACCCGCGCCATCGCAGAAGCGGCGCGCGGCAAGACCGATGTGGCCGTCGCTCGCGCTGTGCCGAAAGACCTTGCCGAATGGCAGTCCACGATCGAGTTCGCGCTCGGGCCGTTCGGCATCGGCAAGGATCTCAGCGAGGTCTCGGCGATGGATTTTGCCAAGCTGGAACGCGACCGCGACGCTTTCTGCCGGCAAGGTTATGGCTCGCTGCTGGCGAAAGCGGCGGAAGGCATTGCTGTGCAGCTCTCGACGCCCGCCACCGGGGTTCAATGGGAGCGCGGCGTGGAAATTGAAACGCCGAAAGGCCGTATCAATGCCCGCGCCGTCATCGTGACCGTTTCCACCAATGTGCTCGCCGCCGGCAAGATCCGGTTCTCGCCCGAGCTGCCGCGCCGCCATCTCGATGCCGCCGCGCGGCTGAAGCTCGGCACCTATGAGCGCGTCGCGCTCGACATGCCGGGAAATCCGCTCGGCCTTGCGCCCGACGAGCTGGTGCTGGAGCAATCGAACAATCCCAACACCGCCGCGCTGCTTGCCAATGTGGGACGCACGCCGCTCTGCTTTGTCGATATCGCCGGCGGCTTCGGCCAAAGCCTCGCGGCGGAAGGCCCGGCCGCGATGACGGACTTTGCCCTGGACTGGCTGGGCAGACTGTACGGCGCGGATTTGAGGAAAGCCGTGCGCAGCACGGGGGCGACGCAGTGGATCAAGGACCCATTGGTGCTCGGCGGCTGGTCGAGCGCGGCGCCGGGCGCGCAGCAGGCGCGCCGCATCCTGGCGGAGCCGCTGCGCGACCGGCTCTGGTTCGCCGGCGAGGCGGTGCATGAGACCGCCTGGGGCACGGTCAACGGCGCCTGGGAATCCGGCGAGCGCGCGGCGGAGGCGGCGCTGCGAAAAATGGGCGCGTTGAAGGAACCGGAAAAGCCCGCGCCGAAACGTCAGAGCCAGCCGAAACGCTCACCGACACGGCAGCGCTGATCTTGCAGCGACAACAAGTTTGTCATCCCCGCGAAAGCGGGATCCATAACCACGGGCCCGCCGGTAGTGCACGGCGTATGGGTCCCCGCCTGCGCGGGGACGACTAGGTCAGCCGCGCAGCGTGCCGCCGGTCTTCTTGCTGACCTCGGCCACGATCTTGCCTGCCAGCGCGTCGATCTCTTCGTCGGTCATGGTCTTTTCGCGAGGCTGGATCGTCACCGCGATGGCGATGGATTTTTTGCCCGGATCAATGCCCTTGCCTTCGTAGACGTCGAACACATTCACGCCGGCGATCAGCTTGCGGTCAGCGCCCTGCGCCGCGCGCGTGATGTCGCCGGCCTTCACCGCCTGATCCACGATGAACGCAAAATCGCGCTCGACCGGCTGGAAGGGCGAGAGCTCCAGCACCGGCTTGGCGCGCGTGGCTTTCGCTTTCGGCTCGGGCACGCGTTCGAGGATCACCTCGAAGGCGACCATCGGCCCCTCGGCATCGAGCGCCTCCAGCGCCCGCGGATGCAGTTCGCCGAAAT
Source organism: Xanthobacteraceae bacterium (assembly GCA_035699705.1). Classification (GTDB taxonomy): domain Bacteria; phylum Pseudomonadota; class Alphaproteobacteria; order Rhizobiales; family Xanthobacteraceae; genus CANKHA01. The sequence goes on from DASSPI010000018.1 coordinate 14,264, forward strand.
GGCCAAGCACGGTCTGCGGGCCGATCTGCAAGGTGCCGCTGCGGCCGGGATGGAACCAGGCCGGTCCGCCGGGCAGCACCTGGATCGACTGCGCCGGCACGCCTGCCGCCGCCAGCACCGCCAGCGCATCGGCCTTGGCGTCAAAGGCATCGACCGAGGCCGTCGCCGACGACCAATGCCGGCCAATGCCGCTTGCCTTGGCGAGCGCGCGGCGCAGGCCGGTGGCGGCGGTGAACTGCTGCTCCGGCTGATCGCCCTTGAAAATCTGTCCGACCTCGAACAGCGCCACATCGGGATAGCCGCGATCGGCATTCTTCTGTGCCGCCGAGGCGAGGCTGGGAATAAGGCTCGGCCGCATGTCGGAAAGATCGGCCGCGATCGGATTGGCCAGCGCCAATTCAGGCTGTCCGCCGCCGAACAACTCGGCCTGTTTCTTCGAGACGAAAGACCAGGTGACCGCTTCCACCAGCCCGCGCGCGGCGAGCGCGCGCTTGGCTTTGCGGGTGCGCACCTGCAGTGAGGTCAGCACCGGCTTGCGCGGCGCCTCGCCGCGGTCGAACGGCGTCGGCGGAATGCGGTCGACGCCGAGGATGCGCACCACCTCTTCGACGATATCGGCGGGCCCATGCACGTCCGGGCGCCAGGACGGCACGGCGATCTTCGCCTTCTTGTCCTGCCCCGCGACAAAGAAGCCGAGGCGGCCGAGCACGCGCTTGACTTCAGTGAGCGGCACGTCGAGCCCGGCGAGCCGTTTCAATTCACTCAGGGGAAAATCGATCACGCGCTCGGGGACGTCCGGATTGCCGGCCAGCGCGATTTCCGACGGCGTGCCGCCGCACAGCTCGATCACCATCTGCGTCGCCAGCTCAAGCCCGGGCAGCAGGAAGGCCGGATCGACGCCGCGCTCAAAACGGTAGCGCGCGTCCGACTGGATGCCGAGCGTGCGGCCGGTCTGCGCGATGTTGAGCGGATCCCACAGCGCGGATTCGATCAGCACGTCGGTGGTGGTCTCCGAGACCCCGGTGGTCTCGCCGCCCATGATGCCGGCGAGCGATTCCACGCCCGCCTCGTCGGCGATCACGCACATGCTTTCGTCGAGGGTATAGGTCTTGCCGTCCAGCGCCAGCAAGGGCTCGCCAGCGCGCGCGCGGCGCACCACCAGATTGCCCTTCACCTTGGCGGCGTCGAACACATGCAGCGGCCGCGCCCGGTCGAAGGTGATGAAATTGGTGATGTCGACCAGCGCATTGATCGGCCGCAGCCCGATCGCGCGCAGCCGCGCCTGCAGCCAGGCGGGCGAGGGGCCGTTCTTCACGCCGCGCACCAGCCGCAAGGCGAAGCCGGGGCAGAGCGAAGGCGTCGATCCGAAATCGAGCGTCACCGACACCGGCGAGGGGAATTCTCCCTTCACCTGTTTCGGCGTGCGCTCCTTGAAGGCGCCGAGGTCGGCGGCGCCCAGATCGCGCGCGATGCCATGCACGCCGGTGCAGTCGGCGCGGTTGGGTGTGAGATTGATCTCGATCATCGGATCGTTCAGGCCGAGCACTTCGCCGAACGGCTTGCCGACCGGCGTATCGCCGGGCAGATCGATGATGCCTTCGTGGTCGTCATTCAGGCCGAGTTCGCGGCCGGAGACCAGCATCCCGCGGCTCTCGACGCCGCGGATCGTGCCGACCTTCAGGTCGAGGCCGGTGCCGGGAATATGCGTGCCGGGCGCCGCGAACACCGCCTTCATGCCCGCGCGCGCATTGGGGGCGCCGCAGACCACCTGCACCGGCGCGCCGGTCCCGGCGTCCACCATGCAGACGCGCAGCTTGTCCGCATTGGGATGCTTCTCGGCGGAAATGACGGAGGCGACCTTGAACGGCGCCAGCGCCTTGGCCTTGTCCTCGACGCGCTCGACTTCGAGCCCGATCATGGTGATCCTGTCGACGATCGCGTCGAGCGGCTCGTCGGTGTCGAGATGCTCCTTCAGCCAGGAGAGCGTGAACTTCATTCTTCTTCTCCAGGCGACACGACGCGGTTCCCTCCCCCCTTGTGGGGGAGGGTCAGGGAGGGGGGTAAATTGGAGCGGCCAGCGGCTGCCGCGCGGATGGCCTCAACTACGCCAGCCAGATTGGAGAATACATCTTCGTTGAGGTATCGCAGAACCATATATCCCTGAGATGCAAACCAGGCATCACGCCGTTTGTCATGCGCAACCTGCGAAGAAAATTCGTGACTTGCCCCGTCGAGTTCAATGATCAGCCATGCGCCGTGGCACACAAAATCAGCAATGTACGGCCCGATTGCCGCTTGCCGTCTAAAACCCAATCCGTCGATGCGATGCGCCTTGATATGGCGCCACAGCAAGATCTCTGCCGGAGTCATTGTTTGACGGAGTTTCTTTGCCCGGCTCCGCTGGAGATCGCTGACTTTTGCATGAGGCATTAAAGAACCCCCCTCCCTAACCCTCCCCCACAAGGGGGGGAGGGAACAGGCAGAGTTATTTCGGCGCAACGTAGAGGAACTGGATGGGCAGCAGCACAAAGACCAGGATGGTCACGATGATGGAGGCGCGAATGCACAGCGCCAGGAGCTCGCGCCGGATCAACAGCTCGCGGACGAGCCGCCGCTCCATGTCGGCGCCGGTCAATTCGTGCCCGGCGAAAGTCGACAGGCAGCGCAGACAGCCCACCGCGATCAGCAGATAGACCGCCATCTCGACAATGATAATGCCGAGCTCGATGTCGCTGTGGGCCACCAGCGGCGCCACCAGGCCGAGACCCGCGACCATCATCCCGACATGGGTGAGGAGCCCGGTTGCCTTGCCGTCGATGGTCTGGAACGCCGGCGCGCTGCCCAAGGCCTGCTGCCGTTCCACCGCCTTTTCGTAATTTGCGATCGCGGTCTTATCCAGCCGCCGCGTGACGAAGGAATAGATCAGCCGCTCGAGCAAAGGCTCCTTCATTGGCTGAGGCCCCCGGCCAAGGTCGGGAAATCGAGCGGACGGAATCCGTAATGCGACAGCCAGCGCGCGTCGGCTTCGAAGAATTGCCGCAGGTCGGGCATCCCGTATTTCAGCATGGCGATGCGGTCGATCCCCAAGCCCCAGGCGAAGCCTTGGTACTCGTCGGGATCGATGCCGCAATTGCGCAGCACATTGGGATGCACCATGCCGCAGCCCAAGATCTCCAGCCAGTCATTGCCTTCGCCGAAGCGGATCTCGCCCTTCTCGCGCCTGCACTGGATGTCGACTTCCAGCGACGGCTCGGTGAAGGGAAAGAACGACGGGCGAAAGCGCATCTTCACCTGATCCACCTCGAAGAAGGCCTTGCAGAATTCCTCGAGGATCCATTTCAGGTGGCCGAGATGCGCGCTCTTGTCGATCACCAGGCCTTCGACCTGATGGAACATCGGCGTATGGGTCTGGTCCGAGTCGCTGCGATAGGTGCGGCCCGGAATGATCACGCGGATCGGCGGCTTCTGCGCTTCCATGGTGCGGATCTGCACCGGCGAAGTATGCGTGCGCAGCAACAGCCGCGAGCCGTCGGGCTTCGGATTGAAATAGAAGGTGTCGTGCATTTCCCGCGCCGGATGGCCTTCGGGAAAATTCAGCTTGGTGAAATTATTGCCGTCGGTCTCGATATCGGGACCTTCCGCCACCGCAAAGCCCATGTCGGCGAAGATCGCGGTGAGCTCGTCGATCACCTGACTGATCGGATGCACGCGGCCGGCTTCGTTCGGAGCCTCGCGCAGCGGCAGCGTGACATCGACGGTTTCGGTATTCAGCCGCGCATTGAGCGCCGCGCTTTTGAGCGCTTCCCTGCGTTCGGCGATGGCGGCGGCGACGCGGTCCTTCAGATTGTTGATCGCGGCGCCCTTGGTGCGGCGCTCGTCCGGCGTCATGCCGCCGAGGGTCTTGAGCAGCGCCGAGACCGAGCCGCTTTTGCCCAGCGCGGCGACCCGCACCGCTTCCAGCGACGCTTCGTCGCCGGCCGCGGCGACGCCGCCCAGGATTTCCTGCTCCAGTTGCGTCAGGTCGGACATGGCTTTTATGAGCGGGGCCGAATTTTGTCTGTGGTCATGGCCGGGCTTGTCCCGGCCATCCCGATCGGGGGAACGCTATGCGTCCCTTAGCGGGATGCGCGGGTCAAGCCCGCGCATGACGAATGCAGGGGGTCAGGCCGCCGGCAGCGCGGCTTTCGCCTTCTCCACGATCGCCTGGAAAGCCGCCGGCTGGGTAATGGCGAGGTCCGACAGCACCTTGCGATCCACCGTCACGCCCGCCTTGGCGAGGCCGTCGATGAAACGGCTATAGGACAGGCCGAAGGGACGCACAGCCGCGTTCAATCGCTGGATCCAGAGCGCGCGGAAGGTGCGCTTGCGGCGCTTGCGGTCGCGATAGGCGTATTGGTTGGCCTTCTCCACCGCCTGCTTGGCGATGCGGATGGTATTCTTGCGGCGGCCGTAAAAACCCTTGGCGGCCTTCAGAACTTTCTTGTGTTTGGCGTGCGAGGTGACGCCGCGTTTAACGCGTGCCATGGCTGATCTCCATCAATCTCAAGAATAGGGGTTCGGTTCGGGCCGCCGTCCCGGCGGCCGGTCGCTGGCGATCAGCCGTTGGGGAGAAAGAACTTTTTGATTTTCTCGCCGTCGGTCTTGAACATCACCGTCGTCCCGCGCAGCTGGCGGATCTGCTTCTTGGTCCGCTTGATCATGCCATGGCGCTTGCCCTGCTGGGCGAACATGACCTTGCCGGTCCCCGTGATCTTGAAGCGCTTTTTAGCGCCTGACTTGGTCTTCATCTTGGGCATTTGGCTCTCCTCTGCCGGCTGATCGGCAAGGCCAAAGGCCTTCGATCACCGGTCGGGTGCTCACGATTGAGCTTGCTCGGATTGAGCGTTCACGCCGCCACGGCAGCCCTTTAGCCGGTCGGCGAGAGGCCGCGGTTATGGCAGAGGAAGCCCGGAAAGACAAGGTTTTGGGAAACCATAATGTCCGGTTGCCGGAACGGCCCCGCGCAAGCCGTGCTAGGGCTGCGGCAAGATCCGCAATGGGTCTCGTAAGGGAGGTCAATGGTGCAGTCCAATCGCCGCTGCCGGCGCCTATTCCTCGCCTCCAGCCTCGCTGGTGGCTTGATTTTGGGCTGTGCCGGCGGCATCCCGGCCAAAGCTAAGACCCCGTTCGACGGCCCCTGGGCCGTCGTCATTATGACCGAGAAAGGCTCCTGCGACCCCGCCTACCGCTATGCGGTGGTGGTCGCGGACGGGAACGTCAGCTACGACGCCCGGGAAAGCAGCGGGTTGATCGCTATTTCCGGCAAAGTCGATGGCCGCGGGCAGGTGGCGGTGAACCTGCGCCGCGCCGAGCAACAGGCGAACGCCAGCGGCAGGCTGTCGCAAAACGGCGGCACCGGCACCTGGGCGGGTACGTCATCCACGGCGGTCTGTTCCGGACGGTGGGAAGCCAAGCGCAACTAGGTTTGGGCTGGCCCCGCGTCAGCGCGGCGCCAGCACCATGACCATCTGACGGCCTTCGAATTTTGCGTCCTGTTCCACCTTGGCGACTCCGGTGACGTCGTCCTTGATACGCGCTAGGAGCTGGGCGCCCAGCTCCTGGTGAGCCATTTCACGGCCGCGGAAGCGGCAGGTGATCTTGACCTTGTCGCCCTCCTCGAAGAAGCGGCGCATGGCGCGCATCTTCACGTCGTAATCATGGTCGTCGATCATCGGACGGACCTTGATCTCCTTGATTTCGACGACCTTTTGCTTTTTGCGGGCCTCGGCGGCCTTTTTCTGGGCCTGGTATTTGTATTTGCCGAAGTCGAGGATCTTGACGACCGGCGGCACCGAGTTGGGCGCGATCTCGACCAGATCAAGCCCGGCCTCCTGGGCCATGGCGATGGCTTTTTGAATATCGGTGGGGCCGTGGTTGTGGCCGGTTTGGTCGATCAGCTGGACCTCACGGACCCGGATCTCCTCGTTGATGCGCGGCCCATCTTTGGGCGCGGGCATCGGGCTTCTCATCGGACGACGAATGACACAGCTCCTGTGTTGTTACGATGGGCGAAATGTCGGGAGAAACCCGCCACAAGTCAACGTCAATACGCATCAAATACTGCCTTGTGAGCAGGACGTGACCGGCGGGTAACACTAACGATCGCGCGCGAGCAGGGCGGTATAGACCGCGCGGGTGGCAGATACCACGCTTTCCGGCGAAAACATGAATTGCGCGAACTGCCGGGCGCGCGCGGCCAGCGCCTGATAGGCGGTGTCGTCAAGAAGCAGCGCCGCTTCGATCGCGCCGGCCAGTTCCACCGGATGGCCCGGCCGCACCAGCCAGCCGGTGCGCAGCTCGTCCGGCATGCGCGGCGGCGCCAGCACATGCTCCGGCAAGATGCCGACCTGGGTGGTGATCACCGGCCGCGCCATGGCCTGTGCTTCCGCCACCGTGCGTCCGGTGACGGGCGATTCCAGCGCCGGCCGCACCACCAGATGGGCTGCCGCCAGGGCTGCGGGCATGTCGCGGAACAGCGCGGTGATGCGGAAGATCGGCTCCAGCCCGAGCTTGTTGATCCGCGCCATCAGCGCGCGGGTGTATGAGCGGTCGGTCTGGTCGTCTCCCGCCAGCACGTAGACGCAGCCGCGCAGCCCGCGGTCGGCCAGGACCGCCGCGGCCTCGACCAGCACATGCTGCCCGTTCGGCCGAGTGATCCGGCCTGGCACCAGGATGACCCGCTGGTCGCGTTGCACCCGCGCGGCGGCGCGGAAGGCCGTGAGCCGGCGCAGGTCGATGCCGGCGGGATCGAATACCCGCGTATCGACGCTGCGTGGCACCACCGCAACCCGCTCGGGCGGGATCCCGAAGCGCTCGATCGCGCGCCCGGCCGCAAAGGAGGAAGTGGCGACGATGCGGTCCCCGCGCGTCAGCGCGCCGGAGAAGAATGACCGTAAGCCACCGGAAGCCAGCGGCGCGTCGGGCATGGTGGTGACCAGCCAAACCGGCAGATTCGCGCTGGCGGAGAGCGCGCTCCAGGCCGCGCCGGCCCCATGCGCGTGGATGACGTCGATCCGCTCGGCGGAGATCAGCTTCTCCAGCATCGTCGCATTGCGGCGCAGCCGCAGCGGATTCATCGTGTCGTTGATCAGCGGAATCCATTCGCCGCCGGCCGTTTGCAATTTCCCCGCCAGCGCACCCGGCGCCCCGGCCACGAGGGCGCGCGCGCCGCTCTGCAACAGCCCGATCGCCGTCTCCACCGCCACCCGTGCCGCCGGCTCGTCCCGCAGCGAAGGCACGATCTGCAGGATGGTGGCATTGGCGAGCGTGCGGGGGAGCGGCTTCTCCGCCGGCGAATGGGCTGCGAGGATGGAAGATCGGTCAGCCATGGCGCGGGTCCGCGTTGCGCTTGTCCTGCGACCCTCTTGCGTTCGGTGCGGGCTTGAGGCGAAACACGGCGATGCGGCGGCCCCGGTCCAACCAGCGGCGAATCGCGAAGGCGAGCGAATGGATGATTGCCTGAAAACCGTGGAGATAGGAACTGGCGCTTCGGCCCGTGTCATCGCCGTGCGCCAGCGCGCGGGCGCCTCGCCGGGTCTGTTCTGGCTGGGGGGCTTCAAATCCGACATGCGCGGCTCCAAAGCCGAGGCGCTCGACCAATGGGCGCAGGCACAGGGGCGGGCCTGCACCCGCTTCGACTATTCCGGCCACGGGGAATCGGGCGGCGCCTTCGTCGACGGCACGATCGGCCGCTGGCTGGAGGAAAGCCTCGAAGTCTTCACCGCCTGCTGTCAGGGGCCGCAGGTGATTGTCGGCTCGTCCATGGGCGGCTGGCTGGCGCTGCTGCTGGTGTGTGAATTGCGCCGGCGGAAAAAAGCCGGCCGGCCCGTCAGGGCCTCGGTGAAGGGCCTCGTGCTGATCGCGCCGGCGGTGGATTTTACCGAGGAGCTGATGTGGAAGCGTTTTCCGGCGGCGGTGAAACGGGAGATCGAGGAGAAGGGGTTTTGGTCGCAGCCGTCCTCCTATTCGGACGAGCCCTATCCCATCACGCGGCGGTTGATCGTCGAGGCGCGCGATCATCTGATGTTCGGCGATTTGATCGAGACCGGCTGTCCGGTGCGCATCCTGCAGGGCGTGCAGGACGAGGATGTGCCGTGGAACCACACGGTGGAACTGGTGTCGCGCTTTGCCCGCGACGACGTGGTGCTCACGCTGGTCAAGGATGGCGACCATCGCCTGTCGCGGCCGGAAGATATCGAACGGCTGTTGGCGGCGGTGGCGGAGTTCTGATCGCTTGTGAGGTTGAGCGCGGCGGTTAAGATGAGCGCATGAGCGAAACCGCCGCGCCGCCATCGCAGACCGCGCCTGCCTTGCACGGCGAAGCCATTCTGCGGGAGGTCCGCGCCAGCGGAGTAGCTTACGTCCTGGCGCTGCCCGACCTCCACACCAGCAAGGGCCTGCTGCATCCGCTCACACGGTCGGGCGATCCGCCGATTATCCGCCTCGCGCGCGAGGACGAGGGCATCGGCATCGCGTCGGGACTATCCTATTGCGGCAAGCGCGCGCTGCTGATGATGCAATATACCGGCCTGCTGGATTCGGTGAACGCGCTGCGCGCGGTGTCGCTCGATTACCACTTGCCGCTCGCCATGATGGTCGGCCTGCTCGGCCATGATCCGGAAAAGCCGCCGCATGAATCGCCGCGCTACGGCGTGCGCGTCGTCACGCCGATTCTCGATGCCATGGGCGTAGAGCATCATACGCTCTACGACGACCGCGACCTCGGCAAGATCCGCACCGCGATCGACCGCGCCTATGACGCGTCGAAGCCGGTCGCGATCCTGGTCGCGCGCAGCCCGGTGACGGCATGATCGCGCACGACGAAGCCCTCGAAATTCTCAAGCAGCATGTCGGCGAGGCAATCGTGATCGCGGTTTACGGCACCGCGGTGGACTGGCACGCGCTGCGGCCGCATCCGCTGAATTACTTTTCCGTCGGCGCCATGGGGCTGGCCGCCTCGCATGGGCTGGGGCTCGCGCTCGGGCGTCCCGACAAGCGCGTGATCGTGCTCGACGGCGACGGCAGCCTGACCATGGCGCTCGGCACGCTGATCACCGTCGCCGGCGCGGCACCGAAAAATTTTGTGCATATCCTCTGGGAAAACGGCGTGTACCAGGCGAATGGCGGGCATCCGTTGCCCGCCCGCGGCGTCACCGATTACGCCGGCCTCGCGCTGGCGGCCGGTTATCGCGCGGCCTACCGTTTCGATGACAAGGCCAATCTCGCGCAGCAGATCGGAAGCCTGTTGGCGGAAGAAGGCCCGGTCTTCGTCGACCTGAAGATCGATCCCGGGCCGGTGAAGAAGCGCGATTACAAACCGCTGCGCGCACAGGCGCTGCGCGACGCCTTCAAAGCGGCGCTGGCGCAAACCTAAGCGCGCCGGCCCATTCTTCCTTCACGCTCGGATCGCTCTCACTCGTCCGCGCGGCAAGCGCGGCAAATTGATGACGCGGCAGCAGTCGCCCAAGCGCCCAGACCGCCGCGCCGCGCACCAGCGGCGAGGCGTCGTCTAGCAGCCGCTCGGCTTCCGCTGCGAGCGTAGCGTCGCCGGAATTGCCGATCGCGATCAGCACGTTGCGCAGGAAGCGGTCGCGCCCGATGCGCTTGACCGGCGACTTGGAAAACAGCGCGCGGAAGTTGCCGTCGTCGAGCCGCGCCAGATCCGCCAGCCGCGGCGCGCGCAAATCATCGCGCGCGGACAATTTCGCCTCGCGGCCCTGGCGGGCGAATTTGTTCCAGGGACAGACCGCCAGGCAGTCGTCGCAGCCATAGATGCGGTTGCCCATCAGCGGGCGGAGCTCGCGCGGGATCGGGCCCTTGTGCTCGATCGTCAGGTACGAAATGCAGCGCGTGGCATCGAGCCGATAGGGCTCGGGAAAAGCTGCGGTCGGACAAATGTCGAGGCAGGCCTGGCAGGTGCCGCAGCTGCCGGCTTCCGCCTGGTCCGCCGGCAGTTCCAGCGTGGTGAAGACCGCGCCGAGAAACAGCCAGGAGCCGAACTCGCGCGAGAGAAGGTTGGTATGCTTGCCTTGCCAGCCCAAGCCGGCGCTGGCGGCCAGCGGCTTCTCCATCACCGCGGCGGTGTCGACGAACACTTTCACCTCGCCGCCCGCCGTCGCGACCAGCCAGCGCGCCAGCGTCTTCAGCTTCTTCTTGATCAGCTCGTGATAATCCTCGCCGCGCGCATAGACCGAAATGCCGCCGCGGTCGCGTTGCGCGAGCACCGCGAGCGGATCTTCGTCCGGCCCGTAATTCAGCCCGAGCATGATGACGGAGCGCGCCTGCGGCCAGAACACCTGCGGGTTGCCGCGCCGCTCGGCGGTCGCCGCCATCCAATTCATGTCGCCGTGCAGGCCTTCGGCGATGAAGCGCGCCAGCCGCTCCTGCGCCTGCGGAATGGCGTCCGGACGCGTCACGCCGATCGCGTCGAAGCCCTGCTCGCGCGCCGCGCGCGCAAGCTCGGCCTTCAGTTTTTGTGGGTTTAGAAATCCAGATCCGCGTACGTCTTCGACGCCGGAATGCCTGGCATGGTGTCGGCCAGAATCGGCCGGAACGAGGGGCGGGACTTTACCCTCGCGTACCAGATCTTCGCGGCTTCGTCTTCGTTCCACGGCACGTCGCCCAGATAGTCGACCGCGGACAGATGCGCCGCCGCGGCCAGATCAGCAAAGCTCAATTGGTTGCCGGCCAGCCAATCCCGCTCGCGCACCAGCCAGCCGATATAGGCCAGATGATAGCGGATATTGACCCGCGCCGCGCGAATGGCATCGGTATCCGGCGAGCCGCCGCCTTGCTCAGCCGGTATATAGCGCTTGTAGCAGCGCTCCATAACCAGTGGGCCGCTCACTTCCTCGAAGAACTTGTCGTTGAACCAGGCGGCCAGCCGCCGCACCTCGACGCGCCGCTCCGGCTCGGATGGCAGCAGGCGGCGGTCGCCGACGCCGTCTCCCTTGGTCTCGTCGAGATATTCCGCGATGATGGCGGCCCCGGGCACCGGCGGGCTGCCTTCATCCACCAGCACCGGGGTGGTGCCGGCGGGATTCAGCGTCAGGAAAGCTTCCCGCCGCTCCCACGTCTTCTCCTCCACGCAGCGCGCCTCGACGCCATATTCCTCGAGCAACAGGCGCACGAAGCGCGAATGCGGACAAAAGGGATGATGAAACAGCGTCAGCATGAGCCGGTGATGAAAATCTGGAGCAATGCGGGTGTCAGTGTGGATTCAGTACGGATGAGCGAGGTAGGACAGGCGGGGAATCGGCGCAACCCCTAAAAACGCTGCGGGTATTCAGCAACCTGTGCAATCGCCACCTTTATCGTTGCCCCAGCCGCGCGGTTGCGCCACAAGCGAATCGCATCAAGGCCAGAGAATCTCCGCATGCTTTTCGACCTTCTCAAGGCGGCCGCCCTCGGTATCGTCGAGGGCCTGACCGAATACCTGCCGGTCTCCTCCACCGGCCACCTGCTGCTGATGGAGCATTTCTTCGGCTTCGACGACGATGCCTTCGGCAAGTCCTTCGCCATCCTGATTCAGCTCGGCGCGATCCTGGCGCTGCTGTCGATCTATTTCATCCGCCTGTGGGACCTCGCGCGCGGCTTCTTCAGCGATCCGCAGGCGCGCCGCTTCGTCCTCGGGGTGCTGCTCGCATTCATGCCGGCGGCTGTGGTTGGTTTCCTGGCGCATGGTTTCATCAAGGACGTGTTGTTCAATCTCTGGATCGTTTGCGTCACCCTGGTTGTCGGCGGCTTCGTGCTGCTCTGGGTCGACCGCCTGAGCTTGAACGCGCGTTATCACGACGCCACGAAGTTCACCCTGCCGATGTATCTCGGCATCGGCGTGGTGCAGGTCCTCTCGATGGTGCCGGGGGTCTCGCGCGCGGGCGCCACCATTATCGGCGCCATGCTGTTCGGCGCGGACCGCCGCTCGGCGGCGGAATTCTCCTTCTGGCTGGCGATGCCGACCATGATCGGCGCCTTCGCGCTTGAACTGTTCAAAAGCCGGGCGGAGATGGGCGGCGGCGCCAACGCGCTGATCGTCGCCGTGGGCTTCGCCACATCCTTCGTCTTTGGCTGGATCGTGGTGAAGACATTCCTCGACTATGTCTCGCGCCACAGCTTCGCGGTCTTCGCCTGGTGGCGGATCATCGTCGGCGGGGCCGGATTGGCCGCGCTGGCGTTCGGGTATTAGTGCCGCCGATTTGAAGTTCCTACACCGCCTGCAGCAAGCTCAGTTAGGAACTTCAAATCGAAAAGCGTCAGAGGACGCCGCGAAGTATCACGAACTTCGGAAGCGGGGCACTATGACGCGAAGCCGTTGCTGAACTGCCCGGCCTTGCGATAGCGCCAGAGATAGGACGGCAGCACCGTTTCCATCAGCGTCGGCTTGAGGCCCAGGCCTTCCAGCGTGCGGCGCTCGCGCAGGGCCTCCTCCGACACCACGGTATCGCTCTTGAGCAGCTCGACCTGGTCGGTGGTCAGCGGCGGGTTCGGCAACAGGCCGAGGACGGCGGCTTGCAGCTTGGCGATCGGGAAGGGGATCGGCACCAGCAGACGCTTGCGCTCGATGATGGCGAGCATCGATTGCATGAGTTCCTTGAAGCTGCGGACCTCGGGCCCGCCCAGCTCGTAGATCGTGCCGGGCTTGGCCTTGCCGCTCACCGCCTCGGCGAAGGCCAGCGCGACATCGCCGGCAAATACCGGCTGGAAGCGCGTTGCGCCGCCGCCGATCAGCGGCAAGGCGGGCGAGATGCGTGCCATGGCTGCGAAACGGTTGAAGAAACTGTCATCGGGGCCAAAGATGATCGAGGGCCGCATGATGACGGCATCCGGCTTGGCGGCGAGCACCAGCCGCTCGCCTTCCGCCTTGGCCTGGGCATAGCGCGAGGCGGAATTCGCATCGGCGCCGAGCGCCGACATATGCACGAGCGGAATGCCGAGCTTGGCGGCGGCCAGCGCGACACGCTCCGCGCCATAGCCTTGCACCTCCATGAACCGCTGGCGGCCGGTCTCGTGCATGATGCCGACCAGATTGACCACGGCATCGACGTCGCGCAGGGCGGCCTCCACCGAGCCGGCATGGCGCAGATTGGCCTGCACCCCATGGATTTGCCCGACCCGCCCGAGCGGCTGCAGGTGGCCGATGAGGTCCGGGCGGCGGACGGCCACCCGGATGCGGTAGCCGCGCTTGCACAAGGCGCGGACAAGGTGGCGCCCGACAAAGCCCGAGCCGCCGAATACGGTCACGAGCCTGTTGACGTCGAACTGTCGGGACATGGCGATTCTGCCGGTTGACGGGTGGTCTGCTGCGTCCTGCCGGCTGCCATACAGGATCGGCGCAGGGCTGTTAAGAGGCTGATGCAGAGTGGATTTGACAAGCCGGAAACGGGTTCGTACCTAAAGCCCGGGCCCAGGTGGCGGAATTGGTAGACGCGCTGGTTTCAGGTACCAGTGGTGCAAGCCGTGAAGGTTCGAGTCCTTTCCTGGGCACCAGCCCTAAAATTTGCGGTTGGCTGCCGCTGAGCTGAAGCGCAGCCTTGTTGCGGAGACGCAACCGTCGGCGGCGCGCCCAACCGCGCCCGCGGGCGAACGGGCGCTCAGCGGCGGCATCGCTCACGATTTCAACAACCTGAGATGATCGCCATCGGCAGCCTGGAAAGTGCCGATCGCCGCGCGAAAACCGTCGAAAAGACGAATCCCAGCCTTCGCGCGCGGCCGTTAGGTTTCCGACGTGTTATACGAGCCGCAGTTTTTGCACTGGATGAGCAGATTATAAACCTGGTGCTCTTCAGCGTGCAGCAGGATCACGCCGCACTGTCCGCATGTGAACTCGACTGAATGGTCGCTGGCCATGAGGACGGGGGGAGCATCCATGACATGTCCGGTGGAAGGGGCCGTAACGACCTTAAGGCTGATTTTGCGCTTTGCCACCATGACCCCCGGGGGAGCGGGGGCTCCACCACTACGCGATGGCGCGCGTACTAACCGCACCTGGATGAACCCGGCATGAACATAAATAACCGCTCGTCGTCCGCGCAGAACGATTTTTGGATTCGCGACCGGGCCGGACGGTAAGGCGCCGCGCCAAACCCGTGATCGGTGCCGGGTGCCGCCCTGATCTCGTTGAACAAGGCCGGACGGGCAAAGTCCTCGCCCGGGCACCAGCCTCAAATTGCGGTTAGCTGCCGCTTAGGTTTTTGCTGTGTAAGGGCCGGCGTCCATCTGATTGATCACCTCGTTTGCCGCACGTTCGCCCGTCTCCCACGCGCCGGCCACGGTGCCCCAAAGAGACTCGTGCACGGCCTCTCCCGCAAACCACACACGTTCGCTCAACGGCCGCGACAGGACTTTTCGCGCAGCCCGTCCTCCCGGCGATGCATATGAAAAAGCGCCCAGCGCCCACGGCTGCTTGTTCCAACGCGTCGCATGCGTTCGCTTGATGGATTTTCTTATTCCCGAACCGAACTGAGCAACAAGCCAATCGACCGCAAACGTCGTCAGCGCCGCTTCGCCCTGGTCAGCCAGCCCGGCGCAGGTTTTTCCGCCCAGCTGAACATAGCAAAGCCGGGAGCCCATGAAGTTTGTGTGACCGGCGGCTGTATTCCGATCCGCCGCTTTCTCAAACAGCAGCTCGTCCATCGGCAGGCCCAACTGGTTGTCGGCCAATTCGATCGCCACACGGTCGGCGTTTCCAAGCTTAAGCTTATTGATCGCCTCGGCGTATTTCGCCGGCAGAGAAGGTTTGAAGTTGATCTTGCCGGAGGCCAGCACGCCCGTCGAAGCCGTGATGATCACGGCATGCGCGGTCATCCGCTGCCCGCGCTTTTCCACCGTGACGACATCGGATCCCCACTCTATCCGGGAGACGGGGCTGAAAAACTGAATCGGAGCCCTGTGCGCGAGCCGTCCGATCAGGGCGCCGACTCCCTGCCGAATCCGAACGGATCGTTCAGGCCGGTTGGAAGTGACGTATTCCTTCGCGGACATGTCGGTCAGATCGCTGCCGTAAGCGAACGAGCCGAGCACAAAGTCCGCGGTCGATCGCCAGTCGCCGAGGTCGTTAGGAAGCGCCTCCGCGCATGACACGTCGGCGTCCAGCAGGCTCGCCTGTGCAATTTCACGATTGCAGCGCGCGAGGTTGATGTAAAATTCCTCCACCTCGTATTCGCGAGCGGAACGGAATTTAGCGTCGGACTTCTGCTTCACCCGGGTGCGGAACTGCGTGATGGCGGGCGTCTTATGGACCTCAAGGCCCGCCTTGGCAGCGAGATCGGCGACAGGAAACGATTCTGTTTCGTGCAGCGAGTAGGCGCCCTGGTCGTAGGGTTGACCGAAGATGCGCGTGTCAGTGAAGCATCGACCGCCCCAGCGATCGCTGGCTTCCAAAACCGCAAAGGTTTTTCGGGAGCGTGCAAGGCGCCGGGCAGCCGCTATTCCGGCAGCGCCGGCGCCGATGATGATCACGTCGAAGTCGGCGTTTGTTGCCGACTTCGCTATTCTCGGAGCGGCGGCCGCCGAACCAAGCCCAGCCAGAAACAGTCGCCGGGTGAGGCCGCTCATCGGAAGTATCACATAGCGCTGCTGGTGCGACCCCGATCTTTTTCGGCATCAGGGTTGGTGCTGCTGACAGCATCAGGTTTGCTTTTCAGACACATCGCGCGATGAATCTTCTGAAGCACAGCAATCGATTTGTGAGAGGAATCGATCTTTGCTGCCAGCCCCGAGACCTGCTCTTGCACGACAGAGACTCTGCTGACCTCCTGATCGACTGCCTCAATCAGAGACTTGATCACTTCCGGCGCCTGAACCAGATCGGGCAAAGTCACGTCCTGGATCGATTGTTTTACTTTGTTCGCACAACCGGTCCGGGCCTCGTACTCCGATCGCGCGGAAGCAAAGCGCTTCGCAAATTCAGTGGCTCCCGCGGAATCTTTGACCAGCGCCTCGAAGTCGATCTTGCAGATTTCGTTCAGATTGGTGACTTCAGGATAACGCTGTTCGACGATGCGGGTGAATTCGTCGGTCAGCGACTTTCCTTCAGCCAGAACGGCATTGAAGCGGCAAACCAGTTGCTGTCGGCCGCGGTAGCAGCGATCGAGCTTGACCTCGCCCTTCAGCCCGGGCAGTCCGAATTGGGCATCTTCCTCGACAGCACCCTTGTCACAGGATGCGAGTGCGCCGCCGAAGGGCGTCGAGGGATCGATTTTGGGCGCCGCAGTCTGCTTGGGCGATTCGACCTGCTGGGCCGGTACCGATGCCGGTGCCGGTGGCGGTGAATAGTCCCTGTCCCTGTAGCGCCGGCTCTGAGCCGACGCTCCGTCCGACGAGAAATCCAGCAAAAGGAGAAAAAGCAGGGCTATGGAAGCATAGGCAAACGCGCCTGCTAAGTGCCTGCTGTACCGATGGTTCGTCATTTTCAACTCCCCCAACGCTACTTATGGACAACCGATTTTTGGCGTCTCGGGGCCTAGCGCTGCCCGTTTTTGTTCTTATTGCCGCGTCCCCCGAGCTGTTGCGATCATCCGTCCCGCGCTTAAGAGAGTCAACAGAGAGTAAACGGTTCCCGGGGGACCGTCCGGCTGACCCGTCCACCCGCCGGCAAAAGCGATGGGAGGCAAGGGCCGACCTCGACCAAGGAGGCTCAAAGCCTCCGCCATCCTTGATCCGCGATGAGAATTGGCAGCGTCGATGAGCTCGGCGGAGTCTGCTGGTTTGCCGAAGCGGAACGTCGCTCGACCCGGATCGGCGTCCCAATCGCATTAACTATCTGTCGCCATTTAATTCGCCGGTTGCGCGCCCTGAAGGATCGCCGCGATCGCTCGCCTTTCAGGTGGTAGCGGCGAAGAATCGTTACGCGGCCTTACGCACCAGCCGCGCAACCGAGACGCCCCGCTTCGTCCGCTTGCGAGCAGGACACGCCGCTGGTACACAGCGCGCAACTGCAGCCGAAAATCCGCAGCGAGTTCAATGCTGCGGCCAACGAGATGGCCTGTCCTCCCTGGCACCATCCCTTAAATTGCGGCCGGTTCAGAAACCTGACCCAAGGCGCGACTCGGCACCCGGGCGTTGTGGCGGCGCGAGACGCCCGGTGAAATGATCCGGCAAGAATTCCACAAGGACCCAGATGGCCCGTTCCGATGAACAATCCATGACCCAGTTGCGCGATCCGCCTGCGGGCTTCGATCCCGAGCAGGCGTTCGCAGGCGTCCATTGGCATCAGCGTTGGGAGGTCTTCCGCGGCGTCGATACGCCCGGGCGCAACAGCGTCAGCCGGCTGTGCGAACGCGTGCAACTGCCCGCCGATCTCACCGGCAAACGCGTGCTCGATATCGGCGCCTGGAACGGCGGCTACAGCTTCGAATGCGAGCGGCGCGGCGCGGCCGAAGTCGTCGCCTATAGCCTGGAAAATCCGGACGTCACCGGTTTCAATCGCCTGAAGGCATTGCTCGGCTCGCGGGTGCGCTACGTGCAGGGCTCGGTCTACACGCTGTCGCCCGAGCAGATGGGCGAATTCGATCTCATCTTGTTCTTCGGCGTGCTCTATCACCTGCGCTATCCGCTGCTGGCGATGGATCGCATTCGCAGCGTGAGCGGCGGCGAGGTCCTGATCGAGACGCATACGCTGACCAGCCGGCATTTGCTGCGCGCGCCGTTCTGGCCGGTCGGCGCTTTACTTGGTCTTGCGGCGATCTTTCGCGGCACGCCGCTCTGGCGCCAGTACAAGGAATACGAGCTGCACCCGGAAGATCAGAGCAACTGGTTCGGCCCCAATATCAAAGCCGTGGTCGAAAGCTTCGAGACCGCCGGTTTTTCCGTACAGCATCTCGCGTCTTGGGATTGGGGAACGCGGTCCTCTTTTCGCGCCGTGGCGATGCCGATACCTGCGCGCATGCGCGATGGCACCTATGAAGGCGTCTCCACATTCAACGCGCATCTGACCGGGATCGACCACAAGGATGGCGATCGCCTGTTCCGGCGCGACTCCCAGAGCTAAAGGCTCTTCGCGCGCTCCGCAGGCGCCGGCGTTGCCGGCGCGGCCCGATTGCGCGACCTGTCACTTCAGCCCGGCGGCAGCAGATTGACCTGCTTGACGCCGCTCCCGGGAGCCGCGAGACTTCCATCGTGACGTGATCGGCGGCACTTTGATCGAGATCGCGCGGGGGCGTCATGCCCGATTCAGGCGAACACGACAGCCTTCCCCGGCCGGGACGCCGCGCCTTCGTGCAAAGCGCGGCGATGGCCGGCGCGGCCATGCTCACGACGGATGCGGCCGCGCAGCCGGTGCGAGGTGGCACTAGCATGGCCGGCGAAATGACCTTCGAGGACGTCCGCAAAATTCTCGACCTCACGCCGAACGCGACCTGCGGCTATGTGCGCGTGACCTTCGTCAGCAAGCAGCGGATCGCAGCGGGCGGACTGCCGGCGCCGTTTGCGGAAGGACGGCCGGCGGGCTCGGCGCTCTATTTCATGCTGACGCCGGAAGAGCCGGTGAAGCTGCATCGCATCCGAAACGATCAGCTTTACCACTATTACATGGGCGACCCGATCGAAGTCCTGATGCTGCTGGTCGATGGCACGAGCGAGCTGCATGTCGTGGGGCCCGATTTGCGCAAGGGCCAGACGCCGCAACTCCTGATCCCGGGCAACACCTTCCACACGGCGCGCCTGATCGGCGAGCGACGCTGGTTCCTCGGGGCGTCAACCGAATGGCCCGGCGTGGAGCCGGTCGATGTCGAGCTCGGCAATGCCGAGGTACTGGCGGCGCGCTATCCGAAGGTGGCCGCCGAGATCAAAAGCTTCCCGCTGCCGGCCGCGCGCTGACCCCCCATCCACCGTTGACAAGAAATCGCGCCCCGTGAGCGCGATTTTTGAAGCTCGGTTTGAACTCTCACTGCTTCGACTTGTCTCCATCGGCCGACATGGCCTTGGTGGCGGTTGCCACGAGGTCAGCCGGCGTATTGAGGATTCCGTCGGCGTATTTCTGAACCTCGGCACCCGGCGTCGGATCGATCTCGGCCGAGCGCTTTTCTGCCGCCGCCAAAAATTCCGGGTCCTTGACCATCTTGTCGAAAGCTTCCCGCAACACGGCGATCCTTTCGGCGGGAACTTGCGGCGGCGCCAGCAGCGCGCGGCCGATGGCGGATCCCGCCGAAGCGAATTCGAACAGCTTCTTTGTCTTCGGATCGTCGACCACTTCCTGCATCAGTGGCACGTCCTTGAGCTCGGGTGTGCGGCGCAGCCCGGCCTGCATGACGGGGATCATCTCGCCGCGCTCGATTTCGCCCTTATGGCCTGAGCGCAGGGAATTCCAGGCCGAGGAAACCATATCCACTTCGCCCCGGATCAGGGCGAGAAGCGCATCGGCGCCGCCTTTGTAGCCGCAGACCAGGTTGAACTGGAATCCGGACAGCGCCTTCATCATCGCCGGCAGCTGGTAGCTTTGCGAGTTCACGCCGGTGCAGCCGACGGTGTTGGCCGTTTGCTTCATCTCGGCCGGCGTCTTGGCAGGCGCTCCTTTGCGGACCACATAGGCCGCATTCACCGGCGCGAAGGAGCCGATGTAAGTCATCTCCTGCACTTTCCACTTGCCGACGTCCGGCTCGAGGATCTGCGTATGCGCGATGGTCTCCGGGAACAGCGAGATCATCGAGCCGTCACGCGGGGCTTGCGCGTAGAACCAGGCCGTCGCCACCACGCCGCCGCCGCCCGGCTTGTGCTCGACGATGACGGTGGGATTGCCGGGCAGGTATTTCGGAAGGAATTCCGCTGCGAGGCGGGCATAGAGATCATACGACCCGCCGGGCGGATGGCCGAGCATGATCCTCAGGTTTTTGGATTTGTAGAACTCGGCATGACTTTGCGCCGCCGCGGGCAGCGCGCCCGCCAAAACGATGCAGGCGCCGGCGAACAGCGCGCGATAGATTGGTTTCATCCTGATCCTCCCAAAAAATAATCGAGCAGCTCATGAACCATTGTGTGGTCTCTTGGTGCCAAAAGCGGTGCGCCATCCTAAGGCTGTAGGATGCTACGACAAGGCATCGAGGTGTCGCATCGCAGGTCTTTCCTGTCTCAGCGCGTTCGAGCGACGTCTTGGAAGAGCGAAAGCTCGAGATATTTGTCGATGTCCGTCAGCTCCCGGCCGCCGGCGCCATAACGCGATCGGAGCGCGAGCACGCGCTTCATTCCCTCGGGCAAAATTTCCGCATTCGGCGTGAGCCCGGAGCGCGGCGACAGCAGTGAAGCCATCACCGGCTTCGCCGCCGCCGGCTGGATTTCCGGCATCTTCGACAGCAGCAAGGCCTCGGCGGGCTCGCGGTTGGCAGGCTCGAGCGTCCAGTCGAGGCCCTTGAGATAGCCGCGGATGAAGGCCTTGGCGAGCTCGGGATTTTCCTTCAGCCACCCCCGGCGCGCAGCGACAATGCCGCCCTGATAGCTGTCGTAGAGTTGCGTGCTGGCGCTGAGCACGTTGAATCCGGCACGCCGTGCGATGCTGGTAAACGGCTCGATCGTGAGCGTGCCTGCATGCGCGCCGTCCTTGACGGACTGCCAGCGTTGCGGCGTGGCGCCCACCGCCGCGAAGGAATAATCGCCTTTGCTCAGCCCGCCGCGCTCCAGCATGTCGTAGAGCACAAAGGCGAAGCCGGTCGAAACGGCATCCAGCGCGATGCTGCGCCCTTTCAGGTCCCGATAGTTTTTGATCTCAGGCGCCACAACGAAGCTGAGTTCGAGCTGGGTCGCGCCCATGATGACGCAATAGTCCGGATTGCCGCCCTCGGGCGCGCCCTGGCCTTCGCTATAGGCCACGACATTGTCGAAGGCGGTGAAGGCGATGTCGAACTCGCCGGCGGCGATCTTCTGCGCCTGAAACACCGAGCTCGGCGTGGTGGAGAGCTCGACTGCGAGGCCTTCATCGCGAAAAAATCCATGCTCGATCGCGGCGAAGGCCGGCAGGTTCGGCGCGCCGGGAAACGCGATCACCCGAATAATTTTCGCCGCTTCGTTTGTCATTCCGGTAACCTCTCTATCTATTGACGGGCCATCGCGGCCCGTCCGCGCTGAATGGCGCGCCAGACCGTCTCCGGCGTTGCGGGCATCGGCATGTCGTTGACGCCATATTGCTTCAGCGCGTCCAGAATCGCATTGACCACGGTGGCAAGGGCCGGCGTCGTTCCGCCTTCGCCGCCCGCCTTGATGCCGAGCGGATTGGTCGGCGAGATCACTTCGGCAATCTCGGCGATGAAGGACGGCAGGCTGTCGGAGCGCGGCATCGCGTAATCCTGGAACGAGCCGGCGAGCGGCTGTCCCGTCGCCGCGTCGACATAACAATGCTCCCACATCGCCTGCCCGACCCCTTGCGCGATTCCGCCATGGGTCTGGCCGTGCACGATCATCGGATTGATGCAGCGGCCGACGTCGTCGACCGTCGCGTATCTCGTGATCTCCACCAGTCCGGTTTCCGGGTCGACCTCGACTTCACAGACCGCGGCGCCATTCGGAAAAACCGGCGTATGCATCTCGTTGTCGCGCACGACGCGGAGCGGGCCGGAGCTTTCGGCGGTCTGTTTCGCCAGCTCGAACAGCGTGACCGCATGGTTGGTGCCGGGGATGATGAAGCGGCCATTCTCGAAGATGACGTCGTCCTTATCCGCGCCGAACAGATCGGCGGTCCGGCGGCGTCCCTCGGCGATGAGATCGGCGGAAGCCATCGCCATCACCGTGCCGGCATGGCGCATGGAGCGGCCGGAATGCGAGCCGCCGCCGACGCTCACGATATCGGTGTCGCCCAGAATGATGGAAACCTTTTCCACCGGCACTTCGATCAGATCGGCAACCACCTGGGCGAAGCTGGTCTCATGGCCCTGGCCGCTTGGCTGCGTGCCGATCACCACCTCGACGAGGCCTTCGGGCTTGACCTCGACCTCGGCGCGCTCCCGCGGGTTGCCGATCGAGGATTCGACGTAATTCGCGAAACCGCGGCCGAGCAGTTTGCCGCGCGCCGCGGCGTCCTTTCGGCGGCTTTCAAATCCGTGCCAGTCGGCGATTTCGAGCGTGCGATCCATGTTCTTGCGGTACTCGCCGCTGTCGTAAACCTGGCCGACCGCATTGGTGTAAGGCATCGCCGACGGTGGGATCAGATTCTTGCGGCGAAGCTCGAGCGGATCGAAGCCCATTTCGCGCGCCGCGATCTCGCAAAGACGCTCGATGGCATAAGTGACTTCCGGGCGTCCGGAGCTTCGGTAGGGCTGCGTGCACATGGTGTTGGTGAACACGGCGCGAGCCCGCAGCGCCGCGGCCGGGATGTCGTAGGAGCCGGTAATCAGGCCCGACCCCTTGCTGAGCGGCGACAGCGACACGCAATAGGCGCCGACGTTGCTGATGTTGTCCGCCCGCATGGCGAGGAATTTTCCGTCGCG
This sequence comes from Xanthobacteraceae bacterium, assembly GCA_035699705.1. Lineage (GTDB taxonomy): Bacteria > Pseudomonadota > Alphaproteobacteria > Rhizobiales > Xanthobacteraceae > CANKHA01. The sequence continues at coordinate 36,709 of DASSPI010000018.1, forward strand.
GCGCAGCGCCAGCTCGACATGGGTGACGAGGTCGCGGCCCTGATAGTCGGTAAGGAAAGCCTCCGATCGCGTCGCGGTGAACTTCACCGGCAACCCGATCTTCCTCGATGCCCAGAGCACGAGGCCGAACTCGACATAGACCCGGTTGCGCGCGCCGAAATTGCCGCCGACGTCGAAGGAGAGCACGCGCAGGCGGGATGGCTCGATTCCGAGGACGGTCGCCAGCTCGTGCTTTTGCCGCACGGCGCCGCCGCTTCCGGCATAGAGCGTGTAGCGCCCGGTCTCCGCGTCGTAATGGCCGAGCGCGGCGCGCGGCTCCATGGGAACCGCGGTCACGCGCTGCAGATGAAACTGCGCGCGCACGACGTGATCGGCGGCGGCAAAGGCCGCATCGGCGGCGTCCCAGTCTCCAAAACGCGTGTCGATGAAGGTGTTGTCGGGACACTCATCCCAGACGACGGGCGCGCCGGGCTTCATGGCGGCAAGGGATTCCGTGACATGCGCAAGCTCGGCGTAATCGACAACGACCTTCTCGGCGGCGTCGAGCGCCTCCTTTGCCGTGCGCGCGACAACCAGCGCCACGCCTTCGCCGACAAATCTGACCCGATCGACGGGAAGCAGATGATGCGGAGAAATGAAAGGTTTGGCGCCGCCCGGGCCCGACAGTTTCATGTCGAATTTTGTGGAAGGGAGCGGACTATGCGGAATCGGCGCAATGCCGTCGGCAACGCGGTCGGCTCCGGTCAGGACGGTGAGCACGCCCGGACTGCCGAGTGCCGCCGCGACATCGATGGAGCGGATCTCGGCGCTTGCATGAGGCGAGCGGACAAGCACAGCATAAGCTTGGCCGGGCAGCTGGAAGTCGTCGGAGAACCGGCCCTTGCCGGTGAGCAGGCGGCCATCTTCCTTGCGTTCGACCGGCTTGCCGATATGGCGAAAGAATTTTTCCCGGATCAGTTTCATTTCCGGCGACAGCTCGCCGGTATTGCCGTCAGGCTGAGGAAGCGGTCGGCCAAGATGGGCAGCGTCGATCATGAGAACCTGTTCGTGCGCCGAAATTTTCGCGGTCGGTCATCGCGGGCAGCCTGCACCATTCCCTCTCGTATTATTGTCTGACAAGATGGCTGGCAACAAGCAGCCTTGGCGATTGGGCGGACAAGCGCGTCGCTCGCTGCAAATTCATCAGGACACGGCATGACAAAGATGATGCGCCGTACGGCACCGATCGACCTGCAGGATCATCTGAGCCGGCTGGAGGCCAGCGGCCTGCTGACGCGCATCACGCGGCCGATCGACAAGGACAGCGAGCTGCACCCGCTCGCCCGCTGGCAGTTCCAGGGCGGCCTGCGCGAGGAGGATCGGCGCGGCTTCCTGTTCACCAATGTCACCGGCGCCAAGGGCGAGCGTTACGATATTCCGGTCGCAGCGGGCGTGCTTGCCGCTTCCGCCGAAATTTACGCCGCCGGTCTTGGCGTGAAGGTGGAGGACATCGGCGATGTCTGGGTGCGCGGCATGGCCAACCCGATCGAGCCGGTGCTGGTCGAGAATGCTCCCTGCCAGGAGGTGGTGATAACCGGCGATGCGCTGCGTGCGCCGGGCGGCGGGCTGGCGGCGCTTCCGGTGCCGATATCGACTCCCGGCTTCGATGCGGCGCCCTATCTGACGGCAACCTTATGCGTGACGCGCGATCCCGACAGCGGAATCCGCAATCTCGGCACTTATCGCGCCGGGCTGAAGGCGCAGGACCGGCTCGGCGTCCGCATGGCAAGCCGCCTGAGCGGCGCCGGCGGCTATCTGCATTGGCTGAAATATCAGAAACGCGGCGAGCCGATGCCCTGCGCCATTGTCGTCGGCTGCGCTCCGGCGGTGCTCTTCACCGGTCCGCAGAAACTGCCGATCGATCAGGATGAGCTCAGCGTCGCGGGCGGGCTCATCGGCGAGGCAGTGCGCATCACCCGCTGCAAGACCGTCGACCTTGAGGTCCCCGCGGATGCGGAGATCGTCATCGAGGGGCTGATCGATACGGAATTGCTCGAGCCGGAAGGGCCGTTCGGCGAGAGCCATGGCCATGTTGCGCTGGAAGACTTCAACATGTCGATGCGGGTGACGGCGATTACGCGCAAAAGCAAGCCTGTTCTCGTTTCCATCATCAGCCAGGTGACGCCGAGCGAATCGAGCGTGCTCAAGCGCGTCGCCTATGAGCCGCTTTTTCTCGATCACCTCAAGTCCGTGCTCAATGTGAAGGGCATCAAGAAAGTCGTGATGCACGAGGCGCTCACCAACGTGCGGCCGGTGATTTTCCTGCAATTCGACCGGACCGCGCCGCAGAGCGAGGTGTGGCGCGGCCTGCAAGGCGCCGCCACCTTGCAGGCGCAATGCGGCAAGATCGTTATTGCGGTGTCCGACGACATCGACGCGCGCAACGCGGACGCCGTGTTCTGGTCGATGGCCTACCGCGCCAACATGGTCGACGACGTGCTGGTGATCCCTTACCGGTCGGAGGGACATGGCCCGAAATCCGGCCCGCGCAATCCCGACGGCACGCTGCTGATCGACGCGACGCTCAAGCACGCCATGCCGCCGCTCGCGCTTCCGGCCGAGCCTTACATGCGGCGCGCCAAACAGATCTGGGAGGAGCTCGGGCTGCCTTCGCTCTCGCCGCAGCCGCCGTGGCACGGCTATTCGCTCGGGGACTGGAGCGATCTCTGGAGCCGCTTCGCCGACGCGGCGGCCAAGGGTGACTGGCGCGCGAATGGCGAGAACACCTTTACGCGCCGCCAGGGCGGCATGAAGCCGGAGACACCGGTACGCAACATCGAGAAGGGCGCGGCCAAGGGCACGACGAAGCAAGAATGAAAAACCCCGTTCGTGCGACGACCGGCGCGGCCTTTATCGGTGCCGATCGCAAAACCAAGGCGCGGGTAAGCAATGGCTGAGACCGCAAACGGCAATGAGCGCGTTCCGGTCCGGTCCGGAACCCGGCTGGCCTATCGGCTGAGCAAAGGAAACGGCAAAGGCCGTGTTGTCCTGGTCCATTCGCTCGCCATGGACGCCAGTTTTTGGGATCGCGTTGCGCCGCTGCTGAAGGAGCATGCCGACGTCCTGGTCTACGACTGCCGGGGGCACGGCCAATCGGACAGGCCTGACGGGCCCTATACCGTCGAACTGTTCGCTGACGATCTGGCCGATCTGCTCGATCATGTCGGCTGGAACTCCGCCACGGTCTGCGGCGCGTCGATGGGCGGCACGGTGGCCATTGCATTCGCCGCCGCCCACCCGGATCGGGTGCAAGGCCTCGGGCTGTTCGATACCACCTGCTGGTACGGACCGGAGGCTCCTGCCCAATGGGCGGAGCGCGCGCAAAAGGCCCTCGACGAGGGTTTGAAATCCCTCGTCGGGTTTCAAAAAACCCGGTGGTTCAGCGACAGTTTTCGCGAGAAGAATCCCGACGTCGTCCAGCGGGCCATCGACGTGTTCCTCGCCAATGACGTGCGCTGTTACGCCGAGACCTGCCGCATGCTGGGAGCCGCCGACAAGCGCGATGCCCTGAAAAACTTTCGGATGCCCTGCGCGATCCTGGTCGGCTCGGAGGATTACGCGACGCCGGTGGCGATGGCGCGGGTGCTGGCGGCGGGCATTGCCGGCTCGCGCCTCGAGGTGATTGACAACGCCCGGCATCTGACGCCGCTGGAGGTGCCGGAAAAGATTGCCCGCCAGATCATCGCACTGATCGAAATTGAATAGGAACGCAGCAGCATGGCTTTGGACGAACGCGCCAATCGAATCCTGACCACGCATGTCGGAAGCCTGCCGCGGCCGGATGCGCTGTCGGCGATGATGGCCGACGGCCAGACCGCAACGCCGGCATTCGACACGGCGGTGCGGGAAGCGGTGGATGGCGTTGTGCGCCGGCAGGCCGAGGTCGGCATCGACATCGTAGATGACGGCGAGCAGTCCAAGCCGGGATTTGTCGCCTATGTGCTCGACCGGGTCGGCGGATTTTCGCCGCGCGACGACATGCCGGACGGATTTCTGAAGACGCGCGAGAACCAGGCCTTTCCTGAATTCTACAGCTGCGGGCATTCCGGCGCCGCGCTGCCGCGGGTCGCGACTACGGCAGCGATCAAATACACCGGGCACAAGCAGCTGCGCGCGGATATCGACAACCTGAAGGCCGCGCTGAAGAACGCGAAGGTCGCCGACGTGTTCATGCCGGCCGCCTCGCCGGCCAGCATCGAAGCCTGGCAGGTCAATCGCCACTACACGACCGAGGAGGAATGCCTCTACGCCATCGCGGAAGCGATGCGGGAGGAATACGAGGCGATCGTGGCGGCGGGTTTCATGCTGCAGATCGACGATCCCAGGCTCGTGATGCATTACATGCTGCATCCGGAGCTGAGCATCGAGGACGCCCGCCGCTGGATCGGCTCGCGTATTGCGGCGCTCAATCACGCCTTGCGCAACATCCCGCCGGACCGCATCCGCCACCACACCTGCTACGGCATCAATATGGGGCCGCGCACGAATGATCTCGAATTCAGGCATGTCGTCGATCTGGTGCTGACGATCCGCGCCAACTTCTATTCCTTCGAGGCGGCGAACCCGCGGCATGAGCATGAGTGGCGGGTGTGGGAAAATGTAAAGCTTCCCGCGGGCAAGGCGATCTTGCCGGGCGTGATCACGCAGAGTTCCGTGCTGGTCGAGCATCCCGCGCTTGTCGCCGAGCGCATCCAGCGCTTTGCATCGCTGGTCGGACGCGAGAACGTCGTCGCCAGCGCCGACTGCGGTTTCGCCTCGACCCCGCGCGCCGTGCCCGAGGTGCATCCCAGCATCGTTTGGGAAAAATTCCGCAGCCTGGTTGAAGGCGCGCGGATCGCGAGCCGCGTCCTGTGGAGCCATTAAGGGACTGCTGAGGTGGCGGTTAGCGGCTCGACAACGACTTTGCTGTAATGCTACAAAAGATTTGGATTTGACCGTTTACCACGTTGATATTGCTGGATAAATCAGAATGACCCTTCGCTTGCACCGCGGCGACCTGCCCAATCTGAACGGCTATTCCGGATCGGTCGCAATCGACACCGAGACCATGGGGCTCGATCCCCATCGCGACCGGCTCTGCGTGGTGCAGCTTTCGCCGGGCGACGGCTCAGCCGATGTGGTGCAGATCGCTCCCGGCCAAAAAGACGCGCCCAACCTGAAACGGCTTTTGGCCGATCCGGCGATCCTGAAAATCTTCCACTTCGCGCGCTTTGATCTCGGCAGCCTGTTCAAGACCTTCGGCGTGATGCCGGCGCCGGTCTATTGCACCAAGATCGCCTCGCGGCTGTCGCGCACCTATACCGACAAGCATGGATTGAAGGATCTGGTGCGCGAACTCACGGGCACCGATCTGTCAAAGCAGCAGCAAAGCTCCGACTGGGGCACCGAGCAGCTCACGGACGCGCAGATCGCCTACGCCGCTTCCGACGTGCTGCATCTGCATGCGCTGAAGGACAAGCTGGACGTCATCCTGGCGCGGGAAGGGCGCGCGGAACTCGCCGCGGCCTGCTTCCGCTTCCTGCCGGACCGGGTGCGGCTCGACCTTGCCGGCTGGGGAGCCGAGGACATCTTCGCCCATTCCTGAGCGGAGTCTGCTACCGTCCCAGAGGGGACATATTCCACCGGTAATCGTTGCGTTATCGAACTGAAGACGCATTCCGAATGGACGACCGGGAGATAAACCGATTGGTTGACGACGCATGAGCGCCGCCTACGGGACTGAGCCAAGGGAAACCCGCGCCTTCCGGGCGAGCCACCGCAGCGATCATGCGCGGCGCTTCCGCGCCGCCGCGCGCCATAGCCGCCGCGTGCGGCTGTTGCGCGTCGGCCTGCCGGTCGCGACCGTTCTCGGCTGCCTCGCGATCGCGCTGGCGAGCTGGTTCAATCCGCTGCGCATGCTGACCAGGCTTCCGATCAGCATCGACGACGTCGTCGTTTCCGGAACCAAGATCAAGATGGAAAATCCCAAACTCTCCGGCTTCACGCGCGACTCGCGCCGCTATGACGTTGCCGCGGGCGCCGCGGCGCAGGACCTGACGCGCCCGGGCGTCATCGAATTGCAGGAGATCACCGCGAACCTGGAGATGCAGGAAAAGACCACCTTGCGATTGGTGGCGCAAAACGGATTATTCGACACCAAGAAGGAACAGCTCACGCTTAATCGCGATATCGTGGTGACGTCGTCGAATGGCTATGAAGGCTATCTTGAGGAAGCGGTGATCGATACCAAGAACGGCAACGTGATCTCCGAGAAGCCGGTGCAATTGAAGATGCGCAACGGCACCGTCAAGGGCAACCGTTTCGAGCTTTTGAATTCCGGCGATGTCATCCGCTTCGACAACGGCGTCGTGGTCAATATGAAGCTGGACAACGCGTCCAATCGCCCGGCGGCGACGCCATGACGCGCGCATCCGTTCGCGCCATGGTCTTCGCTTGCGCCGCGGTCGCCGCGGCCGCGTTGCTTGGCGAGGCGCAAGCGCAAACTCCGCGGCCGCCTGTGCAACGTGCCGCGCAAGCAAACCAGGGACCGGCCAATGCGCTGCAAGGCTTTTCGCAGAATCGCGATCAGCCGGTGCAGATCGAGGCGGCCTCGCTCGAGGTGCGCGACAAGGACAAGGTCGCGACTTTCAGCGGCAACGTCCACGTCATCCAGGGCGACACCGATCTGCGCTCCAAGACGCTCGTGGTGTATTACGAGGAGGACAATCCGAAGGCCGGCGCCATCAAGGCGGCGCAGCCGGGGCCGGGCGGCTCATCGCAGATCAAGCGGCTGGAAGCCAGCGGCAATGTGCTGGTGACCCAGAAGGACCAGACCGCCACCGGCGACAAGGGCGTGTTCGACATGCGCACGAATACGATTACGCTGACGGGCAACGTTGTCATCAGTCAGGGGCAGAATGTCTTGCGTGGCGAGCGGCTGGTGGTCGACCGGGCGACGGGGGTGTCGCGCATGGAAGGCGGCCGGGTGCAGGGCATTTTCCAGCGCGGCAAGGAAGATGGCTCGCCCGCGATGAAACTGCCGGGGACGAATTAACGCGATTGCTGTCGGTTGAATGCGCGAGGGGGAGTGTCTATCACCGCGCGGCTGGTCTTTGCTGCGTAATATAATCCTGAGGCACGGTGCGCTCGATCATCTCCTTTTTCCGAAACAAGCCCCGCAAGGCGAGGCCGCATCCGGCGGCCGGCCGCTGGGCGATGGACGGCGCCTTTACGGCGCAGCCGATGACGCTGCCGCGCGCGGCCGCGGCCGTCACCGCCGCGCGCCGGCGGCCCGCCGCCCCTGCCGCTGCAGAGCAAGACGTCCCGCCGGTCATGGCGCAGAACCAGGGCTATCTTGCCGCGCATGGGGTGGAGAAAAGCTTCGTCGGACGCAAGGTCGTCAAAGGCGTGAGCCTCTATGTCAGGCGCGGCGAGGCGGTCGGCCTGCTGGGTCCGAATGGGGCGGGCAAGACCACGGTTTTTTACATGATCACCGGTCTGATCAAGGCCGACCGCGGCCGCATCGAGCTCGATGGCCACGACGTCACCGGCTTTCCGATGTATCAGCGCGCGCGGCTCGGCATCGGCTATCTGCCGCAGGAAGCCTCGATTTTTCGCGGGCTGAATGTGGAGGATAATATCCGCGCGGTGCTGGAGGTGGTGGAGCCCAACCGGCGCCGGCGCGAGGCCGAGCTGGACGCCTTGCTCGACGAATTCAACATCACGCGCCTGCGGAAGACGCCGTCCATCGCCCTCTCCGGCGGCGAGCGCCGCCGCTGCGAGATCGCCCGCGCATTGGCCTCGCGGCCGAGCTACATGCTGCTGGACGAGCCCTTCGCCGGCATCGACCCGATCGCGGTGGGCGACATCCAGACCCTGGTCCGGCATCTGACCGACCGCGGCATCGGGGTGCTGATCACCGACCATAATGTGCGCGAAACGTTGGGCCTGACCGACCGCTCCTACATCATTTATTCCGGCCAGGTGCTGATGGAGGGGCGGGCCGATGAAATCGTGAATAACCCGGACGTCCGCAGGCTCTATCTGGGCGAGGATTTCGAGCTTTAGGCGAGGCTCCAGGGTCGTTCACGGACTTCGGAAGCGGGGCACCAGAAAAGAGTTCGCCGAGCCGCCTCTGGGCTGGTATAAAAACGATCAAGCAAGAATCGGACCAGTTCGAACCGCTTTCATGGCCCTGACCCAACGCCTCCAGCTTCGCCAGAGCCAAGCTCTGGTGATGACGCCGCAGCTGATGCAGGCCATCAAGCTGCTGCAGCTGTCGAATCTTGACCTTGCCAGCTATGTCGAGGGCGAGCTTGAGCGCAACCCGCTGCTGGAACGCGACAGCGAGAGCGATGGGCAGGGCGAGCCGGATTCGCCGCAAGCCGATGCCGCACCCGACGGCGATGCCAAGGCCGGCGACTGGATGGGGGAAGACCTCGAAACCAGCCGCACGGCGATGGAAGCGCAGCTCGGCACCGGCCTCGACAACGTTTTCCCCGAGGATTCCGGCCAGACCACGCCGCGGGCGGGAACCGAGGCGCCCCCGCCGACATCGGAATGGGCGGGCACCGGTTCCGGCGGCGCCGAACATGGCGACTATAATCTGGAAGCTTTCGTTTCCGCCGAGACCACGCTGGCCGACCATCTCGCCGAGCAGCTCTCGATGGCCATCACCGATCCGGCGCGCCGCATGATCGGGCAATACCTGATCGATATGGTGGATGAGGCGGGCTATCTCGCCGGCGACCTGCTGGCCGTGGCACAGAAACTCGGCGCGCCCATCGCCGAGGTGGAGGCCGTGCTCGGCATCGTGCAGGGATTCGATCCGGCCGGCGTCTGCGCCCGCAATCTCACCGAATGTCTCGCGCTCCAGCTCAGGGAGCGCGACCGCTTTGATCCCGCGATGCAGGCGCTGGTGGAGAATCTGCCGATGCTGGCCAACCGTCAGCTCGCGGCTTTGAAGAAGATCTGTAGCGTCGACGACGAAGATCTGGCCGACATGATCGGTGAAATCCGCCGGCTCAATCCGAAGCCCGGCCTCGCCTTCGGATCGGCCATGGTGCAGGCGATCATCCCGGACGTGTTTGTACGGCCGGGTCCCGATGGCGGCTGGCTGGTGGAGCTGAATTCGGAAACGCTGCCGAAGGTGCTGGTCAATCAGAGCTACTACGCCAAGGTCTCGAAGACAGCGCGCGCCGATGGCGAAAAAAGCTATCTGGCGGAATGTCTGCAAACGGCGACCTGGCTGGTGCGCGCGCTCGATCAGCGCGCCCGCACGATCTTGAAAGTATCCAGCGAGATCGTGCGCCAGCAGGACAGCTTCTTCGCGCTGGGCGTGCAGCATCTGCGACCGCTGAATCTGAAGACGGTGGCGGATGCGATCTCCATGCACGAATCGACGGTGTCGCGCGTCACCGCCAATAAATACATGGCCACCAGCCGCGGCATCTTCGAGCTGAAATACTTCTTCACCTCTTCGATCTCATCTTCCGATGGCGGCGAAGCGCATTCCGCCGAGGCGGTGCGCCACCGCATCAGGCAGTTGGTCGATGCCGAGGACGCGCACGAGGTGCTCTCGGACGACACCATTGTGGAAAAGCTGCGCGAGGCGGGCATCGATATCGCGCGGCGGACCGTCGCCAAATACCGCGAAGCCATGCGAATTCCATCTTCGGTGCAGCGGCGGCGGGCCAAGCAGGCTGTGTCGGCTTTGTGACCGATTGCGTGTGGTGAGACGCTCTCCGGCGGAGTAATCTCCGCCCATTGACGCCTTCAGAACCGATCCTTATGGTCCGCCCCCTTCATCAATCCCCTCAATCCTTTATCGCCACAGGTACCGGAACGGGCCCATGTCGCTGACCGATCTCATCGCCCCGAACGCGGTCGTTCCGGTACTGAAAGTCGCCAACAAGAAGCAGGCGATCCAGGAACTGGCCGCCCGGGCGGCCGAGCTGACCGGGCATGGCGAACGCACGATCGCGGAGATTCTTCTGCAGCGCGAGAAGCTCGGCTCCACCGGGGTGGGCAACGGCATCGCCATCCCGCACGGCAAGCTGCCGAAACTCGGCAAGCTGTTCGGCATGTTCGCGCGGCTGGAACGTCCGATCGATTTCGAGGCGCTGGACGGCCAGCCGGTGGACCTGATCTTCCTGTTGCTGGCGCCGGAGACCGCGGGCGCCGATCATCTGAAAGCGCTGGCGCGGATCGCCCGGCTGTTGCGCGATCCTGACGTCGGGCAAAAGCTGCGCGCGTCGCAGGATGCCGAAGCGCTTTACGCGGTGCTGGCATTGCCTTCGGCGAGCGCGGCTTAGAACCCGCTAACAAACTATCTCCTCATGGGGAGGCGCGAAGCGCCGTCTCGAAGGACGGGCGGCCCGGGCCTGCATGGTTCGAGACGCGCCGCTTCGCAACGAAGTGCGCCTAGGCTGAGCCGGTTATTGCGGCGCTCCTCACCATGAGGAGATAGATTTCGGCGGGTCAAACAAAAACGGCGGAGAACTTTCGTCCTCCGCCGTTCGTATTCGGTATCCTTCGGCGTGCGTCAGTGCACGCTCACCGCCTCGAGCTCCTGGCTCCAGGCATTCGCCACCGCCGCCTCGCGGCTGTCGGTCAGCATGATCGGCGTGCCGTCGGCGGCGTGCAGCGAGAACAGCTGCAGGCCCGGCGCGATCTCTGGCGCCTGCGGAAACATCTTGGCGACGTCCTCGGAGCGGATCGCCTTCACATAGGCGATGCGGCCGCCGCCCAGCAGGGCGAGCGCTTCCGGAGAAACCGGTGTGTTCGTGTTGCCTTCATTCATTCTGTGGTTCATGGCCCTCGACTCCTTTCCAAAGTTTACTCGGTCGAGTCCGATGGTTTCCGTTCAGTCGTGGTTGGTGATGGAAACCTTTTTCACCAGCCGTTCGGGCTCCGGTCGCGCCAGATCGATCTCCAGCAGGCCGTTCTTCAAGTCCGCCCCCAAGACTTCCATTCCCTCCGCGAGCACGAAGGTGCGCTGAAACTGCCGCGCCGCGATGCCGCGGTGGAGATAGTGCCGGCTCTTGTCATCCTGCTGCCGGCCGCGGATGACGAGTTGATTTTCCTCAATCGATACGTCGAGCTGATCGCGGGTGAAGCCCGCCACCGCCAAGGAAATGCGAAGCCGTTCCGGCTTCTGCGCGTCGCGGGCGAGGCGCTCGATATTGTAAGGCGGATAGCCATCCGCGGCTTTGGCTACGCGGTCGAGCACGCGCTCGATCTCGTCGAAGCCCAGCAGGAACGGACTGGAAAGCGAAGGAACCCTGGACATTCACAAAGCCCTCGGAAGCGACTTTGACAGCGGGCCCTTACGGCACCCTTAACTCCGGCGGCTCATCCGCCAACGTCTGAGCTAATATGGGCACGACCGGTTAAGGCTGCAAGAAGCGCGGAAAAGTCCGCCGAAGCGGCTTTCCAGGCATCGGTCGTTGGTTGAGTGGCCTGCCAAGCCGAAGCTCGCGGCTGCCCGTCCGCCTTTGCCCTTCGGGCTTCGGCGTGACAGCCTTCGTCTCGCTTCGCGAGCGAAGGCTGGTGGAGCCAGGCGGGATCGAACCGCCGACCTCTTGCATGCCATGCAAGCGCTCTCCCAGCTGAGCTATGGCCCCAAAGGGTATTGCCGCCTAAGTCTCTTCTTCCTTGTCGACGTCGCCGATGATGTCGGTCACATCGGCGTCGCCTTCTTCCTGCTCCTCGATGAAGGCATCGGCATCGAGAGCCGGATCGATTTCAACCTCCTCGCCTTCCACGCCGGTCTTCGCGCCGGCGGTCTCCGCGTCGGCCTCTTCCAGCGAGACGAATTCCGCATCCGCGGTCTCCGGAGCGACCACCTCGGGTTCGACGACAGCGGCAGCGCGCGCTGCGGCAGCAGCTTCCGGCCGCGCGCGCGAGGACACCGGCGCGACGACGAAGACGGTTTCGCATTTCGGGCACACGATCGGGGTCTTGCTGAGATCGTAGAATTTCGCCCCGCAACTGCCGCAGACGCGCTTGGTACCGAGATCGGGTTTAGCCAAAGTCCGAAGTCCTCAAGGTCTGGAAAATCGAGGCTTCACTTGGCGAGTTGCAGGGGTCCTGTCAATAGCGGCCGCACGGCTTTGTGCGGGGGCCCTGCGGGCGGATGGATGACGGCCCGCAAGGCCGCATGCTAGGACGGCAGGCCCTTCATCGGATCGCATTGACGTGAACGCCGCCACCCCTTCTCCGCTCACCGCCCATCCCGGACGCCTGCTTTCTGGCCGTGTCCGCGTGCCGGGCGACAAATCCATTTCGCACCGCGCCCTGATTTTCGGCGCGCTCACCGTGGGTGAAACCCGCATCAGCGGGCTTTTGGAAGGCGAGGACGTGCTCAATACCGGCAAGGCCATGCGCATGCTGGGCGCCACCGTCGAGCGCCAGGGCGAGGGGGCCTGGAGCGTGCATGGCGTCGGGGTCGCCGGCTTCGCACAACCGGCCGACGTGCTCGATCTCGGCAATTCCGGCACCGGCTGCCGCCTCGTTCTCGGGGCGGTCGCCGGCTCTCCGGTCACCGCGACCTTCGACGGCGACGCCAGCCTGCGCAAACGGCCGATGCGGCGCGTGCTCGATCCGCTGACGCGCATGGGCGCGAAGATCATCTCGGCCGCCGAAAACGGCGGTCTGCCGGTCACGCTGCAAGGGGCGCGCGATCCGCTCCCGATCGTCTATGAATCGCCGGTGCCTTCGGCGCAGCTCAAGTCGGCGGTGCTGCTCGCGGGACTTTCGGCGCCGGGCGAGACGGTGGTGATCGAGGAAGAGGCAACGCGCGATCACACCGAGCGCATGCTCAAGCATTTCGGTGCGCATGTGCGGGTGGAAAAGCATGGCACCCACGGCCGGCGGATCAGCTTGACGGGCCAGCCGGAGCTGGAGCCCGCGCCGGTGGCGGTGCCGTCGGATCCGTCCTCGGCCGCCTTTCCGCTGGTGGCGGCGCTGGTGGTGCCGGGCTCGGACGTGATCGTCGAAGGCGTGATGACCAATCCGCTACGCGCCGGCCTGCTCACCACCTTGCGCGAAATGGGCGCCAGCATCGAAATTCTGGCAACGCGCGACGAAGGCGGCGAGGAAGTCACCGATCTGCGCGTGCGCGCCGGCGCATTGCGCGGCGTCGAGGTGCCACCCGAACGCGCGCCCACCATGATCGACGAATATCCGATCCTCGCGGTGGCGGCGGCTTTCGCCCAGGGCACGACGCGGATGCGGGGCTTAAAGGAATTGCGGGTGAAGGAATCCGATCGGCTTTCCGCCACCGCCGAGATGCTGCGCGTCAACGGGGTCGAGGTCGAGATCGACGGCGACGACCTGATCGTGGCGGGCAAGGGGCGCGTGCGCGGAGGCGGCCTGGTCGCCACCCATATGGATCATCGCATGGCGATGTCGGCGCTGGTCATGGGGCTCGCGAGCGAGCAGCCAATCGGGGCCGACGACACCGCTTTCATCGCCACCAGCTTTCCCAGCTTCATTCCGATGATGCGGCAGCTGGGAGCGGAATTCGCATGATCATCGCCATCGATGGGCCGGCTGCGTCGGGCAAGGGCACGCTCGGCAAGAAACTCGCGGCGCATTTGGGGCTGCGCCATCTCGACACCGGCCTGCTCTATCGCGCCGTGGCCAAGGCCCTGATGGACGCCGGGGAGCCATACGACGATGTCGCGAAAGCGACCGCCGCGGCCAAATCGCTCGACCCTGCGCGGTTCGACGAGGCCGCTCTGAAGAGCCACGCGGTGGGCGAGGCCGCTTCCATCGTCTCGGCGATCCCGGAAGTCCGCGCGGTGCTGGTCGTGTTCCAGCGCCAGTTCGCCGCCACCCCGCCGGGCGCGGTGATAGACGGCCGCGATATCGGCACGGTGATCTGCCCCGATGCGCCGGTGAAGATCTTCGTCACGGCCGCGCCGGAAATCCGCGCGCGCCGCCGCGCCAAGGAGTTCGAGGCGCAAGGCCAGGCGGTGGACGAAGCGGCAGTGCTGGCCGACATTCTGCGGCGCGACGAACGCGACATGACCCGCAAGGTTGCGCCGCTGAAGCCGGCGGCCGATGCGCATCTGCTCGACACCAGCGAGATGGACATCGAGACGGCCTTCCGCGCCGCAGTCGATCTGGTGGAACGCGCGCGGGCGCAGCGGAGCCGCCCCGCGAGTCAGGGGCAGGGCCCCGGCGGCTCGATCGGATGCTGACGGCCGGCGAGCTTGAACACCGCATATCTGCGGGTTGATTGCGGGCCGGTCGGCACGGCCAATCTCGGCAACGGCGTCACCTCCGCATAGAAACGCGCCAGGCGCGGCGCCGACGGACAGCCGGTGAACAGCAGCACCGGCTCCTTCGCGCTGTCGTCGAGCGCCTGCGTCAAGTCAAACTGGCTGCGCGCTTGCGCGCCTCTTGCCCATGCCACGACCGCGAGCGGCTCGTTGCGCAAATAATAGGTCAACGCCGCCTGTTCGGCGCGGCCTTCCGCCGCCACCGTCGCTGCGCCATGCGCCCGCGCCAGCCGCAGGGCCTCGTCGCCCAGCCGGCGCCAGCCGAGCGTGCGCTGATAGATATCGCTGTTGCGCCCGAGCGAGGCGATGCTGATGCGATCCGCATAAGTATCGCCCAGCAGCAGCGCAGCCTGCACGATGATGCCGATCGCGAGCGAGGCGATCATCCATCCGCGATAGCCGGACCGCAGCCACCAGGCCACCACCAGCACCGTCATCGACAAAGCCGCGGGCGCCGCCCAATTGGCATTGGCGCCGCGGAAGAACGAGAGTGCAAAGACCAGCACCAGCGGCGGAATCGCGAAGGCCAGCATCAGTTGGTCCTGACGGCTCACCTTGCCGCGAAAAGCCCGCCAGGCGATCAGAAGGAAAGCCGCGAAGATCAGCGGCCCTGCCACCGCGAATTGCGAGCCGAGGAAGGCGAACGCCTCGAGCGGGCGGAAGCGCAAGCCGGTGCCGGTGATATTTTCGCCGGTATGCTTGAGCGTGGCGAACTCATTGGCGATGTTCCAGTAGATGTTGGGCGACAGGATCAGGCCAGCGAGGGCGAAGGCCGCCCAGGTCTGCGGCCGGCGAAGGATTTCGCGCGCATCGCGGTCGAGCCAGGCCGCGCAGGCGACGCCGAGCGCGAAATAAAGCATGGCATATTTCGCCAGAAGCCCGATGCCGAGCGCCACTCCCAGTGCCAAAGCCCAGCGCCAGTCCGGCGCGGCCAGCAGCTTCAGATAAGCAAACAAGGCGAGCGCCCAGCAAAACAGCAGCGGCACGTCGGTGGAGATAATCCGGGTGGAAAAGGAAACGCCGGTCAGCAGCGCGAAAGTCAAAGCCGACCAGAAGGCGGTGTCCTTGCCGTAAAGCTCGTCGGCGATGGCATAAACCACGAGGCTGGTGCCGAGATAAAACAGCGGGGAGGCGAGGCGCAGGCAGGCCTCGCCGCTGCCGCAAAGCTGATCGGACGCGGCGATGATCCAGGCGAGCAGCGGAGGCTTGGAGAAATAGCCGAAGGCGAGATCGCGCGACCACGCCCAGTACTGCGCCTCGTCGAAGAACAGATCGACCACCGAGATGTGCAGGCCGATCACGCGCACCGCCGTCAGCGCGAGCAGGATCGCCAGCAACAACGGAAAGCCGGGGACCGCCCAGGCGGAGCGAGAAGAAACGGCGGAAGCGCTCATGCGATCACCGCCGGGCTTCGCCGCCAGCGGAAGATCACGCAATGCATGGCCCAGATCAGGATCGTCATCAGCAGCGCCGCGAACAGCGCGTCGGTGAAGAAATGTCCGCCGGCCGCCATGCGCGAGAGCGAGATCACAACGGTGAAGAGCGACGCGCCGACAAAGGCGGCGACGCGCCATTGCGGCGGAGTCAGCATGGCTGGGGCGAACATCCAGGCAGCCGACGCGATCTCACCGGAGACGAAGGAGCAGTTGCGCTCGCAGGTTCCATTGGGATTCCACCAATCGACATAGGCCCTGGTGCCGCCGAATTCGGTTACATGCACCGGCCGCGGGCGGTGCCAGTGTTCTTTCAGAATGCCGTTCACCAGCAGACCGGGGCCGAGCGCCAGCGTGCCCACCAGGAAGAGCACGACCCGGCCGGGAATCACCCGCTGCGGCAGGCGCAGCATGCGGGTCACCAGCGCGGCGACCACGATGCTGATGCAGGTCAGCAGAGCGATGAGACCGTTGTCACGCACCGCCGCGACATAGGGATTGATCGCCGCCAAAAAGCGCTGCTGTGCCGGATCGTAGAACAGCTGGGCGATCTGCAGATCGAGCTTCACCCCGGCCAGCAGGGCCAGCGTCGCAAGAACGGCTATGGCGGCCAATGTCCCGATGATCGTCCGCACCCTCAACTCCCTGTCCGGAAAAGCGGGTGCATATAACGCCCAAGCGCGCGACCGGCAAAAGTGGGTACCGGTTTTGCCGCGCAAGCAAGCTTGCGCAGTTGAGGGCGTCCCGCCCTGGGCCCGGCTGCGGCAGCGCGGCTTTCCCTTGCCCGCGACCGCGCCTTTGGCTATATCCCGGGGCATCCGGACCGCCTTTGATCCATTCAGGCTGCCCGAGCCGGGGTGAAGGCCGCACAGGCCTTTGTTTCGGAGCTTTTTGGCTCCCTCCTGCTCCGCTGCCGCAAGGATGCATGGCTGGCCGGAAAATTCGTCCCGACCGTTCGGTTGATCGGGCCGGCCCGCCGGAAGTCCCGGCGGCAGTCGAGGGTCTACGGGGCCCTCGGCCCGAACGGTCAAGGGGACGGCACGCAACACCAGCCGCCGGTCGCCCGTCAGGAGATTACATGGTCGCCACGAATACCGCCGCGCCGACGCGCGAAGACTTTGCTGCGATGCTCGACGAATCCTTCCAGACAGGAAATCTGCAGGAAGGGGCCGTCATCAAAGGGACTGTAGTCGGCATCGAGAAGGACCTCGCCGTCATCGACGTCGGGCTGAAGACCGAAGGCCGGGTGGCCTTGCGGGAGTTCGCGGGACCCGGCCGGCAGGCCGATCTCAAAATCGGCGACACCGTCGAAGTTTACCTCGAGCGCGTGGAAAACGCGCTCGGTGAAGCGGTGCTCTCGCGCGACAAGGCCCGGCGCGAAGAAAGCTGGGGCAAGCTCGAGACCGCGTTCAAGAACAACGAGAAGGTCACCGGCGTCATCTTCAATCAGGTCAAGGGCGGCTTCACCGTAGATCTCGACGGCGCGGTGGCCTTCCTGCCGCGCTCGCAGGTCGACATCCGTCCGATCCGGGACGTCGGGCCGCTGATGAATCAGCAGCAGCCGTTCCAGATCCTGAAAATGGACCGCCGCCGCGGCAACATCGTCGTCTCCCGCCGCACTGTGCTGGAAGAGACGCGCGCCGAGCAGCGCCAGGAGCTGGTGCAGAATCTCGAAGAGGGCCAGGTCATCGACGGCGTGGTGAAGAACATCACCGACTACGGCGCCTTCGTCGATCTCGGCGGCATCGACGGCCTCTTGCACGTCACCGATATCGCCTGGCGCCGCGTCAATCACCCGACCGAAGTGCTCAACATCGGTCAGCAGGTGAAGGTCAAGATCATCAAGATCAACCACGAGACCCACCGCATCTCGCTCGGCATGAAGCAGCTGCTCGAGGATCCGTGGCAGGGGATCGAGGCGAAATATCCGGTCGGCATGCGCATGAAGGGCCGCGTCACCAACATCACCGACTACGGCGCCTTCGTGGAGCTGGAGCCGGGCATCGAGGGCCTGATCCACGTCTCCGAAATGTCCTGGACCAAGAAGAACGTGCACCCGGGCAAGATCGTCTCCACCTCCCAGGAGGTCGAGGTTCAGGTGCTCGAGGTCGATCCGGTCAAGCGCCGCATCTCGCTCGGCCTGAAGCAGACCATGCGCAATCCGTGGGAAGTCTTCGTCGAGAAATATCCGGCCGGAACGGTGGTGGAAGGCGAGGTCAAGAACAAGACCGAGTTCGGCCTCTTCCTCGGCCTCGACGGCGACGTCGACGGGATGGTTCATCTCTCCGACCTGGACTGGAAGCGTCCGGGCGAGCAGGTGATCGAGGAATACAAGAAGGGCGACAAGGTCCAGGCGCAGGTGCTCGACGTCGATGTCGAGAAGGAGCGCATCTCGCTCGGCATCAAGCAGTTGCAGGGCGGCGACCCGATGGAAGCCCCCAGCGCAGCCGAGCTGAAGAAGGGCTCGGTGGTGACCTGCGAAGTCACCGAGGTCAAGGATTCGGGCCTGGAAGTGAACATCGTCGGCACCGACCTCACCGCTTTCGTCAAGCGCACCGAGCTGTCGCGCGACCGTGCCGAGCAGCGCACCGAGCGTTTCTCGGTCGGCCAGAAGTTCGACGGCCGCGTCACACAGTTCGACCGCAAGACCCGCAAGGTGGCGGTGTCAATCAAGGCGCTGGAGGTGGCGGAAGAAAAGGAGGCCATCGCGCAGTACGGCTCCTCGGATTCCGGAGCTTCGCTGGGCGACATTCTCGGCGCGGCGCTCAAGCAGCGGGCCGAGACCCCCGACAAAGGCGACAAGGAATAATTCCTTCCAATCGGCACCGCCACCGCGGCGCCGATTGTTTCCTTACAAACTATTGAAAATTTGCCGCCGGCGGCGCCATTGACCCTGCCGTGCGCCGGCGTACTGTCCTGCCGCGAATCTTAAAGGGAGCACCGCCCTATGTCGCTCGACGCCGATTACATCGTCGACCGCCGCCGGATGCGGCGCAAGCTTACCTTCTGGCGTATCTTCGCCGTCGTGCTCGTCGCGCTTGCCGTGGTCGGCACCGCGCTGGCGATCCGCTCGCCCAATGGACTTGCCTCCAGCCCCGGCCCCTACATCGCCCGGATCAAGATCGAGGGGCTGATCCGCAGCGACCGCGATCGCGTGGAGGCGCTGGAGCGGCTCGGCCGCTCCTCGGCACGCGCGGTCATCGTGCATATCAACAGCCCGGGCGGCACCACCGGGGGCTCCGAGCAGTTGCACGACGCGCTGAAACGCCTGAAAGAGCAGAAACCGATGGTGGTGGTGGTCGAAGGACTGGCGGCCTCGGGCGGCTATATTGCCGCTCTCGCCTCCGATCACATCGTGGCGCAAAGCTCGGCTCTCGTGGGATCGATCGGCGTGCTGTTTCAGTATCCGAATTTGTCCGAGTTGATGAAAACCCTCGGCGTGAAAGTCGAGGAGATCAAGTCCTCGCCCCTGAAGGCGGCCCCGAGCCTGTTCGAGCCGGCCAGTCCGGAAGCCCGCGCGGCGGTGGAAGCCATCGTGATGGATTCCTATGACTGGTTTCGCGGCCTGGTGCGCGAGAATCGCAGGATCGAGGGTACCGAACTCGCCCGGGTGACCGATGGCCGCGTCTTCACCGGCCGTCAGGCCATCGATCTCAAGCTGGTGGACGAACTGGGCGATGAAAAGCAGGCGCTGGCCTGGCTGGCGAAGGAAAAGGGCATCGATCCGAAGACCCGCGTGCGCAATTACGAGCTCGAGCCGCGCCTGAGCGACCTGCCGTTCCTGCATGTCGCGGCGGCCGTTACGCTCGAAGCGGTCGGTCTGAAGGCATGGGCCAAGCACATCGAGACGTGGGGTACGGTGCGCGCGATCGAGCGCCTCAACCTTGACGGTCTCCTGGCGCTTTGGCACCCTTCGATCAAGTGAGGTGCGGCCGTCGTGTTGACGGCGGCATTGTTGGCGGAAGCGTCATCCTCGAATCTGGTGGGCGATATTTCACATGATCAAATCCGAACTTGTGCAGCGCATCGCGTCGCAGAATCCGCACCTCTATCAGCGCGACGTGGAAAATATCGTCAACGCGATCCTGGGCGAGATCATCGCCGCCATGGCCCGGGGAGACCGCGTTGAATTGCGCGGCTTCGGCGCCTTTTCCGTGAAGAACCGGCCGGCCCGCACGGGCCGCAATCCGCGCACCGGGGCGCATGTATCGGTCGAAAAGAAATCCGTGCCCTTCTTCAAGACCGGCAAGGAAATGCGCGAGCGGCTCAATCGCGAGAACGCCAGCTAACGAGGCGTGTCCCGGACGAGCGGCGGCGAGCCGGAGCGACGATCCGGGACCGAGGAAAAATGCCGCCTAGCGGCTAACGCTCTGACTGCCATGGCAGGGCAATATTTCGGCTAGATCCTTGCCAGTCGCCGCAACGGAACGCTCTATACCGGCGTTACCATTGATCTCTCCCGTCGCATAAGCGAGCACAAAGCGGGGCTAGTGGGCGGCTTCACCCGCACATATGGTGTAAAGAGCTGGTCTATTTCAAACCGCATTCTTCGATACTAGAAGCCCGGGGCGAGAGAGCACTTGCTGAAGCGATGGCAGCGCAGCCGGAAGCTTGATTTGATCGAGAAGGACAATCCGACATGGCCCGACCTCTCCGAAAAAATTGGCCATTTGAGCATGTGGCCCTGGGCCCCAGCTCATCGCGCCGGCGCCCTGCGGTCGCCGCCGCTCGTCCGGGCCACGAGGTAATCCGATGATCCGCAAGGTCGTCACGGCCGTCATTCTCGTCCCGCTGGCCGCCATCATCATCGCCTTCGCGGTCGCGAACCGGCAGACCGTCACGGTGTCCTTCGACCCTTTCGATGCGGCGCAGCCGGCCTATGCGGCGTCGCTGCCGCTGTTCGTGCTGATCTTGATCCTGGTGATCTTCGGCGTGATCCTGGGCGGTATGGCCGCCTGGCTGCGGCAGGCGCGCTGGCGCTGGGCGGCGCGGCGCGCGGAGAAAGAGAACCACGAGCTGCGGCTGGAACTCGACCGGTTGCAGCACAATCTATCGGCGCGTCCTCCGGCCCGGTTGCCTCCACCTTAGTGCGCGATCGGCAAAACGGGTAGCGGTTTTGCGGTAAAGCAATCAAGCTTGCGCAGATTGCATATACTTATTTGAGGTTTCGCGCGCTCACTAATAAAAGGGGCGCATGAACTTATCCGGAAACCGGTTCCCACTTTCCGGGATCATGCGCTAGGGCGCCTTGTCGCGCCCGCGCTCGCCCCGCGGAACAGGCCCGCTGGCGCAGGGCCTTGCGGGGCAAGACAAAACGCCTCAACCGGGTTAGAACCCCGCCCTGTCAGGACGAATGCGAAAATTATGCCTCTTTTGGTGAAAATCTGCGGCTTGAGGACCCCCGAGGCGCTCGACGCGGCGCTGGATGCAGGGGCCGATCAGGTCGGCTTTGTCTTCTTTGCACCCTCGCCGCGCAACCTCGGCTATGAGGCGGCGCGCGCGCTGGGCGAGCGGGTGAAGGGCCGTGCGGGCAAGGTCGCGCTCACCGTCGATGCCACCGACGAGATGCTGGGCGAAGTCGTCGAAGCGGTGCGTCCGGATATGCTGCAATTGCACGGCACCGAGACGCCGGAGCGCGTCGTCGCAGTGCGCACGCGCTTCGGGCTGCCGGTGATGAAGGCGCTGCCGATCGAGGACCGCTCCTCGCTGTCGCCCATCCGGCTTTACGCCAACGTGGCCGACAAAATCATTTTCGATGCGCGCGCACCGCGCGAGGCCACCCGGCCCGGCGGCCTCGGCAAAGCTTTCGACTGGCGGCTGCTGGAAGGCGTCGATCCCGGGATTCCCTTCATGCTCTCCGGCGGCCTCGATATCGGCAATGTCGCCGACGCGCTTTCGATCACGCGCGCACCCGGCGTGGATGTGTCGTCCGGCGTCGAGCGCGTTCCCGGCGAGAAAGATCCGGAGAAGATCCGCGCCTTCGTGCGGGCCGCGCGCCAGGCCGATGCCGCCCTCAACCGCGTCGCGAGCCGCGCATGAGCGCCCCTGCGACACCCAATTCCTTTCGCACCGGGCCCGACGAGCGCGGCCATTTCGGCAAGTATGGCGGCCGCTTCGTCGCCGAAACCCTGATGCCTTTGGTGCTCGAGCTGGAGCAGGCCTATGCCAAGGCCAAGGCCGACCCGGCTTTCCAGAAGGAGATGGACGGCTATCTGGCGAATTACGTCGGCCGGCCCTCGCCGCTCTATTATGCCGAGCGGCTGACCGAGCATCTTGGCGGCGCAAAGATCTATTTCAAGCGTGAGGAGCTCAATCACACCGGCGCGCACAAGGTGAACAACGTGCTCGGGCAGATCATGCTCGCGCGCCGCATGGGCAAAAGGCGCATCATCGCCGAGACCGGGGCCGGCATGCACGGCGTTGCCACCGCCACGCTCTGCGCGCGCTTCGGACTGGACTGCATCGTCTATATGGGCGCGGTGGATCTGGAGCGGCAGAAAGCCAACGTCTTCCGCATGAGGATGCTAGGCGCCGAAGTGCGTCCCGTCGTGTCCGGCACCCGGACGCTGAAGGATGCCATGAACGAGGCGTTGCGCGATTGGGTGACCAATGTCGCCGACACGTTTTACTGCATCGGCACCGTAGCGGGGCCGCATCCCTATCCGATGATGGTGCGCGACTTCCAATGCGTGATCGGACGCGAGACGCGCGCGCAGATGCAGCAAGCCGAGGGCCGCCTGCCGGATTCGCTGATCGCCTGCATCGGCGGCGGCTCGAATGCCATGGGGCTGTTTCATCCTTTCCTCGACGACCGCTCGATCGAAATCTACGGCGTCGAAGCCGCCGGTCATGGTCTCACCGGGCTGCATGCGGCATCGATTGCCGGCGGCCGGCCCGGCGTGCTGCACGGCAACCGCACTTATCTGCTGATGGATGACGACGGGCAGATCAAGGACGCGCATTCGATCTCCGCCGGCCTGGATTATCCCGGCATCGGTCCGGAACACGCCTGGCTGAACGATCTCGGCCGGGTGAAATTCCTGTCGGCGACCGACGACGAGGCGGTGGCGGCACTGCAACTGTGCAGCCGGCTGGAGGGCATCATTCCCGCGCTCGAGCCTGCGCATGCGCTTGCCAGGACCATCGATATCGCGCCGACCAAGCCGAAGGATCACTTGATGGTGGTGAATATCTCCGGCCGCGGCGATAAGGATCTCGACTCCGTCGCGCAATATCTCGCAGGCAAGCGATGACCACCCGGATCGAGCGCCGCTTTGCGGCGCTGGCAAAAGAAGGCCGGGCGGCGCTGGTGACTTTCACCATGGCGGGCGATCCCGACCCTGAGACGTCGCTGGCGATACTGAAGGCGCTGCCGAAAGCGGGCGCCGACGTGCTCGAGATCGGCATGCCCTTTACCGATCCGATGGCGGACGGGCCCGCGATCCAGGCGGCCGGCTTGCGCGCGCTGAAGTCCGGCCAGACTTTGAAGAAGACGCTCGCGATGGTGCGCGACTTCCGGAAGGGCGACGGCGACACGCCGGTCGTGCTGATGGGTTATTACAATCCGATCTATGTCTACGGCGTGGACCGTTTCCTTGCCGACGCGATCTCGGCGGGCGTCGATGGGCTGATCGTGGTCGATCTGCCGCCGGAGGAAGACGTCGAGCTCTGCCTGCCGGCGCTGAAGGCCGGCGTGAACTTCATTCGCCTCGCCACGCCCACCACCGACGACAAGCGGCTGCCGACCGTGCTCGCGAATACGTCGGGCTTCGTCTATTACGTCTCCATCACCGGCATCACCGGCGCCGCCACGCCGGACGCCGCCATCGTCGGCGCCGCCGTCGCGCGCATCAAGCGCCATTGCAAGCTGCCGGTCGCGGTCGGTTTCGGCGTGAAGACCGCCGCGCAGGCGAGCGCGATTGCGCGGCATGCCGACGGCGTGGTGGTTGGCTCCGCGCTGGTGGACGCGCTGCGGGCGACGCTTGATGCCGACAACAGGGCGACCGGCGGCACCGTCAAGGCGGTCACCGATCTGGTCGCGGAACTGGCTGCCGGCGTGCGCGCCGCCAAGCGCGTGGCGGCGGAATAGTTAATCCTTTCAGGGCTATTGCCGGGCGGCGCCGGGCGATCCATCTAAGACGTGTGCTAGATTGAACGACCGAAGGACGTCCGCCCCGCAGGGCAAGACAGACAAAGAGAAGCGTCGATGAACTGGATTTCCAACGTCGTGCGGCCAAAGATCCGCAACATCCTCAAGCGCGAGACGCCGGAGAATCTTTGGATCAAATGCCCCGACACCGGCCAGCTCGTCTTCTACAAGGACGTGGAAGCGAACCAGTTCGTCATTCCCGAATCCAATTATCACATGCGCATGAGCGCGACCGCGCGCATGAAATCGATGTTCGACGGCGAGACCTGGTTCGACATCGCGGTCCCCGAGGTGACGATCGATCCGTTGAAATTCCGCGACGAGCGCCGCTACATCGACCGGCTGAAGGATGCCCGCACCAAGACCGGCATGCACGACGCGGTGAAGGTCGGCTACGGCAAGCTGGAGGGCCAGGCCGTCGTCATCGCGGTGCAGGATTTCGATTTCATGGGCGGCTCGCTCGGCATGGCGGCGGGCGAAGCCGTTATCAAGGGATTTGAAAAGGCGGTCGAGAAGGGCACGCCTTTCATCCTGTTTGCCGCCTCCGGCGGCGCGCGCATGCAGGAAGGCATCATGTCGCTGATGCAGATGCCGCGCACCACGGTGGCGGTGCAGATGCTGCGCGAGGCAAAGAAGCCCTATATCGTCGTGCTGACCAACCCGACCACCGGCGGCGTCACTGCGTCATACGCGATGCTGGGCGACGTGCAGATCGCCGAGCCGGGCGCGCTCATCGGCTTCGCCGGGCCGCGCGTGATCGAGCAGACCATCCGCGAGAAATTGCCGGAAGGTTTCCAACGCGCGGAATATCTGCGCGACCATGGCATGATCGACATGGTGGTGCATCGCCATCAGTTGCGCTCCACCATCGCCGAGCTGTGCCGCCTGCTGACCAGGGCTCCCGCTCGGCAGGCTGCGAGCACCGTGCCGGCGCCGGCAGAGCAGCCCGCCAATGCGGTGCTTCCGGCGGCTGCGGCAGCCGCGCCGCCTGCGACTGCCTAGCCTTTGACTCCCATCGACGACATCATCGCGCGGCTGCAATCGCTGCACCCCAAGCTGATCGATCTCACGCTCGACCGGATGACGCGCGTACTGGCGCAGCTCGGCCATCCGGAGCGCAAGCTGCCGCCGGTGATCCACGTCGCCGGCACCAACGGCAAAGGTTCGGTGATCGCCTTCATGCGTGCGATGCTGGAGGCCGACGGCAAGCGCGTGCATGTCTATACCTCGCCGCATCTGGTGCGCTTCAACGAGCGCTTTCGTCTGGCCGGGCGGCTGGTGTCGGACGAAGAGCTGGAAGCGGCGCTGGCGGAATGCGAGCGCGTCAATGCCGGGGCGCCGCTGACATTGTTCGAGATCACCACGGCGGCGGGCCTGCTGCTGTTTTCCCGTCATCCCGCGGATGCGGTGCTGCTCGAGGTCGGTCTCGGGGGCCGGCTCGACGCGACCAACGTGATCGAAAAGCCGCTCGCCACGGTCATCACGCCGGTGGCGCTCGACCATGCCGACTATCTCGGCGGGAGCCTTGATCAGGTCGCGGCGGAAAAGGCCGGCATCATCAAGGAACATGTACCCGTCATCGTCGCCGCGCAGCAGCGCGAGGTGCTCTCGGTGATCGAGCGCCGCGCCGTCCGGCTCGATGCGCCGCTGCACATCGCCGGCGAGGACTGGAGCGCGGGCGAAGAGCGCGGCCGTCTGGTCTTTCAGGACGAAGAGCGGCTCATCGATCTGCCCCCGCCGAAGCTATACGGACGCCATCAATTCGAGAATGCCGGGCTGGCGGTCGCCACCTTGCGCGCCGTTCCCTCGCTGACGCCGCGCGTATCGGCTTTCGAAGCGGGCGTGGTCAATGCCGAATGGCCGGCGCGCATGCAGCGGCTGACGACCGGCACGCTCGCGTTGCGCGTGCCGCAGGGCAGCGAGCTTTGGCTCGACGGCGGGCACAATCCCGACGGCGGCCGCGCTATCGCGGCCGCGCTCGCGGATCTGGAAGAGCGGGTGTCGCGCCCGCTGGTGCTGATCGTCGGCATGTTGTCGAGCAAGGACTGCGCGGGATTTCTGCGCAATTTCGCCGGACTGACGCGGCGCATCATCGCCGTCCCGATCGAGGATCAGAAGAATGCGCTCTCGCCTGACGAGATCGCCTTTGCCTCGCGCAGCGTTGGCATTCCCGCCATGACGCGCGCCAGCGTCAAGGCCGCACTCGACGCCACCGAAATGCTGGAGCTCGATCCCGCGCCACGCATCCTGATCACCGGCTCGCTTTATCTGGCGGGCGAGGTGCTGAAACAGAACGGCACGCTGCCGGAGTAGTTTTATTGTCGTCCCGCGAAGGCGGGGACGCATACGCGTGCGCCACCTATCCCAGCAGCTTCATCAGGTTCGCTTTCTTCTGCTTCACCTGGTCGAGCGTGCATTGCTTCGGCGCTTTGTCGGGCCGCCAGCGCAGCAGCCGCGTGCCGTGGCGGAAGCGGTCGCCGGTGAAATGGTCGTAGCAGACCTCCACCACCAGTTTGGGCTTGAGCGGCTGCCACTCGGCCGAGCGCTTGGTCGACCAGCGGCTCGGCCCGCCGGGCGCGTTGCCGGTAAAGCCGGGCGGACCGATCAGCTTCTCCAGCTTTTTGGTCAGCGCCGCGCGCTCGCTATTCTTGATGGTGGAGCTAAAGCCGACGTGATGCAGCAGGCCCTTGCCGTCATAGAGGCC
>DASSPI010000019.1:0-75960 GCA_035699705.1 Xanthobacteraceae bacterium
TTGCCGTGGTCGATATGCGCGACAATGGAGAAATTGCGGATATTTTGGATGGGCTCGGCCGTCATAGGGGGCAGATAGCACTCGAGTCCGGTGGGGACAAGGCGAGCGGCGAATGCGCCGCTCGCCCCGCGGAAGCGCGGACCCAGGATGAGAAAACTGGCCTCCCGCTGGCGCGGGCAGGGCGGAGAGACAGCCGGGCGAATTGCACGCGGAGCCGGAAACCTTCAGACGCCGGCGTTCAATTCAGCACTTCCACGTCCATCGTCCAGTCGGTGACGCCGACGATGATCGTTTCGGGCGCATTCAGGGCGCGCACCTGGATCTGGATCACATGCTGGCCGTCGCCCAGGCGTCGCACCCACTGAAAGCCGAGGCCGGTCGGCCGCAGGAGCCGGCCACTGAGGCCCTGGTTGCCGGCGGGCTGCGGACGCATCTCCTCGCCCTCAGCGAGGGCGCGGATGAAACACGCCTCGTTGCCGCTCGTCCCTCTGCAGGTCACGCCGCCGGTAAACCGCACCTTGACGCAGCGGGTCTCGCCCGACGGCACCGTCACGGTGTGAACGGCCCCGCGTAATCGGACAAAACTTCTGCTGGTCGTTTGGAACAGATCGTTTCCGGTGATGACGTTGCTCCGGATGGCGGCGCCGCAGCTCGTGTCCGTGATCTCGGCGCGCGCAATGCCGCTCACCGCGGTGGCGAGCAAGATTGCAAGCAGGCATCTTTTAGCGGCGTGAAGCATGGCACGGCTCCCTTGCGATGGCCGCAGCGTAGCATGGGCCGGCGAAATGGAAATGGCCGGGACATAAGGGCGTTCACGCCCGTCTTCGACGGGCTATGCCCGGCCATCGACCTGACCGCCGTCCTCAGTCGCATCAATACCGGTAGTGGTCGGTCTTGAACGGGCCTTCCTGCGGAATGCCGATATAGGTCGCCTGCTTGTCGGTCATCTTGGTCAGCTTGGCGCCGATCTTGGCCAGATGCAGCCGCGCGACCTTCTCGTCGAGATGCTTGGGCAGCGTATAGACCTGCTTGTCGTATTTGCCCGGATTGGTCCAGAGCTCGATCTGCGCCAGCGTCTGGTTGGTGAAGGACGCCGACATCACGAAGCTCGGATGGCCCATGGCATTGCCGAGATTGACCAGCCGGCCTTCCGACAGCAGCAGGATGCGCTTGCCGTCGGGAAATTCGATCTCGTCCACCTGCGGCTTCACGTTGTGCCACTTCAGGTTCTTCAGCGCGGCGACCTGGATCTCGCTGTCGAAGTGGCCGATATTGGCCACGATCGCGCGGTCCTTCATCTTGCGCATGTGCTCGATGGTGATGACGTCGACATTGCCGGTGGCGGTGACGAAGATGTCGGCGCGCGGCGCGGCATCGTCCATGGTGGTGACTTCATAGCCCTCCATCGCCGCCTGCAGCGCGCAGATCGGATCGATCTCGGAGACCAGCACGCGGCAGCCGGCATTGCGCAGCGAGGCGGCGGAGCCTTTGCCGACGTCGCCGAAGCCCGCGACCATCGCGACCTTGCCGGCCATCATCACGTCGGTGCCGCGGCGGATGCCGTCCACCAAGGACTCGCGGCAGCCGTAGAGGTTGTCGAATTTCGACTTGGTGACGCTGTCGTTGACGTTGATGGCGGGGAACAGCAGGCGGCCTTCCTTCGCCATGATGTAGAGCCGGTGCACGCCGGTGGTGGTTTCCTCGGTCACCCCCTTGATGGCCTTGCCGACGCGCTCGTACCAGTCCGCATCCTGCTTCAGGCGCTGCTTGATGGAGGCGAAGAGGACTTCCTCTTCCTCGTTGGTCGGCTTGGCGATGACGGACGGATTGTCGCGCGCCTGGATGCCGAGATGGATCAAGAGCGTGGCGTCGCCGCCGTCGTCCAGGATCATGTTGGGGGTGCCGCCGTCGGCCCATTCGAAGATGCGGTGGGTGTAGTCCCAATAATCCTTCAGGCTCTCGCCCTTCACCGCGAAGACGGGCGTGCCGCCGGCAGCGATGGCGGCCGCGGCATGGTCCTGCGTCGAATAGATGTTGCAGGAGGCCCAGCGCACGTCGGCGCCGAGCGCCTTGAGCGTCTCGATCAGCACAGCGGTCTGGATCGTCATGTGCAGCGAGCCGGCGATGCGCGCGCCGCGCAGCGGCTGGGTCGGGCCGAATTCCTCGCGCGTCGCCATCAGGCCGGGCATCTCGGTCTCGGCGATCGCGATTTCCTTGCGGCCCCAGTCGGCGAGGCCGATGTCCTTGACGACATAATCGGTGGCGGAGGCTTTAGTCTTCGCGGCGGTACTGGCGGCGGTCATGACAATCCTTGCACGGCATGAAGGGAGGGCGTTCGGGCGGGCCCGGACGCGGCTGGGAAGGCTATAGCAGTCCCGGCATCGGGCGGCAATAAGCATATAAAGATTTCTTTATATGCTCGTCTCCCTCTCCCCAGTGGGGAACGGCACAAGCCGGATACATCCGACGTGTGCTGGAAAAGGGAAAGGAAGCTAATCTTCTTCCCCGAAGCCGTTCGCCACCAGCTCGGTGATGGCTTCCATCACGTCGGCCGCCTGCTTGCCGCTGGCTTCCACGATGATCTCGGTGCCGGTGGCGGCCGAGAGCATCATCAGGCCCATAATGGAGTTGCCGCCCACGGTTTCGCTGCCGCGGGTGACAGTCACTTCGGCGTCGAATTTTTCCACGGTCTGCACGAATTTGGCGGAGGCGCGGGCGTGCAGGCCCTTTTTGTTGACGATCTCCAGCACCCGGCGGATGGCACCTTCGCGCGGCTGCGGAGCATCGCCGTCGCCTAGCGCGCCGTCTCTCATTTCCCGCTGAGGACCCGGCTGGCGATCGTGCAGTATTTCCGGCCGGCTTCCTGCGCGGCGGCGACCGCATCCGGCAGGCCGCAGGTCTCGCGCACTTTGGCGAGCTTGATCAGCATCGGCAGGTTGATACCCGCCAACACCTCGACTTTGGGCCGGCTCATCACGGAAATCGCAAGGTTGGAGGGCGTCCCGCCAAACATGTCGGTGAGAATGGCGACGCCTTCGCCGCTGTCGACCTTCTTCACCGCCTCGATGATGTCATTGCGACAATGCTCGATGTCGTCCTCGGGGCCGATGGTCACCGCCTCGATCTGCCGCTGCGGGCCGACGACATGCTCCAGCGCTGAGCGGAACTCAGCGGCCAATTTGCCATGGGTGACGAGAACGACGCCGATCATCAAACACCGGTCCACGCGCGCAGGCTAGGTGCAGCGCACGAAAGTCGCGCATTCATGACTATCCCAAGCCCAAGCGCAAGGGCCTTTCCTGTCAATTCGGGGAAATATTGCATTGCGGTATATAGGGGCAGATTACGGTCTGCCCAATACTCCGGGATAAGGAGCCTAGGCCTCATATAGTTACTTTTTTGCTGCCGCTCAGGGGGGCCGGACGGCGCCGGGACCAGACCCCGCAAGCGTGTGGAGCAGGAGGAGAACAAGGGGAAGGGCCTCCTGGCCGGATGCGACCGCAAGCCGCGGCAGGCGGATTCCTTCGATAACAGCTTCGCAGGCTTCCTTTTCCGGCAGGCGGACAGCGTCTTGCGCCGCCAGATCGACGACACAGCCGATCGCCGCGACCGGCTCGGCTTCGATGGAATGGATGCCGCTGCCCCGCAGCTCCAGCAGGCCCTTCAGCGCCGAGGCCGGGCGCACCAGCAGGCGTCCATTCACCGCTTCCACATGCGCGCGGTCGTCGGCGACCAGGCGGGCGAAAGGCAGCTGCCCGGCTTGCGCCGCCTGAAGCAGCGCCAGCGCCAGTTCTGATTTGCCGGATCCGGAGGGGCCGCGGATCAGCACCGCTTTGGCGCCGACCAGCACGGCGCAGGCATGGATGGTGGGGGACAGATGCGGTGAAGTTTGAGTCATGGCAGTGCAGCGATGACTGACTGTTCCCTCCCCCCTTGCGGAGGAGGGTTAGGGAGGGGGGCGA
The DNA here is from genome assembly GCA_035699705.1 of Xanthobacteraceae bacterium. Lineage (GTDB taxonomy): Bacteria > Pseudomonadota > Alphaproteobacteria > Rhizobiales > Xanthobacteraceae > CANKHA01. The sequence goes on from DASSPI010000019.1 coordinate 3,963, forward strand.
AAAGGCGCGCATGCATTTGTTGCTTACCTCCCTCCCGATCCCCGCCGCGAACGCGGCGCGGATCGACCTCCCCCGCAAGGGGGGAGGCAAGAATGGCGAGCGCTGTCGTTCGCAAGATCACGTCGCAGGCAAGCGGACGGTAAAGCGCGCGCCCAGCACTTCCTGCTCGCCGGCGCCGATCGTGCGCGTGCGGTTCTCCGCCCAGATCCGTCCGCCATGCGCCTCGACGATCTGTTTGCAGATGGACAGGCCCAGGCCTGAATTCTGCCCGAACCCCTGGTGCGGCCGGTCGGTATAAAAACGCTCGAAAATGCGATCCAGCGCGTCCTCGCGCAGCCCCGGTCCGTCGTCGTCGACCACGATCTCGACCTCGTTCTTCAGCCGCCGGCAGGTGACCCGCACCACCCCGCCCGGCGGGGAGAAGGAGCGCGCGTTATCGATCAGATTTCCGATCACCTGACCGAGGCGGGAGTCGTGTCCCGGCGCCTTGAAGGCCTGCGCACCGGCGCCTTCGAAGGTGAGCGCGACGCTGACATTCTCCTGCTTCACCTCGTTGGCCACCGCAATCAGCGTCTTCAGCAGTTTGGCCACATCCACCGGCGCGGATTCCTGCCGCTGCAATTCGGCGTCGAGCCGGCTGGCGTCGGCAATGTCGGAAATCAGCCGGTCCAGCCGCCTGACGTCATGCTCGATCACGGCGAGCAGCCGTCCGCGGCTTTCCTCGGTCTTGGCGCGCGGCAGGGTCTCCACCGCGGAGCGCAGCGAGGTGAGCGGGTTCTTCAATTCATGGGCCACGTCGGCGGCAAAGCTCTCGATCGCGTCGATGCGGCGGTAGAGCGCATTGGTCATGTCGCGGATCGCGCCGGAAAGATGCCCGATCTCGTCGCGGCGGCGCGTGAAATCGGGAATCTCCACGCGCGAGCGGATGCGCCGGCGCACAAGCTCGGCGGCCTCCGCCAGCCGCCGTACCGGGCCGGCGATGGTGGCGGCGAGCACGTTCGACAGCACCACCATCACTCCCAGCAGGATCAGGAAGACCTTGACGATCTGCAGCCGTTCGGCCGCGACCATGCCGTCGATATCGGCGCCTTGCGTCGACAGCATCAGCGCGCCGCGCACGGCGCGGAAGCGTTGCACCGGCACCGCCACCGAGACGATGACCTCGCCGCGCTCGTTGACGCGCACCATGCTGGCCTTCTGCCCGGTGAGCGCGAGCGCCACTTCCTGGTAGCCCATGCCGTTCTCCGGGCCGAGCTCGCGGTAGAGCGGAAGATCGCCGCGGCCGAGCCAGACGCGGATGGCGGTCAGGCTGCGCTCGAAGAAACCTGGCTTTTCCGCGGTCGGGGAGGGCAGATCGAAACGCAGCACATCGCCGCGGCGGTCGAGATTGCGGCTGTCCAGAATGAGACCGCCATCGCGGTCGTAGATCCGCGCGCGCGTCTTGGTGGGATAGACCAGCCGCTGCAGCAGCGGGCCGACGCGTTCCGGATTGATCGGAAATTCCAGGCCGGACAGCGCCTCGTCGGTCGGGCCGTAGCTTTCGCCCGCGCGCAATTCGAGCAGCCGGTCGGGATCGATCTGCACCGAGTCGATATCGGCGGTTGCCGAGGCGGCGATGGCGCCCGCCATGATCTCGCCCTGCACCAGCAGGCTCTGGATGCGTGCGTCGATCAGGCCGGCGCGGAACTGCGAGAGATAGAGAATCCCGATGACCAGCGCGAGCAGCCCGATCACATTGAGCGAGACGATGCGCCGGTTCAGGCTGGAGAAGCTGAGAGCGATGAAGAATTGCCAGGCGCGGCGCAGCCATGCGCGCAGGCCACGCGGCCCGGAGCGGATGGTCTCCTCCGTGCCTTCGGCCTCGGCCTCGCGGCCGGCAATCTGGGTCGTCCGATCGAGCACGTGGTTCAAGCCTGCCGGTTCATTCTGCCGCCATGGTGGCCGGCATTGTAGAACAGCCGGTCCAATCCGTCAGGCCCAAGGGGCGCGCGATGGGCGGGCGATGGGCGGGCGGCTCAGGTCTCTTTGAAACGATAGCCGACGCCATAGAGCGTCTCGATCATGTCAAAGTCGTCGTCGACCGCTTTGAATTTCTTGCGCAGCCGCTTGATGTGGCTGTCGATCGTGCGGTCGTCCACGTAAACCTGATCGTCGTAAGCCGCATCCATCAGCGCGTTGCGGCTCTTCACCACGCCGGGGCGGGTTGCCAGCGCCTGCAGAATGAGAAATTCGGTGACGGTGAGCGTGACCGGCTCATTCTTCCAGGTGCAGGTGTGCCGCTCCGGATCCATGCGCAGCTGTCCGCGCTCCAGGGCCTTGGCGTCTGTTTCCTTCGGCGCGGCGGCATCCTTCGGCGTACCGCGGCGAAGCACCGCTTTCACGCGCTCGACCAGCAGCCGCTGCGAGAAAGGCTTGCGGATGAAATCGTCGGCGCCCATTTTCAGGCCGAACAATTCATCGATCTCCTCATCCTTGGAGGTCAGAAAGATCACCGGCATGTCGGACTTCTGCCGCAGCCGGCGCAGCGTCTCCATGCCATCCATGCGCGGCATCTTGATATCGAGAATGGCGAGATCCGGAGGCGATGTCTTGAAGCCGTCGAGTGCCGAGGCGCCGTCGGTATAGGTCATGATGCGATAGCCCTCTGCTTCCAGGGCGATCGAAACCGAGGTCAGTATATTGCGGTCGTCGTCGACGAGAGCGATTGTCGGCATGAGCCTATCTTTCGTGACGGAAGCCACCCCGTTGCCTTGAAGCCCGTAAAGCTGGGCTGAAATGTGACATATCTAGGTCAAACCAGTGATTCGCCAATGAGTTCCGAACATAAGCCTCCGGATGCAGAACCGCCAGCAGCAGGATCAAATGATATTTGCCGTTATGAACGGACGTTAACCACGCAAACATGCCGCCTCCATGAAAGAGCAGTCTGATTTCGATCCCCGGCGGGCGGCAAAGCGGCTGCTGCGTGAGGGCCGCAGCGGCGCGCTCGCGACTTTGATGCCGGGCTCGGGCGATCCTTATTGCTCGCTGGTCAATGTCGCCACTGCCGCCGACGGTGCGCCGCTCTTGTTGATCTCCAAGCTGGCCGTGCACACCAAGAATCTCCTTGCCGACCCCCGCGTCTCATTGATGCTGGACGAGCGCAAGCAGGGCGACCCGCTGGAAGGCGCGCGGGTCATGCTGATGGGCAAGGCGGCGGTCACCGACGACCCGGCCGCGCGCCGGCGTTATCTCGCCCGCCATCCGGAAGCCGAGATGTTCGCCGGCTTCCGCGATTTTGCCTTTTACAGGATCGAACTGAGCGGCGTGCATCTGGTCGCGGGCTTCGGCCGCATCGTGGATCTCAAGCCTGGCGAGGTGCTGACCGATCTCAGCGATGCCGCCGCGCTGCTGGAAGCGGAGCCGGATATCCTGGCGCATATGAAGGAGGACCATGCAGATACCTGCCGGCTCTATGCGACCAAGCTGCTGGGCGCGGCGGATGGGGACTGGCGTTGCGCCGGTTGCGATCCGGAGGGGATGGAGTTGCAGTTGGACCGGACGGCACTGCGTTTGTTTTTTCCGCAGCGCATCATTTCTCCCGGGGCGCTGCGTCAAAGCCTGAAAGATATGGCGGAAAAGGCGCGGGCGATGGCCTGACGGCCTGGCGGATCAGGCTTACCGGCAAACGGCCGCCGCTACGCTTTTCAAACAGCCCTGGGTTTCGCTGAATGCCCTTGGCAGGCAATCGGTTATTGGACTATAGGCTCGCGCAGGCGCCCGCGGGCGCATATATTGTTATTGTTCATCACCGCTTCGGCGGTATTAAAAAGCTTTGGCTTAAGAAGCTTGGTCTTCGGGCGGAAGCGTTTCGTGGAGGGTGTTCCGTGCAGGAATCTGGTGTGAGAAACGGCTCCTTTGGCGCCGATAAATTCGGGCTTCGAGCGAAAGCCATTCATTGGAATCTGACGGAGCCGAGGCTCTACGAATTCGCCCTCGCCGCGAAGGAAGCGAAGATCACCGCCGGCGGCCCGCTCTGCGCCGACACCGGCGTGCACACCGGGCGCAGCCCGAAAGACAAGTTCGTCGTCGTTGACGCCAACACCAAGGACACGGTGTGGTGGGAGAAGAACGGCAAGATGACGTCCGAGCAGTTCGACGTGCTGCTGAAGGACTTCATCGCGCACGCCAAGGACAAGCAGCTCTTCGCGCAGGACCTCTACGGCGGCGCGCATCCGAAATACCGCATCCGCACCCGCGTCTTTACGGAGCTTGCCTGGCACTCGATCTTCATCCGCGCACTGCTGCGCCGGCCCGAGCGCTCCGAACTCTCCACTTACGAACCCGAACTGACGATCCTCTGCCTGCCGAGCTTCAAGGCCGACCCGAAGAAGCACGGCGTGCGCAGCGAGACCGTGATTGCGCTCGATTTCACCCGCAAGATCATCCTGATCGGCGGCAGCGGCTACGCCGGCGAGATGAAGAAGTCGGTCTTCTCCACGCTCAACTTCTTCCTGCCGGCGCGGGGCGTGATGCCGATGCATTGCTCGGCCAACGTCGGCAAGGACGGCGACGTGGCGCTGTTCTTCGGCCTGTCCGGCACCGGCAAGACCACGCTGTCGGCCGACCCGAACCGCATGCTGCTCGGTGACGACGAGCACGGCTGGGGCCCGGACGGCGTATTCAACTTCGAGGGCGGCTGCTACGCGAAGACCATCCGGCTTTCGCCGGAGGCCGAGCCGGAGATCTATGCCACGACCCAGCGCTTCGGCAGCGTGCTGGAAAACGTGGTCTACGATCCGGAGACGCGCGTCTGCAATTTCGACGACGAGTCGAAGACCGAAAACACCCGCGTCGCCTATCCGATCGAATTCATCCCGAATGCTTCGTTGACCGGACGCGCCGGCCAGCCGAAGAACGTGGTGCTGCTTGCCGCCGATGCCTTCGGCGTGATGCCGCCGATCGCCAAGCTCACGCCGGCGCAGGCCATGTATCACTTCCTCTCCGGCTATACCGCCAAGGTTGCCGGGACCGAGAAAGGCCTGGTCGGCGTGGAGCCGGAATTCTCCACCTGCTTCGCCGCGCCGTTTTTGCCGCGCCACGCCTCGGTCTACGGCAATCTCTTCCGCGAGATGATCAAGGTCTACGACGTCGATTGCTGGCTGGTGAACACCGGCTGGACCGGCGGCATCTACGGAGTCGGCCACCGCATGCCGATCAAGGTGACGCGCACTTTGCTTACCGCCGCGCTCGACGGCAGCCTGAAGAACGCGGAATTCCGGACCGACCCGTATTTCGGCTTCGCCGTGCCGAAGACGGTGCCTGGCGTCGATCCGGCCATCCTGCAGCCGTCCAGGACCTGGGCGAACAAAAACGAGTTCGACGCCACCGCCCGCAAGCTGGTGCACATGTTCCAGAATAACTTCGGTGTCTACGAGCACCATGTCGATGCCGACGTGCTGGCCGCGGCGCCGGAAGTGCGGATCGCCGCGGAGTAAGCTTTTTCCGGATGCGGTGCAGCGTGAAACCGTGCACCGCTGATCCGGGATCGTCCCAGACTCGGTATTCGTAAAGGTCCCGGGTCCGCAACGCACCGCTTCGCTGCGCTGCGTGTTGCGCAGCGCCCGGGACACGAGGACATTGGCGGCGGCCGTCGGGCCGCCGTTTCTAGTTGGAAGCAACGCTATGCAGATCCTTGTCATCGGAGCGGGCGTGATCGGGCTCGCCGTGGCGCGCGCCGCGGCCTTGGCCGGGCACGAGGTGGTGGTGGCGGAGGGCGCCAATGCGATCGGCACCGGCATCTCGTCCCGCAACAGCGAAGTGATCCACGCCGGGATGTATTACCCGACCGGCTCGTTGCGCGGGCGTCACTGCGTGAACGGACGGCGCATGCTCTACGCTTTCTGCGCTTCCCATGGCGTGCCGCACCGCAAATGTGAAAAGCTGATCGTCGCCACCGACGCCGCCGAGCAGGCCAAGGTGGAGAGCATCCATGCGCAGGGCCTGCGCAACGAAGTCGAGGGCCTGCGCCTGATCGGCGCCGCCGAGGCGCGGGCGCTGGAGCCCGCGCTGTCCTGCACCGGCGCGCTGCTTTCTCCCGAGACCGGGATCATCGACGCGCATGGCTATATGCTGGCGCTGCGCGGCGACCTCGAGGACCGCGGCGGCCGGATCGCCTTCAATACCCCGGTGGAGGAAGTTTCGCGCGCGGGCGAACGCTGGCAGGTGCGCTTCGGCGGCGGGGAAGCGGGCACCGTCACGGTGGATGCCGTGGTGAATGCCGCAGGTCTCGGCGCGCAAGCCGTCGCGAAACGCACGGAAGCATACCCCGCCGGGCGCGTCCCGCCGCTCGTCCTCTGCAAGGGCAACTATTTTTCCTATGCCGGCCGGCCGGTTTTCACCCGGCTGATCTATCCGGTGCCGGTCGACGGCGGCATCGGCATTCACATCACCCTCGACCTCGCCGGGCGCATGCGCTTTGGGCCGGACGTGGAGTGGCTGGAGCGGGAGGATTATGCGGTCGATCCCGCCCGCGCCGACGCCTTTTATGCGCGCATCCGCGGCTACTGGCCCGGCTTGCCGGACAATTCGCTGATGCCGGCTTATTGCGGCATTCGTCCCAAACTCTCGGGCCCCGGCGTGCCACAGCAGGATTTCATGATCGAGGGCCCGCGACAGCATGGGCTGCCAGGCCTGGTGCATCTGTTCGGAATTGAATCACCGGGGCTGACCTCGTCGCTCTCCATCGCTGACGAGGTCGTATCTTATCTCGGCTGAGCGCGGCGCCGGCCTTCGCTGGAGGCAGGTTGCTCGACGTTCCGCGGCGGCGGCTCCTCGGCCTGCGCGTTGGCAGCCAGTGCTGAAGCTGAGACCGGCGCCGACCGGATCGGGATATTCGCGAGCTTGCGATCCTGCAGCGGAGTGAAATCGGCGGACCGGCCGCTGCCGCCGCGGTAGCTCATCAGTCCTTTGTCGGTGACAACGATATCGCCCGGCCGGAGCGTCGGATCCGATTTCACGTCGATCTGCGCCAGGCCGCCGGCCGTTTTTCCGTTGCAGGTGCAGCCCGCGATCACCTGCTTGCGATAGACAAAGGCCGCGGGCAGGGCGGCATAGCGCTTGCCGTCGGAGGAAACGGCATGGTCGATGCTGCCCCCGTTGAACAGCTTGGTCTGTGCCGCCGGGCACATGGCGGCGCAGGCCTGCGCGGCGGAGCCGGCCGCGCTTTGCACCGGGAAGGGATGGCCGTCGCACAGCCGCACGCAATACGCGGTCGAGGGGCCGCTTTCGCTGCGATAGCCATCGATCATGCGCGAAGGATCAGCCGAAGGGCGCACGGCGGGCAAAGGTGCGGGCGGAGGCGGCGGCGCCGAGCGGCGGACGCCGCCGAACAGCATTTCAAAGAAGTTCTGCGCTGAGGCGCTCGCCATGGGAAGCGCAAGCGTGCAGGCGACCGCCGCAATCGCGAATCCAAAAGCCCCGATATTCTTGCGCTGATTCGACACGTTTTTTCCCTGCCAGCCGCCGTTTCCCGAGCACAGTATCAACGCAGCAGGTAAAGAAAGGTTGCTGCGGGCGCGCTTGAATGCTGTGCACAAGCCGCCATCATGGGGATCAATTCGTGTTCAATGCGATGTGGTGAACGCCGCCTAAAGGAGAATCCCCGTGCCGCCGGCGAAAACACGTTTTCTTAATCCCGCAACCTTGACCAAGCCGGCCGCCTATTCGCAGGTCGTGGAGGTGACGACGCCGGGCCGGATGGTGTTCATCTCCGGCCAGATCGGTGTGGGCCGCGACGGCAAGCTGGTGCCGGGAGATTTCCGCGCGCAGGCGGTGCAGACCTTCGAAAATCTGAAAGCCGCGCTCGCGGCGGTGGGCGCGCGCTTCGAGCATGTGGTGAAGCTGAACAACTACCTCGTCGCGCTCGAACACCAGGCGATCCTGCGCGACGTGCGCGGGCTGTATCTCAACATGGCTGCGCCGCCGGCCAGCACCAGCGTGCGCGTGGTCGGCTTCGCGCGGGAAGGCGTGTTGCTGGAAGTGGAGGCGGTTGCGGTACTGCCGGACTGACAAGAGCTGCCGCCCTCGCGCAGGCGGCCTTCTTCTCCCTCTCCAGTCCGAACTCGGGTAAACCCGACTTGGCCACTCGATAATGCCGAACTCGGGTAAACCCGAGCTCGGATGGAGAGGGGAAAGCTAATGCGCCTCGTCCCAGTTGTCGGCGGCGCGGGCGTCGACCTGCAGCGGCACATGCAGCGACACGGCCGGATGCGGCGCGTCGGTCATCACCTGGCGGATCACCGGCAGCGTCTTCTGGACTTCCCTCTCGGGCACCTCGAAGATCAACTCGTCGTGCACCTGCAACAGCATCTGCGCCGAGAGCTTGGCCTTGGCCAGCGCCGGCTCGATCCGCACCATGGCGCGGCGGATGATGTCGGCGGCGCTGCCTTGCAGCCGCGCATTGATCGCCGCGCGCTCGTTGAAGGCGCGCAGCGACGGATTCGACGCCCGGATGTCGGGATAATGGCACTTGCGGCCGAACAGCGTGAGCACATAGCCGTGCTTGCGGCAGAATTCCTTGCTCTCGTCCATGTAGTCGCGGATGCCGGGGAAGCGCTCGAAATATTTCTTGATATAGGCGGCGGCTTCCTCGCGCGGGATAGCGAGCTGGTTGGCGAGGCCGAAGGCCGAGATGCCGTAGATGATGCCGAAGTTGATCGCCTTGGCTCTCCGGCGGACCTCGCCCGGCATGTCCTTCACCGGCACGCCGAACATTTCCGAGGCGGTCATGGCATGAATGTCGATGCCTTCCTGGAATGCCTTGCGCAGTGCCGGCACGTCGGCGACTTCGGCCAAGAGCCGCAGCTCGATCTGCGAATAATCGGCGGAGACCAGCTTGTGGCCCGGCGTCGCCACGAAGGCGCGGCGAATCTTCCGGCCTTCCTCGGTGCGGATCGGGATGTTCTGCAGGTTGGGCTCGGATGAGGACAAGCGGCCGGTGCTGGTCGCCGCCAGCGCATAGGACGTGTGCACGCGCTTGGTCCGCGGATTGACGTGGGTCGGCAGCGCCTCGGTATAGGTCGAGCGCAGCTTCGATACCTGCCGCCAATCCAGGATGACTTGCGGCAGCTTGTGGCCCATCTCGGCGAGCTCTTCGAGCGCACGCGCCCCGGTCGACCATTGTCCGGTCCTGGTCTTGGTGCCGCCCGGCAGACCCATCTGTCCGAACAGGATATCGCCGAGCTGCTTGGGGCTTCCGGGATTGACCTGCGTTCCGGCGATCTTGTTGATCTCCTGCTCGAGCGCGGACTGTTTCTTGCCGAACTCCTGCGAGAGGCCCGCGAGCACGGTCTGGTCGATCGATATGCCGCGTTCCTCCATGCGCGCGAGCACCTGCGGCAGCGGCCGCTCGAGCGTTTCGTAAACGGTAGTCACGCGTTCGGCCACCATGCGCGGCTTCAGCGCCTGCCAGAGCCGGAGCGTCGCATCGGCATCTTCGGCGGCATAGCTGGCGGTGCGCGCGATCGGCGTCGCTTCCGGCGTGAGCAACGCCCGCTCTTTGTTCTTGACCTCGTTGAAACGGGCCGGGCTGCGGCCGAAATAGCGGTTGACCAGGGCATCCATGTCGTGCGCGCCCTTGCCGGCGTCGAGCACGTAGGACATCAGCATGGTGTCGTCGACAGCGCCGATGCGGACCCCGCGGCAGGCCAGCACCAGCCAGTCCTGCTTCACATTGTGCCCGACCTTGATGACGCCGAGGTCTTCCAGCACGGGCTTCAGCGCCGCGAGCGCGTCCTGCTCGGGTATCTGACCCGCGCAGAGCTTGGGCGCGAACAAACCGGCGTTGGCTCCGCTCTCGTCGCCGGCTTCGCGATGGCCGAGCGGCAAATAAGCCGCCTCATTCGGCGCGACCGCGAGCGCGATCCCGCACAGCTTCGCCTGCATCGGATCGATGCTGGTGATTTCGGTTTTCAGCGCGAGGAAACCGGTGTCGTAGGCGCGCGCGACCCAGTGCCCGAGCCGATCAAGCGTGGCAATCGTCTCGTATTTCGCAGGCTCGAACTTCGCGCTGCGCAGCGCTTCGATGCGGCGCTCGGCCAGCGAGATCGGCGTGAGGCCGCTTTCTTCGCCTGCGGGCGCGGGTTTGGGTGCGGGCAGGTCGCCGAGATCGAGCTCTCCCGGCCTGCCGCGCGAGGGGGGAATTGCCGAAGGCGGCGGGCTGGTGATGGCGATCTCGCCCGAGACCAGTTTTGGATCGGCTGCGATCTCGCCCGCGTCGACGCTGCCCTTCTCCGCGACGCGGCGCGTCAGCGCGTTGAATTCCATCGCCTTCAGAAAGGCGATCAGGTTCTTGTAATCCGGCTCATGCACGGCGAGATCGGCGGCCGGCACATCGAGCGTCACATTCTGGTCGAGCGTCACCAGTTTCTTCGACAGCCGCGCATTGTCGGCGTGCTCGATCAGGGCTTGCCGGCGCTTCTCCTGCTTGATCTCGCCGGCGCGCGCCAGCAGCGTCTCGAGGTCGCCATACTCGATGATGAGCTGCGCGGCGGTTTTGACGCCGATGCCCGGAACGCCCGGCACGTTGTCCGAGGAATCGCCGATCAGCGACTGCACCTCGATCACCTTGTCCGGCGTCACGCCGAATTTCTCGAATACTTCCGCCGCGCCGATGCGCTTGTCCTTCATGGTGTCGTAGAGCATCACGGAATCGCAGACGAGCTGCATCAGGTCCTTGTCCGACGACACGATCGTCGTCGTGGCCTTGGCCTCGCAGGCGAGCCGGGCATAAGTGGCGATCAGGTCGTCGGCCTCGAAGCCGGCCTGCTCGAGGCAGGGAATATCGAAGGCGCGCACCGCCTCGCGGATCAGCGGGAATTGCGGAATGAGATCGTCCGGCGGCGCCGAGCGGTTGGCCTTGTAGTCGCCATACATCTCGCTGCGGAAGGTCTTCTCCGATTTGTCGAAGACCACGGCCAGATGGGTCGGCCTGTTGTCGGGCGGCATCTCCTGCAACAGCTTCCACAGCATGTTGCAAAAGCCGAGCACCGCATTGACCTGCAGCCCGTCGGACTTGCGGGTGAGCGGCGGCAGCGCGTGATAGGCGCGGAAAATGTAGCCGGATCCGTCGACCAGGAAGAGATGGTCTCCCGGCTTGAGCGCGCGGGATGCGGCCGGGGCTTTCGCGGCCGATTTGGCGGCGGGCGGGGAGGGCGCCGGGTTCGGCGCAGGCTTTGATTTGGCTGATGGCATGGCCCGAATGTGGGCTGTCTGTGTGGCGGAATCAATGCGGAATGGCCGCCATGCACACCCGGTCATTCGCCCGCGAAGGCGGGCGATCCGGTAATCGCGAACGTCTGTGGTTGCTGGGACGCCCCGCCTGCGCGGGGCATGACACCGAGGGCCTATTCCGCCGGCTGCAGCGCCATCCGCGGCCTGGGAGCGAGCCAGAAGCGCGCCGGCCGCTCGAACAGGAATTTCAGCGGCGTCCGGCGCACCAGCCAGAACAGCATCAGCGGCCCGACGATGCCGGCCGACGTGACGATCACCGACATCAGCCCGATGCTGGGAACCAGGCCGGTTCTGAGCAGGAGCACGCGGGTGCCCGCCATGAACAGGAAGAAGGCGAGATAGATGACGATGGAATGTTCGCCGCAATAGCGCAGCGCGTCGAAGATCCGCAGCTGCGCCAGCAGCGCCGCGAGCGTGACGATGGCACCGGCGCCGAGCAGGCCGAGCATCAGCGAGATGAGCGGCCATTCCGAATAGCCGCCGGACACCAGCAGTGCGTTCAAGCTGGCCCAGAGCAGCAGCCAGGCGACCGCGCTGGCCGGCTTGTCCTGCACGTCGGCGGCGAGGTTGAAGATATGCGAAGCCAGCCAATAGCCGGTGTAGAAATAGACAAAGCGGCTGGCGAATTCATCGACGGCCATCCAGCCGGTTTCGATCCTTGCCGCTTCCAGCCCCGCGGCGGCGAGCCAGATCACGGGCGGCGGCAGCCCGCGTGTGAGCCTGGTGACGACAAAGAAGATCGGCAGCAGGTAAATGAACCACAGCGTGCCAAAGGGCTCGATGAAGGACAGTGCATAGAGCTGCAGCGTCGCCGCCGCGCCATGCTCGGCGGCGAAGGCCGGCGCCTTGAAGGCGAACTGGATCGTCATCCACAGTGCATAGAAATACGCGAAGTGCACGACCTTGCGGTCGAGATAGGTCTTCCAGTCGCGGTCGATGACGCGGGACAGGAATAATCCGGAGATCAGGAAGAAATCAGGCATGCGGAACGGCTTTGCGAAAGCGACCAGCGCGTGCAAGAAGCCTTCGCCGCCGGCGGTGGCGCCGACGCCGAGCGTGGAATGCATCATCACCACCATGACGATGCAGATGCCCTTGGCGTAGTCGACCCAGGCAACCCGCTCGGCTGCGACGTCGGCGTGATGTGTCATTGCTGTTCCGCTGCGGCGCTTGCGTCCCATAATCGGACAAACAAATTGCATTCGCCTTTACGGGAGCAAAGGGCGTGCCAAAGTGCGGTTAGGAGATCGTTAACCATGATGCGCGGGGTTGCCAATTAATGCGCTTCGACACGCCGCTGCCGATCGACGCCGCGCTGCCGGAATTGACCGCGGCGCTGCGCGCCAACAATGCCGCCGTGCTGGTCGCGCCACCGGGCGCCGGCAAGACCACGCGCGTGCCGCTGGTGCTGCTCAAGGAGGCTTGGGCGAAAGGAAAGATCCTGCTGCTGGAGCCGCGGCGGCTGGCCGCGCGCGCGGCGGCGGCGCGCATGGCGGCGACGCTGGGCGAGCAAGTCGGCGACACCGTCGGCCTGCGCGTGCGTTTCGGCTCGAAAGTATCGCGCAAGACGCGCATCGAGGTCGTTACCGAAGGCGTGTTCACGCGGCTCATCCTCGACGATCCGGGGTTGGACGGCGTCAGCGCCGTACTGTTCGACGAATTCCATGAGCGCTCGCTCGATGCCGATCTCGGCCTGGCGCTGGCGCGCGACGCGCAAGACGGCCTGCGGGAAGACATCAAGCTGCTGGTGATGTCGGCCACCATCGACGGTGCGCGGGTGGCGAAGCTGCTGCATGATGCGCCGGTGGTCGAAAGCCAGGGCCGCGCCTTTCCGGTGGAGACGCGGCATCTGCCGCGCGACGCGCGCGAGCCGATCGAGAGGCCGGTGGCGGCAGCGGTGATGCGCGCGTTGCAGGCCGACCAGGGCTCGTTGCTGGTGTTCCTTCCCGGGGCGGCGGAAATCCGGCGCACGGAAACTTTGCTGCGTGAACGCGTCAGCGATCCCGCCATTGAGATCCACAGCCTGTTCGGCGCGCTCGAGCAGCAGGAGCAGGACAGGGCGATCGCGCCGACGCCTCCGGGCCGGCGCAAGATCGTCTTGGCCACCTCGATCGCGGAAACCTCGCTCACCATCGAAGGCGTGCGCGTGGTGGTGGACAGCGGGCTCGCGCGCGTGCCGCGCTATGAGCCCGATGTCGGGCTGACACGGCTCGAAACCGTGCGCGTCTCGCGCGCGGCGGCCGATCAGCGGCGGGGCCGCGCCGGCCGGACCGAGCCCGGCATTTGCTATCGGCTGTGGGACGAGCCGCAGACCGCTTCGCTCGAGCCTTATGCGCAGCCGGAAATCCTCGCCGCCGATCTCAGCGGTTTTGTGCTCGACTTGGCGCACTGGGGAGTCAGTGATCCGCAGAAGTTCGGCTTTCTCGATCCGCCGCCGCCGCCCGCCATCAACGAGGCGCGCACGCTCTTGCGTGAGCTCGATGCGATCGACGCAGACGGCCGCATCACCGCGGAAGGCAAGCTCTTGCGCGGCCTGCCGCTGCCGCCGCGGCTGGCGCGCATGATCGTCGACGCCGCCCGCGAGGGCGCCGGTGAGCTTGCGGCGGAAATAGCCGTCGTCCTGACCGAGCGCGGGTTGGGCGGCACCGACGCCGACCTGCGCCACCGCATTGACGGCTTGCGGCGCGACCGCTCGCAGCGCGCGAAGGAGGCGCGGCGGATGGCGGAGGGGTGGGCCGCAGCTGCGCTGCAAGCAGAGCGCGCTCCCTCTCCGGCGAGCGGGAGAGGCGAAGAAAACATCGGCTCCATCCTCGCGCTGGCCTATCCCGACCGCATCGCGAAGAACCGCGGTGCGGGCACGCATTCCTTCCTGCTGGCGAATGGACGAGGTGGAAACATCGACCCTGCCAGCCCGCTTGCGCGCGAGCCGTTTCTCGCCGTCGCGGAACTGGCGGGCAAGGCATCGCAAAGCCGAATCCTGCTGGCCGCCCCGGTTTCGCCGGACGAAATCGATGCGCGTTTTGCCGCGCATATCGAAAGCCGCGAGGACATCGTGTTCGACAAGGCCAGCGCATCGCTGCGCGCGCGCAAGAGCCGCCGGCTGGGCGCGGTAGTGTTGAACGAGCAGACGGTGCCGGTGCCGGCTAGCGAAAAAGCGTCGGCGATTCTGGCGGAAGGGCTGCGGCAGGTCGGCCTCGATCGTCTGCCCTGGACCAAAGCTTTGGCGCAATGGCGCGACCGCGTCATGTTTCTCCGCCGGGAAGAAGGCGAGGAATGGCCGGACCTCTCCGCTGCCGCGCTCTCCAAGGACGTCGATTGGCTCGTGCCGTATCTCTCGGGCAAAACGGCACTTTCGCAGTTTTCCGCCGACGACTTCGCCGCCGCGTTGCAGGCCCGGCTGCCATATCCTCTGCCGCGGCGGCTGGAGCAGGAAGCGCCGACGCATTTCATTGCGCCCACCGGCTCGGCTATTCCGATCGCATACACCGAGGAGGGACCGAAGCTTTCGATCCGCGTCCAGGAGCTGTTCGGTCTCGACCGCCATCCCGCCATCGCCAAGGGCAAGACCCCGCTGATCATCGAGCTGCTCTCGCCGGCGCATCGGCTGGTGCAGGTGACGCGCGACCTGCCGAGTTTTTGGCGCGGCAGCTATGCCGCGGTGAAAGCCGAGATGCGCGGCCGCTATCCCCGCCATCCCTGGCCGGACGATCCGGCGCGGGCCGTGCCGACGCGGCGCGCCAAGCCGCGTGGGACTTAAGCGATCTGGCGCCGGCCATGCGCGCCGCTATCATTGACGCAATGATTCGGCGCAAAGGCGCGGGGACCGGGCGGGGCATGAATGCGCAGTGAAAGCCAGCAATCGGCGGCCGCCATTCGGGCGCGTGCCGGCGAGACCCCGGTCAATCTCGGACTCGTGCTCGGGACCGGCCTCGCCGCCATCGGTGACCAGGTGACCTCTCCCGTCAGCATTTCCTATCGCGAACTGACCGGGTTTCCGCGTGCGGAAGACGACATTCAGTCGGAGGTTGTCCTCGGCACGCTCGGCACCGCGCGGGTCGCGATCCTCAAAGGGCGGGCGCTCTATCACGAAACCGGCGACCTGGCGGCGATGCGCGTGCCGCTGGAGACGTTGAGGCTGCTCGGAGCGGAAGGCGTCGTGCTGGTCAATTTCGCCGGGTCCACGCGGCTGGAGCTTGCGCCCGGCACGCTCGTGGCGATCAAGGATCACATCAATCTCACCGGGGACAATCCGCTCCTCCACGAAACGGGTGAAAATCGCTCCACCGACATGCGAGGCGCCTATGACGCGATGATGCGGGAGCGTTTCACGCTCGCGGCCCAGGGCACTGGGCGCAGGGTCAGCGAAGGGACCTACATGTGGTTTCCCGGGCCGAGTTTCGAGACGCCGGCTGAAATTCATGCGGCGCGCACGCTCGGCGCCGACCTCGTCGGCATGTCGCTCGTGCCTGAGGCGATCATTGCCCGCTCGGTCGGGCTGCGCGTGTTGGCGATCTCCATGGTGACAAGCTATGCCGCCGGCGTCAGCACGGAAACCGTGGAGCGCGAGGACCGGATGCGCGTTGCCGGCGCGATGACGGCGTCGCTCACGCGGGTGTTGGCCAAATTCTTCGAGATCTGGGTGGTCGGCAGCCCGGTCAGGCGTTAGCCCGGCCTGCCGAATGCTAATTTTCCGATTAATCCATCGCTCACCATCCGTCCTGAAAGCGGCCCAACCAAACGGCCGCATTAGGACGGTGGTGGCAATCGCATGCTGTAATTCGCCGTAATTCCTCAATTCGGCAGGATCATGCGGCAGCTCCTTGTCATCGCCGGACTTCTCCTGGCGCTCGGCGGCGTCTTCGCCAGCTATGCGGACCGGGCGCTGGACGTTGCTCCCGCACGGGAAGCCCCCGCCCCGGCGGCCACGACGCAGCCGCGTAGCGCCGGGCGCACCGTGGTCATCCCGCGCGACAGCCGCGGCCATTTCCAGGTCAACGGCCGTGTCGACGGCAGGCAGATCGGATTCATGGTCGACACCGGCGCCTCCGTGATCGCGCTCACCGCGCGCGACGCGGCGCGGCTCGGCATTCGTCCCACCCCACGCGAATTCACCGCCGAGGTGAGGACTGCCAACGGCACGGTGCGGGCCGCTCGCACCCAGCTCAATCGTGTCGAGATCGACGACGTCTCCGTGCGCGATGTCGCTGCCTTGGTCGTGCCGGACGAGGCGCTCAGCGAAAACCTGCTGGGCCTTTCCTTCCTTTCCAAGCTGCGCCGTTTCGAATACAGCAACGGCAAGCTCGTGCTCGAGCAATAATTTTTAAGTTTTCGGCGGGCGGCTCGGCAACCTTCCCGTGCGGGACGCTTTAGTTTATTGCTGCCGCGAAATCCCCGATCCAGCCCGAGGATGTTGATGTTCCCGAAGCCGAAAGCCCAGCTCACGCCCAATACCTATGCCTATGAATCCGAGCCGATGGTGAAAGCCACCGGCTTTCGCGAATACGACGCGCGCTGGCTGCTCGGGAGCGAAATCAATCTGATGGGTATCCAGGCGCTGGGCATGGGGCTCGGCACCCTGATCCGCGAAATGGGCGTGCGGCCGGAGATCGTCACCGCGCATGATTTCCGCGGCTATTCGGCCTCGGTGAAGATGGCGCTGGTTTCCGGCTTGCTGGCGGCGGGCTGCAAGGTGCACGACATCGGACTCGCCACGACGCCGATGGCCTATTTCGCGCAATTCGAGCTCGACGTGCCCTGCGTCGCCATGGTCACCGCCTCGCACAACGACAATGGCTGGACCGGCGTGAAAATGGGCGCCGACCGTCCGCTCACGTTCGGGCCCGACGAGATGGGGCGGCTGAGCGAGATCGTGCTCAATGCGCGCTTCGACCTCAAAGGCGGCGGCTCCTACCATTTCGTGGAGAATTTTCCGGCCAAATATATCGCCGATCTGACCAAGCATCCGAAGCTCAAGCGCAAGCTGAAAGTCGTCGTCGCCTGCGGCAACGGCACGGCGGGCGCCTTCGCGCCGCAGGTGCTGGAAGCGATCGGTTGCGAAGTGGTGCCGCTTGATTGCGAGCTCGACCACAGCTTCCCGAATTACAATCCCAATACCGAAGACATGAAGATGCTGCACGCCATGCGCGACGAAGTGCTGCGCGTGAAGGCCGACGTGGCGCTCGGCTTCGACGGCGACGGCGACCGCTGCGGCGTGGTGGACAACACCGGCGACGAGATTTTCGCCGACAAGGTCGGCGTCATGCTGGCGCGCGACATGTCCACGCTGCACCCAGGTTCGACCTTCGTGGTCGACGTGAAATCAACCGGCCTGTTCATCACCGACCCGGTGCTGCAGCAGAACAAGGTGAAGGCCGATTACTGGAAGACCGGCCACTCCTACATCAAGCGGCGGGTGAACGAGCTCGGCGCGCTCGCCGGTTTCGAGAAGTCGGGCCACTTCTTCTTCAACAAGCCGTTCGGCCGCGGCTATGACGACGGCCTGATCTTCGCGCTCGCGGTCTGCGACATGCTCGACCGCAATCCGACAAAAAGCATGGCCGACCTGAAGAATGCGCTGCCCAAGACCTGGGGCTCGCCGACCATGGCGCCGCATTGCGCCGATGAAGTGAAATATGGAATCGTCGACCAGGTGGTGGCGCTGTTCCAGGAAGCCAAAGCCAAGAACGAGAAAGTTGCCGGCCAGCCGATCCGCGACCTCGTCACGGTCAACGGCGTGCGCGTGACGGTGGAAGACGGCACCTGGGGCCTGGTGCGGGCCTCATCCAACAAGCCCGAGCTGGTGGTGGTGGTGGAAAGCCCGGTCTCGGAACAGCGCATGCGCGACATGTTCAAGTCGGTGGACGCGGTGCTGCGCAAATTCCCGGAAGTCGGCGAATACAACCAGACGATCTGACCGCGGTCTTATAGTTCCTTGTAAACGTCGACCTCGACCGCGCCGGGGAAGATCGACCGCCAGGCTTGCAAATACGTCTGCATTCGGGGGTCGCTGGCGATCTGCTGGCGGTTTACCTCCAGGCCTTCGGGCGCGTCGTATTCGATCTCCTGCGTGAATTTTGCCGGGTCATCGACATTTTGCAGCAAGCGGATGCGCGTCTCGCCGAACAGCTGGTAGAACGGCGCCATCGCCTTGACCATGGCCGCGATCTGGGCCGGCTCCACGTTCGGCATCGTGAATCTGAAATGCAGCGTTCGCCGCAGCTTTGGATCGCTGCTCATGGCAAGAACTCCTGTTCGCGACGGCCGGCGTCTACCTGAACGTCTCACGATACCGGTGCGCGGGGTAGACGCCGAGGATCTTCAGCGTCTTCGGCTGGGTGACGAATTCCAGCTCCTCCAGCGCCAGCTCCAGCGCGCGCTCCTTCGGGTGGCCTTCCACGTCGGCGTAGAATTGCGTCGCCGAGAAGCTGCCCTCGATCATGTAGCTTTCCAGCTTGGTCATGTTGATGCCGTTGGTGGCGAAGCCGCCGAGCGCCTTGTAGAGCGCGGCCGGAATGTTGCGCACCTGGAAGACGAAAGTGGTGATCAGGTCCTTGTGGGTGCGGGGCGCCCACTTGGCCTTGCGCGACAGCACGATGAAGCGCGTGGTGTTGTAATCCTCGTCCTCGATGTTGCGCTTGAGGATTTTCAGCTTGTAGATCTTCGCCGCCAGCTCGGAAGCGATCGCCGCGCGCGTCGGATCGCCGCTTTCCGCGATCTCGCGCGCCGAGCCAGCGGTGTCGGCGGAAACCACCGACTTCAGCCGCAGCTTGCGCAGCGTCTTGCGGCATTGGCCGAGCGCCATGATGTGGCTCTCCACCGTCTTCAGCGTCTTCAGCGTGGCGCCCTTCGGGGCCATCAGCTGATGCCGCACGGGAAGAAAATATTCGGCGACGATGTGCAGTCCGGAATACGGCATCAGGTGATGAATGTCGGCGACTCGCCCGGCCACTGAATTCTCGATCGGGATCATCGCGAGATCGGCTTTGCCGGAGCGCACGGCCGCGAACACGTCCTCGAAGGTCGGGCAGGGCAGCGGCTCGTAATGGCGATAGGCTTTGCGGCAGGCGAGATCCGAATTGGCCCCCGGCTCGCCCTGAAATGCGATTCTCTTGCGTTTCGCCATGGCCGTTCGTTACGCGTTTCTGCTTGAGCGAGTCAACGCGGCGCGCGCTTGCGCCAGCTCCTCGGCGGTGTCGACGCCGAGCGGCACAGTGTCAACGATGGTGACGTCGATCCGCATGCCGGCCTCCAACGCCCGCAATTGCTCCAGCTTCTCGCGCCGTTCGAGCGGGGAGGGCGGCAGCTCAACGAAGCGCTTGAGGGCCGCGCGCCGGTAGGCATAGAGCCCGATGTGATGATAGAGCGGCCCCTCGCCGAAGGGCGCGGTGGCGCGGGTGAAATAGAGCGCACGCAGGCGCCGGGGCGAAATCGGCGAGCCCACCACCTTCACCACGTTCGGATTGGTCCTTTCAGCCGGCGCTTTGATCTCAGCGGCCAGCGTGGCGATGTCCACCGCCGGATCGGCCAGCGGCTCCAGCACCGCACGCAAATCCTGCACCGACAAGGTCGGCAGGTCGCCTTGCAGATTGATCACGATGCGCGCGCGAGACTGCGGATCGAGCGTGGTGAGGGCCTCGAAAACGCGGTCCGAGCCGGAAACATGATCGGCCCGCGTCATCACCGCCTGGCCGCCGGCCTTCTGCACGGCCGCCGCGATCTCGCGCGCATCCGTGGCGACGGCCACCGGCCCGAGCGCCGCTTCCTGCGCCCGCCGCAGCACCTGCACGATCATGGGCTCCCCGGCGATGTCCGCCAGCGGCTTGCCCGGAAGCCGGGTGGAGGCCATGCGGGCCGGAATGAGGATCAGAAGGTCGCTTTCGGCCATTGCCCCCGCCGCCCCGCGCCAGCCCGGCCAGGAATGCATTATTGCCGGTTCCGGCGGTGCTTATACGGGTTGCCAGGGGCGAGGCAAACCGGTTATCTCTGCGCCGCCGCGGGCTTCCCGAGCTCGTGCTTTCATTTCCGCCTCACCTCCCGCGGAGCCGATTTTCGATGGACTCGTTTGAACTCAACAAGATCCTGGGTGCGGTTCTCGCCACCTGTCTTTTCCTGCTGGCGGTGAATATCGCCGCCGGCGCGCTGTTCGCGGCGCCGAAGCCTGCAAAGCCCGGCTATGCCATCGCGGCAGCCGAGCCGACCGCGGCCGCTCCCGGCGGCGCCGCCGCCCCCGGCCCATCCGAGCCGATCGAGACGCTGCTGCAAAAAGCCTCGGTCGAGCGTGGTGAAGCTTCGGCCAAGAAATGCGCGGCCTGCCACACCTTTGAGAAGGGCGGCCCCAACCGCGTCGGCCCGAATCTTTGGGGCGTCGTCGGCCGCCAGCGCGCGTCGGCCCCCGGCTTCAACTTTTCCGCCGCCATGAAGGCCAAGGGCGGCGAGTGGAGCTTCGAGGAGCTCAGCAAATTCCTCGCCGCGCCCACCAGCTACATCCCCGGCACGTCGATGACCTTCGCCGGAATCACGCGCGGCAGCGAACGGGCCGATATCATCGAATTTCTGCGCAACCGCGCCGACAGTCCGCTGCCCAAGCCTCAGGTCGCGGAAGCTCCGGCCGCGGGCCAGCCGCCTGCGGGACAGAACCAGCCCGGAGCGGCGCCGGCCCAGCCCGGCAATCCCGCCGCGCAACCCAATGCCCAGCCGGGCCAGCCGGCCCCGAAACGCTGAGCCGCAGCAACCACGTCAAACGAAATTCCCAACGGCCGGGCGTTGCCCGGCCGTTTTGCCTTGGGGCGGAAACACATGCCCCATCAGGGCGTTTCCCCCTTACCGGGAGTTCATTGGCGGCTTTTCCAAAAACCGACATAATCCCTGAATTGCTAGGCCGACGTGACCCTTCTTGGCCCTATTGCGGAGTTTTGCCGTGCGCCTGACCCGTCGAGCCGTCGTCCAAGCCGGCGTTTTCACCCTTGCCTCTCCGGCGCTCAGCGCGATCGGCGCACGCGCCGCGGCTGCGCAGTCCGCGGCGGCGGCCTCTGTGCCCGGCTGGCGGCACGGATTGTCGCTGTTCGGCGATCTGCGCTATCCCGCCGGCTTCAGGCATTTCGACTACGTCAATCCGGCTGCGCCGAAGGGCGGCACGGTACGCCTGATCGCGGGCGGCCAGACCTTCGACAATCTCAATCTCGTGGTGGCGGGCGTCAAAGGCAACCTCGCGGCCGGCGTCGACCTCCTCTACGACAGCCTGATGGTGCAGTCGCTTGACGAGGTGTCGGCCGAATACGGCCTGCTGGCGGAAGCGGTGAGCTATCCCGACGATTATTCCTCCGTGACCTACCGCCTGCGCGCCAACGCCAAATGGCATGACGGCAAGCCGGTGACGCCGGAGGACGTGATCTTCTCGCTGGAAGCCTTCAAGAAGCATCACCCGCAGCTCTCCGCCTATTATCGCCATGTCACCAAGGCGGAGAAGACCGGCGAGCGCGAGATCTCCTTTACCTTCGACCAGCCCGGCAATCGCGAACTGCCGCAGATTGTCGGTCAGCTCAGCGTGATGCCGAAGCATTACTGGGAAGGCACCGACAAATCCGGCGGCAAACGCGACATCGGCGCGACCACGCTGGAGGCGCCGCTTGGCAACGGCGCCTATCGCATCAAGGAATTCACGCCCGGCCGCACGATCGTATTCGAGCGGGTGCAGGATTACTGGGGCAAGGACATCCCCGTGAATGTCGGGCGCGACAATTTCGACCAGATCCGCTTCGAGTATTTCCGCGATTCCACCGTGGCGCTGGAAGCGCTGAAGGCCGATCACGTCGACTGGCGCACGGAGAACAGCGCCAAGAGCTGGGCGACCTCCTACGATTTCCCCGCCGTCAAGGAAAAGCGGGTGATGCTGGAGGAATTCCCCATCCGCAACGTCGGCGTGATGCAGGCCTTCGCCTTCAACACCCGCCGCGACAAGTTCAAGGACGCGCGCGTGCGCCGCGCCTTCAACTATGCCTTCGATTTCGAGGAGATGAACAAGCAGCTGTTCTACGGGCAGTACAAGCGCATCGCGAGTTACTTCGAAGGCACCGAGCTGGCCGCGCGCGGCCTGCCGCAGGGCGAGGAGCTGCAGATTCTGGAAAGCGTCCGGGACAAGGTGCCGGCGGAAGTCTTCACCACGGCTTATACCAATCCGGTCGGCGGCAATCCCGAAAACGTCCGCAACAACCTGCGCGAAGCGGTGCGCTTGCTCAGGGAGGCGGGCTTTGAGGTGCGCGACCGCAAGCTGATGGATACCAGGAACGGCGAGGCTTTCCGCGTCGAGTTCCTGGTGGACAACCCGAACACCGAACGTTTCGTGCTGTTCTACAAGCCGTCCCTGGAACGGCTCGGGATCGACGTCACCGTTCGCACCGTCGACGATGCGCAATACGCCAATCGCGAGCGCAATTGGGACTTTGATATTGTCATCACCAGCTGGGGCCAGTCGCTCTCCCCCGGCAACGAGCAGCGCGGATTCTGGAGTTCGCAAGCGGCGGATCAGCCCGGCTCGCGCAATCTCGTCGGCATCAAGAATCCGGCCGTCGATGCGATCATCGAGCGGGTCATCTTCGCCAAGAACCGCGAAGAACTGGTCGCCGCCACCAAGGCGCTCGACCGCGTGCTGCTGTGGAACCACTACGTGGTGCCGCAATTCACCTATGACAAAGTGCGCACCGCGCGCTGGGACCGCTTCGGGCGCCCGGAAAAGATGCCGACCTACGGCATGTCGGCCTTCCCGACGATCTGGTGGTGGGACGAAACAAGGGCCGCGAAGACAGGGTCGCGTTCGTGACAGCATCCCTGACGCGCCGCGATACGCTTGTTCTCGGCGCCGGCGCCGTCGCGGCCTTCGCAACACCCGCGGCCTTGGCGCAGCAGGAGGAGCCGGAACGCCACGGCATCTCCGCCTTCGGCGACCTGAAATACCCGGCGGACTTCAAGCATTTCGATTACGTCAATGCGGACGCGCCGAAGGGCGGCTCGTTCTCCCAGGTCGGCTCGACGCGGCAGTACAACCAGAATTTCCTCACCTTCAATTCGCTCAACAGCTACATCCTCAAAGGCGATGCCGCGCAGGGCATGGAGCTGACCTTCGCCGCGCTGATGGCCTCGGCCGCGGATGAGCCCGACGGGCTCTATGGCCTGGCCGCGCGCGCGGTGCGTATTTCCGCCGACGGGCTGACCTATCGTTTCCTGCTGCGGCCGGAGGCGAAGTTCCACGACGGCACCCGCATCACGGCCCAGGACGTCGCCTTCTCGCTCACGACGCTGAAGCAGAAGGGCCATCCGATCATCCAGCAGCTCACGCGCGACATGCTCGGCAGCGAAGCGGAAGGCGACGACACCGTTGTCGTGCGCTTTGCACCCAAGCGCGGACGCGACGTGCCGCTCTTCGCCGCGACGCTGCCGATCTTCTCGCGCGCCTATTACGCGGTGAAGAATTTCGAGGAATCGACGCTGGAGCCGCCGCTCGGCTCCGGTCCTTACAAGGTCGGACGTTTCGAGGCCGGCCGCTATATCGAATACGAGCGGGTGAAGGACTGGTGGGGCGCGGCGCTGCCGGTACGGCGCGGGATGAATAATTTCGACGTCCTACGCTACGAATTCTACCGCGACCGCGAGGCGGCGTTTCAGGCCTTCACCGGAAAGAACTATCTCTTCCGCGAGGAATTCACCGCCCGGGTCTGGGCCACGCGCTACGATTTTCCCGCGATCCGCGACGGGCGCGTGAAGCGCGAGATCTTGCCCGACGACACGCCCTCGGGCGCGCAGGGCTGGTTCTTCAACACCCGGCGCGACAAGTTCAAGAATCCAAAACTGCGTGAAGCGCTGATCCTGGCCTTCGATTTCGAATGGACAAACCAGAGCATCATGTACGGCGCTTATAAGCGCACGCATTCGGTGTTTCAGAATTCCGACCTGATGGCGACCGGCAAGCCGGGGCCAGACGAATTGGCCTTGCTTGAGCCGTTCCGCGGCAAAATTCCCGACGATGCTTTCTCCGAGGCTTTCGTGCCGCCGGTGACCGACGGCTCCGGACAGGACCGCGCGCTGCTGCGCAGGGCCAGCCAGCTGTTGCAGGAGGCGGGCTACCCGATCAAGAACGGCAAGCGGGTGGATGCGAGGGGCGAACCGATCAGGATCGAGTTCTTGCTCGACGAGCCGAGCTTCGAGCCGCACCACATGCCCTATATCAAAAACCTCGGCGTGCTCGGCGTCGACGCCACGCTCCGGCTGGTCGATCCGGTGCAATACCGCGCGCGCGTGGACGATTTCGACTTCGACGTCACCGTGCAGCGCTTCAGCTTTTCTTCCACCCCGGGCGACGGCTTGCGCACTTATCTTTCATCGCAGGCGGCCGCCACCAAGGGCTCGCAGAATCTCGCCGGCATCGCGGATCCCGCGATCGACGCGCTGATCGACGCGGCGATCAACGCCGAAACGCGTGCCAGCCTGACCACCGCCTGCCGGGCGCTCGACCGTGTGGTTCGAGCCGGGCGCTACTGGGTGCCGCACTGGTATCTGGCCTCGCATCGCATTGCTTATTGGGACGTGTTCGCCCGGCCCCCGACAAAACCGCGCTATGCGCGCGGCATTCCGGAAACCTGGTGGCACGACCCGGTGAAGGCCGCGAAACTGGAAACGAGATAGAGTTGGCGACTTGAAGAGCAATTATCAATATAAATTCGCTTCGGTCTCGCCTTTCGAGACGGCGCCTTCGGCGCCTCCTCAGGGTGAGGAGCGGAATTGAGTTCATCCTCATCCTGAGGGGCGACCGCAGGTCGCGTCTCGAAGGATAGAGGCCTCGAAGACGAGATATCTTCCAAAACGACATGACCGCTTATCTCATCCGCCGCCTGTTGTTCATGATTCCCACCTTGTTCGGGATCATGCTGGTTTCCTTCGTGGTGGTGCAGTTCGCGCCGGGCGGACCGGTGGAAAAAGTCATCGCGCAGCTCAGCGGCCGTGACACCGGCGCGACCTCGCGCATCTCCGGCTCGCCCGGCGGTGATTTCGGGGCCGGCCAGCAGATGCCCGGCGGCGCGATCGAGACGGTGACATCGAAATATCGCGGAGCGCAGGGCCTCGACCCGGAATTCATCAAGAGCCTGGAGCGGCAATTTGGCTTCGACAAGCCGGCGCACGAGCGCTTCTTCCTCATGCTGTGGAATTACGCCCGCTTCGATTTCGGCAAGAGCTACTTCCGCGACGTCAGCGTGCTGCAGCTGATCAAGGAAAAACTGCCGGTCTCCATTTCGCTCGGGATCTGGATGACGCTGCTGACATACCTGATCTCGATCCCGCTCGGCATCCGCAAGGCGGTCAATGACGGCACGCGTTTCGACACCTGGACCAGCGCGGTGGTCATCGTGGGCTATGCGATCCCCGGATTCCTCTTCGCCATCCTGCTGATCGTGCTGTTCGCCGGCGGCTCGTTCTGGGACATCTTCCCGCTGCGCGGGCTGACTTCCGATAACTGGGCTGCGCTGCCCTGGTACGCAAAGATCCTCGATTATTTTTGGCACCTCACGCTGCCGATCATCTCGATGGCGCTCGGCGCCTTCGCCACCATGACGCTGCTGACGAAGAACTCGTTCCTGGACGAGATCCGGAAGCAATATGTGCTCACCGCGCGCGCCAAGGGAAATACCCAGACCCAGGTGCTTTACGGCCACGTCTTCCGCAACGCCATGCTGATCGTCATCGCCGGCTTCCCGAGCGCTTTCGTCGGCGCGTTCCTCTCCGGCTCGCTGTTGATCGAAACCATCTTCTCGCTCGACGGCCTCGGCCTGCTTGGCTTCGAAAGCGTGCTGAACCGCGACTATCCGGTGGTTTTCGCCACGCTATTCATCTTCTCGCTGGTCGGACTGGTGGTGAACCTGATCTCCGACCTGACCTATACCTGGATCGATCCGCGCATCGATTTTGAGTCGCGGGAAGTCTGAGATGGACGTGCGCACTGGCATCGCGGCTCCGGAGACGACGACGGTCTCGCCCACCGGTCTCGCCGTGCCGCCGCAGGGCCAGCGCATCGCGCTTTCGCCGCTCAACCGCCGGCGCTGGCAGAACTTCAAAGCCAACAGGCGCGGCTATTGGTCGTTCTGGATTTTCCTCGCGCTCTTCATTCTCAGCCTGTTCGCGGAATTCATCGCCAACGACAAGCCGTACTACATCCGCGTCGACGGTAAATCCTATTTTCCCGCGGTCTTCACCTATGCCGAAACCGACTTCGGCGGCGATTTCGAAACCGCGGCGGATTATCGCGATCCGTTCCTGCAGAAGCTGATCGCGGAGAAGGGCGGCACCATGTTGTGGCCGCTGATCCGCTACGACTATTCCACCCACAATCTCGACCTGCCGACGCCCGCGCCGTCCAAGCCCACCTGGATGCTCACGGAGAAAGAATGCGAGCCGGTGGTGAAGAAGAAGGGCCTGAGCTCCTGCCGCGATCTCGAATACAACTGGCTCGGCACCGACGACCAGGGCCGCGACGTGGTGGCGCGGCTGATCTACGGTTTCCGCATCTCGGTGCTGTTCGGGCTCATCCTCACCATCATCTCGTCGGTGATCGGGGTCGCCGCCGGCGCGGTGCAGGGCTATTTCGGCGGCTGGACCGATCTGCTGTTCCAGCGTTTCATCGAAATCTGGACCTCGATTCCGTCGCTTTATCTGCTGCTGATCATCTCGTCGGTGCTGGTGCCCGGCTTCTTCGTGCTGCTCGGGATTCTGCTGCTGTTCTCATGGGTGTCGCTGGTCGGGCTCGTGCGCGCGGAATTTTTGCGCGGGCGCAATTTCGAATATGTGCAGGCGGCGCGCGCGCTCGGCGTGTCGAACCCGAGCATCATGTTCCGCCACCTTTTGCCCAATGCGATGGTGGCGACCATGACGTTTCTGCCCTTCATCCTGTCGTCGTCGGTGATGACACTGACCGCGCTCGACTTCCTCGGCTTCGGCCTGCCGCCGGGATCGCCCTCGCTCGGCGAATTGCTGTCGCAGGGGAAATCCAACGTGCAGGCGCCCTGGCTTGGCCTTGCCGGCTTCTTCTCCGTCGCCATCATGCTGTCGCTGCTGATCTTCATCGGCGAGGCGGTGCGCGACGCCTTCGATCCGCGTAAGGCTTTCGGGTGAACGCAATGGACGTGAAGACCGAAAAACTGCTGGACGTGAAGGACCTCTCGGTCGTCTTCAAGCAGGGTGACAAGGACATTCTCGCCGTCGACCGCGTCTCTTTCGATATCGCCAAGGGCGAGACGGTGGCGATCGTGGGCGAATCCGGCTCCGGCAAGTCCGTCACCGCGCTGTCGGTGATGAAGCTCTTGCCTTATCCCGCCGCGCGCCATCCATCCGGCATGGTGCATTTCAAGGGCCAGGAACTGCTGCACCTGCCGGAGCACGAAATCCGCAAGGTACGCGGCAACGACATCACCATCATCTTCCAGGAGCCGATGACGTCGCTCAATCCGCTTCACACCATCGAGAAGCAGATCGGCGAGATCCTGGACCTGCACCGCGGGATGAGCGGCGCCGCCGCGCGCCGGCGCATCCTCGAATTGCTCACGCAGGTCGGCATCCCCGACCCGGAGACGCGGCTCGGCAGCTATCCCCACCAGCTTTCCGGCGGGCAGCGCCAGCGCGTGATGATCGCGATGGCGCTCGCCAACGAGCCGGATCTGCTGATCGCCGACGAGCCGACCACGGCGCTCGACGTCACCGTGCAGGCGCAGATCCTGAAACTGCTGAAGGACATCCAGACCCGCCTCGGCATGTCGATGCTGTTCATCACCCACGACCTCGGCATCGTGCGCAGGATCGCCGATCGCGTCTGCGTCATGAGCGCGGGCAAGATCGTGGAACAGGGCCCGGTCGAGCGCATCTTCACGGCTCCGGAGCATCCCTATACGCGCGCGCTACTGGCGGCCGAACCGAAGCCCGATCCGGCGCCGCTGCAGCCGGCCGCCCCGGTCGTGGTTCAGACCAATGGCCTGAAGGTGTGGTTTCCGATCAAGCGCGGCGTGCTGCGCCGCGTCGTCGGCCATATCAAGGCGGTCGATGGCGTCAGCATCGAGGTGCGCAAGGGCGAGACGCTGGGGGTGGTGGGCGAATCCGGCTCCGGCAAGACCACGCTGGGCCTCGCCCTGCTGCGGCTGATCTCATCCGACGGCCCGGTGGTGTT
Source organism: Xanthobacteraceae bacterium (assembly GCA_035699705.1). Lineage (GTDB taxonomy): Bacteria > Pseudomonadota > Alphaproteobacteria > Rhizobiales > Xanthobacteraceae > CANKHA01. The sequence continues at coordinate 32,431 of DASSPI010000019.1, forward strand.
CATGGGGCACCAGTTGCAGGGCCTGAAATTCAAGGAGATGCGGCCGTTCCGGCGCGACATGCAGATCGTGTTCCAGGATCCCTTCGGCTCGCTCAGTCCCCGCATGTCGATTGCCGATATTCTGGCCGAGGGCCTCGACGTGCACCAGCCCAAGCTCACACGCGCGGAACGCGATCAGCGCGTGGTGCAGGCGCTGGAAGACGTCGGGCTCGATCCGGAATCGCGCTTTCGCTATCCGCATGAATATTCCGGCGGCCAGCGCCAGCGCATCGCGGTCGCGCGCACGCTGGTGCTGGAGCCGACCTTCATCGTGCTGGATGAGCCGACCTCGGCGCTCGACATGCTGATCCAGGCGCAGATCGTGGACCTGCTGCGCGACCTGCAGAAGCGCCGCAACCTCACCTATCTCTTCATCTCGCACGACCTGCGCGTGGTCGCCGCGCTTGCCAGCCGGTTGATGGTGATGCGCAACGGCAAAGTGGTGGAAGAGGGCCCCGCGATGGAGCTGTTCCAGAATCCGAAGAGCGACTACACGCGCGCGCTGTTCGCCGCCGCCTTCAAGCTGGAGACGGCCTCCGAAGGCGTGGTGGCGCAGTAGTCCTTCGCCGATCAGCTCGCCGCGAGGGTCCCGCTCGTGCGGTAGACCACGACGGTGAACAGGATCATCGCCGCCAGGAAGATCAGCGATCCGATGATGGCGAGAAATTCGTAGGAATGATCGACCACGGTGACCGCCGCGATGCCGATCGGAAAGATAACGGCGGCGGCAAGGTGCAGATAGGCATGTGCCTTCGCCAGGCCAAGCGTCTCCGCGGCGGGAACCAGGCGGTAATACAAGCCGGCCAGGAACATGATGACGAAGCCGACAAGGTTCAGATGCGCATGAGTGGGAGCCAGCCGGAAATCCTGTTTCATCGCCATGCCGATGCCGAGGCACAGGCCTAACAGCAGCAGCGTAATGCTCACACGCAGCAAGAGTGTCGAAAGTCGCATAATATTTCCCCCTCCGAATCGCGGCGGGAATATCAGCGATCACCGACAGCGTGGCAAGCGGCGTTGCACGGCTTTCCACCTCGGGTTGCGGGCGGACGGCTAAAGCCGCCTGACGCTGGTGATCTCGCAGCCGCTCTCGCGGATGCGCGCGACCGCTTCGGCAACCGGCTCGATGGCGACCGCCATGTGAAAGGCATTGGCGTGAATCATCGTGCGCGCGTCGCGCGCGATGGCGACGTGACCTTGCCAGAAGATCAGGTCGCCGCGGCGCAGGTCGGAAGCGGACACAGGCTGTCCCAACAATGCCTCCTGCATGTACGTGTCGCGCGGGCAGTGATGGCCGCAGGCATTCAGCGCAATCTGCACGAGTCCCGAGCAGTCGATGCCCAGGCTGGTCTTGCCGCCCCAAAGATAGGGGCTGCCGAGAAACCGCTCGGCGACGGCGACAAAATCGCTGCCTTTGTCCGCGATCGGCAGCAGATGCCGGAACGGAATATATCCGGCCGAGGTAAAGGCCAGCGCGCCTTCGACCCGGTCGAGCTCCACCTGGGCGCCGAACGGCAAGCCGTGCAACGGCGGCAGCTTGATGGAAGGTCCGGGGAATGCCAGCGTGCGCACCGCGCCGACCTTATGGCTGCGTGTCAAAGCCGGGGGGACCAGGGCGCTCGCCGGCAGCCAGCCGACATAGTCGTCATTTTCAAGCTGGCCCCAGGCCCAGCCTTCCTCGGTGATCTCGTAAACAGTCAGGCGCTCACCCATCAGTGCTTCGGTATCGAGCGCGGCATCGGGTTGCGGCGCGCGCCGCAAGGGCGCCACCGGATCGTTCACTTCGTAGCGCGTGCCGTCGACGAAACGCGCGGCCTGCACCTTTCCTTCCAGATGCCTGGCGGCGAGGTCCGGCCGCGCCGGAGTCAGCCGGGGATCGAATGATTCCGTCATGGCCGGGCCTGTCGCGGCCATCCACGTTCTTCACGTTGCTGCCAAGCCGGGCATGACGAAAAATGGGCTGTGCTATTCATAACGCTCCTTCAACAATGCATAGATCGCGCGCGCGGCCTGGCATTCTCCGCCCTCGGGCCGGCCCGGCTTGGCGCTCGGCGTCCAGGCATAGATATCCAGGTGCAGCCAGGTTTTCGCGGCCTCGACAAAGCGCTTCATGAAGAGGGCGCAGGTGATCGAGCCGGCAAAGCTGCCGGTCGAGACATTGTTGATATCGGCGGTCTTCGACTCCAGCATCGCCTCATAGGGCCGCCACAGCGGTAGCCGCCAGAGCGGATCGTTCTCGGCCGCGGCATGCTGCGCCACCTTGGCCGCCAGCGCTTCGTCGTCGGTATAGAAGGGCGGCAGCTCCGGCCCGAGCGCCACCCGCGCCGCGCCGGTGAGGGTCCCCATATCGATCAACAGTTCCGGCGCTTCCTCGTCGGCGAGCGCCAGCGCGTCAGCCAGGATCAGCCGGCCTTCGGCATCGGTATTGCCGATCTCGACCGTGATTCCCTTGCGCGAGCGGTAGATGTCGAGTGGCCGCATCGCGGAACCGGAGATCGCGTTTTCCACCGCCGGGATAAGCACGCGCAAGCGGATCTTGAGCTTGGCGTCCATCGCCATCTGCGCCAGCGCCAGGACGTTGGCCGCGCCGCCCATGTCCTTCTTCATGATCAGCATGGCGTTGTCGGGTTTGATATCGAGCCCGCCGGAATCGAAACACACGCCCTTGCCGACCAGCGTGACTTTCGGCGCTTTGGGGTCGCCCCAGGTCATATCGATCAGCCGCGGCGCCCCGGCGGCGGCGCGGCCGACGGCGTGGATCAGCGGAAAATTCCGCGCCAGCAGATCGTCACCGACGATCACGTTGATGTTCGCACCGAACCGGGTGGCCACATCGCGCGCCGCCTTCTCCAGCTCGGCCGGCCCCATGTCGTTGGCCGGCGTATTGATCAGGTCGCGCGTCAGGAAGGCGGCTTCCACGATGCGGGAGATTTCAGCGGCATCGACGCCTTCCGGGATCTCCAGCCGCACGGTCCTGCCGTCGCTTTTGCGGTAACGCGTGAAACGGTAGCTGCCGAGTGCGAAGGCAAGCGCGGCAAGGCGCGCATCATGCGGGGCATTGGCGAAGCGATAGCTGCCGGACGGGAGCAGCTCGGCGAGCTTGCCGGGCAGGAACAGGTTCTTGTTCGCGGCCTTCGGATTCTCGATGCCGAACAGCACGCTGCCCAGCTTGTTGTTCGCGCCCGGCACCAGCAGGTGACTGCCCGGCCGCGGCTCGTAGCCGGCCGCGCGCGCGAAAACCCGGGTGGCGGCGTCGAGCGGCCCGCCGCCGTCCTCCCAACCGGCTGGGGTGACGAACCAGATCGGTACCGCGTCGGAAGCTTCACCGCGCGCAACAAAGATCGGATGCATGCAAATTCCGTGTCTTGGAGCTTGGCGGTGCTAGCACGAAGCCGGCGCGCTGCGAAAGCCGGTCCTGGTGGAAAGCTGCGCGCGGGCCCGCTAGAGTGCCGCGCAGACTTTCCAGGCCTCACAGCGAAAGAAGCGCATGAACGACAATCAGCCAAAATACGAATTCAAGAATGTCAAAGTCTCGCGGCTGCCGCCTCTGCCGGAGCCGCTCGATCCGATCATCACCGAATTATTCGAGGATACCGCCAGCCGCGGCGGCAGCATCCTCAACCTGCACCTGACCAAGGCGCATGCGCCGAAGCTGCAGGCGGCCGGCCGGCACATCACCCGCGCGTTGCGCAATGAATGCGACGCGCCGCGCGTGTTGCGCGAGATCGCCATCCTGCGCGCGAGCATCCTGGTCGGCTGCGCCTATGAGGAGCATCACCACCGTCCGCTCGCGGCGGCGGCCGGGCTGACGCAGGAGCAGGTCGATGCGGTCAAGGACTGGCGGCCGAAGGCGCATCTGTTCGACGACAGGCAGCGGGCGCTCCTCGCCTATGTGGATCAGCTCGCGTTGAACAAGGGCGACGTGGATGACACGACCTTCGCCGCCATGGAGAAGCATTTCAGCCCGCAGGAGATCGTGGAGCTGACGATGTGCGCCACCAGCTATTACGGCGGCGGTCTGTTTATGAAGGCGATGCGTATCCGGCTCGACGAGCCGCATAAAAAAGCCGCGCCCGGGAAATTCTGAGCTTCGGAAATGCGTGCGGGGCAGCATTAACCTCTCATTAGGGTTAACGCCTTATTGCTGAGGGTCGATGGGCGCGTGCGGATGCGTCCCAAGCCATGACCCGATCGCCATGCGATTAGCCCCTTTCGGCCCGTCCCGCCTGCTCGCTTCGACGGCGCTTGCGGCCTTGCTGGCCGCGGGCCTCGCGGGCTGCAAAACCACCAAGGGACCGGAAACCACCGGCTCGCTTGCGGCCGCGCCGCGGCCGACCACCGAGGCCGAGTGGCGCAGCGCGCTGGAAAAATGGGAGGCGCTCTATCGCGCCCGTCCCGACGACGTGATCAACGCCACGCATTATGCGCAGGCTTTGCGCGCAACCGGCCAGCGTGCCCAGGCGGTGGCCGTGCTGGAACAAGCCACGATCAAGAACCCGCATGACAAGGCGCTGCTCGGCGCCTATGGCCGTGCGCTTGCGGAAATCGGCAACTACAATCAGGCGCTCGAGGTATTTTCCCGCGCGCACACCCCCGACATGCCGGACTGGCGCCTGCTTTCGGCGCAGGGCGCGGTGCTCGACCAGCTCGGCCGTTACGATGAAGCGCGGCGCTATTATGCCTCCGCGCTGAAGATCGTGCCGGACGAGCCGTCGGTGCTGTCCAACCTCGGACTCTCCTACGCGCTGTCGAAGGACCTGAAGCAGGCGGAAAGCACGCTGCGGCGGGCGACCGCGCAGCCCGGCGTCGGCCCGCGCGCCCGGCAAAATCTCGCCCTGGTCGTGGGCCTGCAGGGCCGCTTTGCCGAGGCCGAGGATATTGCGCGCGCCGACCTGCCTGCGGAAGCAGCGGCAGCCAATGTCGACTACCTTCGGCAGATGCTGGCGCAGCAGAAGGGCGACATCCAGAAGCCCAAGCCGGCACAAAAGCCCACCCGGGCATCCTCCGCGCCCGCGCTCCGCAGCTAGACTGCCAATTTGAACGGCTAGCCGGCGCGCCTTAGCGGATCCCCATCACTTTGATGACCGCCGGCCCGAGAATCACCACGAACAGCACCGGCAGGAAGAATAGGATCATCGGCACGGTCAGCTTGGGCGGCAGGCCGGCGGCCTTCTTCTCGGCTTCCGCCATGCGCATATCGCGATTCTCCTGCGCCATGACGCGCAGCGTCTGGCCGAGCGGGGTGCCGTAGCGCTCCGCCTGCTGCAGCGCCACGCAAACAGACTTCACGCCTTCCAGGTTGGTGCGTTTGGCCAGGTTCTCGTAAGCCTGCCGGCGGTCCGGGAGATAGGACAGCTCGGCGGTCGTCAGCGTGAACTCCTCCGCCAGCGCCACCGATTGGGTGCCGATTTCCTCGGCCACGCGCCTGAACGCAGCCTCGATCGACATGCCCGATTCCACGCAGATCAAGAGCAGGTCGAGCGCATCGGGAAAAGCACGCTTGATGCTTACCTGCCGTTTCTGAATTTTATTCTTCAGGATGATGTAAGGCAGCTGCATGCCGACATAGGCGGCAATCAACAGGATCCCGATTTTGATGGCGAAAGGCTTGTCCAGCTTCGCCATGACGAAGATGTAAAAAGCCGCCGCCGATACCAGCAGCGCGGGCGACACCAGCCGGAAGAACAGGAAGGTGACGTAGGGCGCCTGGCCCCGGAAACCGGCCTGGATCAGCTTATCGCGCGCCTCTTCCTGGCCGAGCCATTTATTGAGGTTGAAGCGGTTGACGACCGCCTGCATGTATTGCCGGGGCGTTTGCCGGAGCGAGACCTTATCGCCTTGCGCCAGCCGTTCGCGCTCGCGCTGGCGGATTTTATCCCGCTCCAAGGCTACCGACTTCATGCGCTTTTCCAACGTATCGTTGGCCAGCAGCGGCATCGCCAGCGTCAGCACAGTGGCGATGGCCGCCACCCCGGCGAACATCATCGCCATGAGCCGGGTATTCTGAAGCGTGTCTATCAGGATCTCGATCATTGGCGGCTCAGAAGTCGAAGTTGATCATTTTGCGCATGACGAAGACGCCGAGCGACATCCAGACCGCCGAGGCGGCCAGCAACAGGTTGCCCAGCTTGTCCGTCCATAGCAGCGAGATGTAGTCGGGACTGGTGAGATAGACGAGAATCATCACCACAAAAGGAAGCGCCGCGATAATCGCGCCGGAAGCCTTTGCCTCCATCGACATGGCCTGAATTTTCGCCTTCATTTTCTTGCGGTCGCGCAGCACGCGCGAAAGGTTGCCGAGGGCCTCCGACAGGTTGCCGCCGGATTTCTGCTGGATGAAGATCACGATGCCGAAGAAGTTGGCTTCCGCCACCGGCATGCGCTCGTAAAGCTTGATGCAGGCTTCGCCTAACGGCACGCCGACCGCCTGGCTCTCGACGATAGCCTTAAATTCGCTTTTCACCGGCTCTTGCGCGTCGGTGACGATCACCTTCAAGCAATCCATCAACGGCAGGCCGGACTTGATGCCGCGCACGATAACGTCGACGGCGTCGGGAAAGGCCGCGAGGAATTTCGCTTCCCGGCGGTTTTTCAGAAATGACAGGATCCAGAACGGCAGGCCAAAGGCCGCGGCGAAGCCAACCCCGGCGGCCGGGATAATACCGGCGCCGGTAAGCATGAAGCCGAGGAAGGCAAACACGCCCAACAAGGCGGCCGTCAGGAAGAAACGCTGCTTCGACCAAGTGAGGCCAGCCTGCGAAAGGCGCACGCTAAGCGTGCGCTTGTTGGCCTTGTGCCTGGAGTCGATCTCCTTCAGCGTTTCCTCGACCTGGTCGCGGCGCGACTTGCCGGTGACGCGCACGGCGCGGGTGGCGGGTATCGCGCGCGCAACGCTCTCGCGCCGCTGCTCCACGCGCCGTTCGCCCGACAGAATCGGATAAAGAAAAACCCATCCCAATCCACCGATCGCGACGGTCACCAGGAAAGCGAGGGCGAGCGGTTGCATTGTCAGTTCTTGGTTGCCTTTTCGGCGGCATCGAGCGCGGCGGCCAGGTTCTGCTCCTCGCCGTAGTAGCGCGCGCGCTCCCAGAAGCGCGGCCGGCCAATGCCGGTGGAGCGGTGCCGCCCCACCAGGTTGCCGTTAGCGTCCTCGCCGAGCAGGTCGTAGACAAACAGGTCCTGCGTGATAATCACGTCACCTTCCATGCCCATCACCTCGGTGATGTGGGTGATCCGGCGCGAGCCGTCGCGCAGGCGGGCCACCTGGATGACCACGTCGACCGAAGCGCAGATCATCTCGCGAATGGTGCGCGAAGGCAGCGTAAAGCCGCCCATGGTGATCATCGATTCCAGCCGCGAAAGCCCTTCGCGCGGGTTGTTGGCGTGCAGCGTGCCCATCGAGCCGTCGTGGCCGGTATTCATTGCCTGCAACAGGTCGAAAGCCTCGGGGCCGCGCACCTCGCCGACGATGATACGTTCGGGCCGCATGCGCAGGCAGTTGCGCACCAGATCGCGCATGCTGACTTGACCTTCGCCCTCCAGGTTGGACGGGCGGGTTTCCAGGCGGACCACATGCGGCTGTTGCAGCTGCAATTCGGCCGCGTCTTCGCAGGTGATGATGCGCTCGGTGTTGTCGATAAACTGCGTCAGGCAATTGAGCAGCGTGGTCTTGCCCGAGCCGGTGCCTCCCGACACGATGCTGTTGACGCGGCAGCGGCCGATGATCTTGAGGATCTGCGCGCCTTCCGGGGTGATGGTCCCGTATTTCACCAGTTGGTCCAGCGTCAGCTTTTCCTTGCGGAACTTGCGGATCGTGAGCGCGGGACCGTCGATCGCCAGCGGCGGGGCGATGACGTTGACGCGCGAGCCGTCGGCGAGGCGCGCGTCGCAGATCGGCGAGGACTCGTCCACGCGCCGGCCGACCTGGCTGACGATGCGCTGGCAGATGTTCAAAAGCTGCTGGTTGTCGCGGAAACGGATACCGGTGCGCTGAATCTTGCCGGCAACTTCGATGTATACGGTGCCCGAACCGTTCACCATGATGTCGGCGATGTCGTCGCGCGCCAGCAGCGGCTCCAGCGGGCCATAGCCGAGCACATCGTTGCAGATGTCATCGAGCAGTTCCTCCTGCTCGGAGATCGACATCACGACATTCTTGATCGCGATGATCTCGTTGACGATGTCGCGGATCTCTTCACGCGCGGCCTCGGCATCGAGCCGCGCCAGCTGGGCCAAGTCGATCGCCTCGATCAGGGCGCCGAAGATCGTGCCCTTGACCTCATAATAGGATTCCGAGCGCCGCGTGTCGGCGTTGGTCATCATCTGCGCGCGCGTCGGCGCGGACGGGTTTCGGCTGGGATTTTCCGGCGCGCCGATCAAGGGTGCGCCGAGACCGGCCGAAGGGAAGGGGGTGCGGCCGTGCTCCACGGGCGCCGGGGCGCTGGGCGCCGCCACCGGGGCGGCAGCCGGCCGCGCTGCTTCCGCTACCGGGCTGTGGGCTTCAACGGCCGCCGTGCTGCGTTTTCCGAACAAAGGCGAACTCCAAAGGGCGTCAGGCCTGCCGCTTGCTCAATTTCGCCAGCAGCGGAGTCAGCAATCCCCGACGCTGGCGCTTGGCTTCGGCGCGGCCGGTCAGGATCTGCGCGATCAGGCGGAAGGATTCCGCGGTCTTATGGCTCGCGGAAATCTCCGCGATCATCTGGCCGTTGTTCGCCGCGGTGCCGAACAATTGCGGCTCGAAGGGAATGGTCGCCACCGGTTCGTCGTCGAGCGCTTTGGAGAAATCAGCCACTTTGATTTCGGGCCGTTTCGGCACGCCTACCTGGTTGAGGCAGTAGAACGGGCGATGGTCGTTCGGCCGCGCAGCGCGCAGCAGATCGACCAGGTTCTTCGTGTTGCGCAGATTGGCAAGGTCCGGCTCGGCGACAACCAGGATATCGTCGGCGCTGATCAGCGTGCGGCGAGTCCATCCGGTCCATTGATGCGGCACGTCAAGCACGACACAGGGAATGGTGGAGCGCAGCGAATCGAATATCGCCTCAAAAGATTCCGAGGCGAAGTCATAGACGCGATCCAGCGTAGCGGGCGCTGCCAGCAGGCTGAGATGGTCGGTGCATTTCGACAGCAGCCGGTCGATGAAATTGGTGTCGACGCGTTCGGGCGAGAAAACCGCGTCGGCGATGCCCTGCGGCGGATCCTGGTTGTAATCCAGCCCGGCCGTCCCGAAGGCGAGGTCGAGATCGGTGACGACGGCGTCCATGCCGAGATCGCCAGCGATCGCCCAAGCCACGTTATGCGCAACGGTCGAAGCGCCGACGCCGCCCTTGGCGCCGACCACCGCGATGATGCGTCCGAGCGGTTTGGCATCCGTGGACGGCGCGTACAGGCCGCAGATCGCGCGGACGACGTCGACCGTGCTGACCGGAGCGATGAGGTAGTCGCTGACTCCGCGCCGAACCAGCTCACGGTAAAGGACCACATCGTTGACCCGGCCGACTATGATGACGCGCGTGCCGGCATCGCAGACCTCCGCCAGTTGATCGAGGCCGGCGAGAATGTCGTCTCCGCGCGTTTCTGTTTCGAGCAACACCACGTTCGGGGTCGGCGAAGTGCGATAGGCTTCCACCGCCGCAGTGACGCCGCCCATCTGCAGCTTCAGGTGCGTCTTGGCGAGACGGCGGTCATCGCCCGCGGCCTGCACCGCGGCGGCGGTTTCCACCGTGTCGCAGAACGCCTGAATCGAAACCCGTGGCGCCGGCGCGATGTGCTCGTCTGGCGCGATCGGCTCCCTCGGGGCGAGCTCGGTTTCGTCCGTCTGCAATGCATGTCTGATCATCGGCCTAGATCCGTGATCATGCCCTGATTTGGGTTGGCGTAGCGCGTGCCGGTGGGGTCGCCCTTGCGGTAACTTTCCAGCACGACACTGCGCCGCGTCTTGGAGGCATTCGCGTTTTCGCCGCGCGGCTGTACCAGGTCGGCGGGATTATCGACCATGGCGGCGAGGTTGCGCTGGCTGGCGCAGCCGAGATTCCAATAAGGCTTGTTCTCATAGTGCTGCAGCTCATAGGTCGGCCCGAGATCGGCCGGCCACAGTCCGCAAGGGCCGGCTTCGGCGGACACCTTGGGGTAATTCAGCCGAACGGTGGCGATGGCCACGCGATTTTTTGGCTGATAGTGCCGCACCGCCACCGCGCCGGGCGGCAAGCCGGCAGCGGCCAGGATCGAGCGCGCTTCGCGCACCGCCTCGTGGGCGGCGCGCTGGTTTGACATGCCGATGGGCTGATCGATGATGATGCCGCCGGTGGCTTCCTTCTTCCATGTCTGCGCAAAAGCGAGCACGTCGGCACGCTGGCTGGCGCTGAGGCCGCCGCGGTTGGATCCGACGAAGACCTCGACCGTGTGTTCGGTCTCCTTGAGCGTTATCGGATGGCGCTGACGATAATCCACCGGAATCGAAGCAGTCGTATCCTTGACCGTGTAGCAGCCGGAAAGCAGCATCGCGCCCGCGGCGGCGAGCACGCCACCCATGGCGGCAGACCGAAGTCTTCGCCGGTCGGTGATGCAGAGGCGGAAGCCGGACATGAAAGTTTCCCTCAGGGTCAATCGAGGTTGTAGCCGTAATTTCCGTGGTAAATCTGGTTCGGGTCGACGCGGCCGGCGATGCCGTAGATGCGATTGAGACGACCCAGCAGCACGGTCGAAGGATCCGATGCATCGGCGAAGCCATCGTCAGGCCGCGAGAGATTCTTTTGCGCCGTCGCGCGCACGATATAGGGCGTCACCAGCACCATCAGCTCGGTCTGGCGATTGACGTAGTCACGGCTTTTGAACAGGGCGCCCAGCACGGGAAGCTGCATCAGCCCCGGGTAGCCGTTGATATGCTGACGCGTCTGTTCCTGCAGGATGCCCGCCATGGCCATTGAGCCGCCGGAGGGAATCTCAAGCACTGTGTCTGCCCGGCGGGTGCGGATTGACGGAACGGTCAGGGATGATGTTGAGCCCGGCACCGAGAATGTCATCGCATTGTCGGTGGAAAGGTCGGAAACCTCGGTCATGACCTTTAGGCTGATGCGGCCTTCCGACAGCACAATGGGACGGAAGTTCAGGCTCACGCCGAACTTCTTATAATCGATCTGCGGCTGACAGACCGGCGGAGAGCGCGTGGTATCGCAGCTCAGGCCCGACGGGATGGGGAATTCACCGCCGGCGACAAAGGTCGCGGTTTCCCCGGAAATCGCCGTGATGTTCGGTTCTGCCAAGGTGCGGATAACGCCGGCCCGTTCCATCGCTCGCAGTCTCGCGCTCATGCCGGAATTCGTCGCGGTAATGCCTGACTGACTGAGCGCCTGTCCCGATGCGGAGAAGGGGTTGGTATTGTTGAAATCGATGACACTGGCTCCCAAACTGACGCTGCCGTTGAGATCGATGCCAAGTTGCTTGATGACATCGCGCTGAACTTCGGCGACGGTCACTTTCAGCAGGACCTGGTCGCGCCCGCGGATGGAAATGCCGTTGAAGACTTTGGTATCGGAGCCTGCGAGCCGTACGGCGAGATCGTAGGCCTGCTGAGATTCCTCCGGGCTGGCGACGCTGCCCCGCAGCATGATTCCGTCGCCGACTCCCTCGATGTGTACATCCGGCAAGGCATGCCTCAGCGCCGCGCGCACGCCATTGAGATCGCGCGTCACCGCGATGTCGTAGCCCGCGATCTGCCGACCGGCGGCATCGAAGAAAAAGACGTTGGTTTGTCCGACCGCGACGCCGATCAGATAGGCGCGCCGCGCCGAACGCACCACCGCGTTCGCAATCTTGGGGTCCGCTACCAGCACGTCCTTGACGTCCGCCGGCAGGTCGATCACCACGGATTTTCCGATCCCGAGCGGAATGAATCGCGAGGTTTCCTCGCTCGCGGCGATAACCGCCGTCGCGACCGGCACCGGAGCTATTCCTTTGATCACCCGCGTATCAGCGGCAGTGGCAGGATTAAGCAGGGAGCCGCCGACCAGCGCCGCCACCGCCATCCGGGACGGCGACTGCATCAGGTTGCTATGCCGCATTTCGGCTGTCCCCCTCTCGCCCGTCATTTCGGCGTCGTCGTCGTCGTCACGCCGAAGCGAACAGTATTGATTCCGACGCCGCGCCGTTCGATCTTTTCTTCCGTCGCCGGCTTGCTGCCGTCGGCGAGGCTGCGCAGTGCGAGCGACAGCGTCCCGAGCTGGCGCGCGAGCGCGAGCGTTTCCGCTTGCCGCGGCCGGAGCTCCAGCGTGGCGGTCTTGCCGACTACCACCTTCTGGCCGTTCTTTTCCTCGACTGCCTGGTCGATCGCCAGTACGCGGATATTGCTGAGAATCGTCTCGCTCACGAAAGTGTCGTGGCCTGAGGACTTTTCCGCATCGCGGTCGCGGCGCGACAGGATCACGTCGACATGATCGTTGGGCAGGATAAATCCGCCGGCGCCGGTTTCCGGCGATATTTCGGTCGAGACCGCGCGCATGCCGGAGGGCAGGATCGCGGCCATGAATCCCGATCCATTGGCCTTGATCAGCTTGGCCTCGCGGATCGGCTCACCGGCAACCATCGGGGCGCGCGCGATCGAGCCGGCAAATTCTTCGATGGCGTTGGGCTTGTTGCTCCTGCGGATGAAATAGGGGCCGGCGGCGGCGACCGGCCAGGTCTGCCACTGCATGTCGGAAGCCGAAGCGGATTGTCCGAGGCCGATGTCGGTTCTCGCGACCAGGACCTCGGTCGTTTCGAGTTTGGCGACGGGCTCAGAAGCGGGCGCCTGCACCTGCACCTGCCGCCCAGCCATGACGGCGGCAAGGCCACCTGCAACGACGGCGACGCCAAGCACAACAATACGCGCGGCTTTCATACGCTTGCTTTCCAACACACGAGGCGGACGCTTGCTTCCGACGGCGGAGCGGACGCACGCTCTCCCCAGGGCCGATTTGACCACGCAAAGGTCAAAGCATGGTTAATCGGGCGTATCTAAATCGAGTTAATGGAGCGTTGCCGGACCGATCCGGCGGGGCGCGCGGCGCGCTCAGCCGGTGACGCCATGCATCCAGAATGTGCTGGGATAGATCATCATGGCGGCCGCCGCGAGCGCGATGCCGTAAGGCACCCCGCCCTTCGGCTCGTGCAGCCGCTCGGCCCAGGCGCGGCCGATCAGTATCGCCGGCATCGGGATCGCGCGGTATTGCAGCAGCGCCAAGGTCAGCGCGCCGCCGAAGAGCGAACCGTAAACCAGGTATTCCATGAGATGTTCGAAGCCGAACCACAAAGCGGTCGCGGCCGCGAGCTTGGCGTCGCCGCCGCCGATCCACCCGCGGGCGAAGAACGCGAAAGCAAGAACAAGGACGAGCAAGCCGGCAGCCGCATGCAGCGCGAGCTGTTCCAGGCTCATCCCGGTTGCAACGGCCAACAGCACGAAGCCCCCCAGCATGATCAGCGTCACGCGATTGGGGATTGTCATCGTGAGCAGATCGCTTGAGGCGGCAAAAGCCATCATGGCCGGAAACAACAGCAGTTTGATGGCTTCGATCATAACTCCCATTCCGTTCATGCCGGATCCATGCGCGATGCGCCCCGCCCAATGTTATGCCGCATGATATTTCGGATCGGTTATCACGCGGCTCGTGCCAAAGATGAAAAGCCTGCCTCCGGCCGCTCTGAGGCAGGCCGTTGACCAGGCTGGCAATAACGGCAGGAGCGATGACGGCTTCGCCAAACCGACAATGAAAAAGGCTCCCGCCCTGTGGGGGAGCCTTTTCCAGCCAGCTAACTCCAGCCAACGATCTTAGTTCAGCTTGGTATTGATATCAGTGAACTTGTCATTGAGCGAAGTGCCGATCGTGTTGACCATCGTAATAATGGCAACGGCGATGCCGGCAGCGATCAGGCCGTATTCGATGGCCGTGGCGCCGGACTCGTCGCGAAGGAAACGTGACACGGTTTTCATAGTCGGTTGCTCCATAGAGGCTGACAGCTTGATAAAGGCTTTGGCAAGCGGGGCGACCGTATCCATCACGACTAAACAAAGGGTAAGATAAGACCGCTCATTTTGACGCTCTCGTTGAGGTCTCGTCAGGGGCAAACCAACAATGAAAAGGCTCCCGCCCTGTGGGCGGGAGCCTTTTCGCAGCCAGCTGACTTTGCCAACGATCTTAGTTCAACTTGGTATTGATCTCGGTGAACTTCGTGTTGAGCGAGGTGCCGATCGTGTTGACCATCGTAATAATGGCAACAGCGATGCCGGCAGCGATCAGGCCGTATTCGATGGCCGTGGCGCCCGACTCGTCGCGAAGGAAACGTGACACTGTACGCATGGTTGTTCCTCTACCTTCTCTTGTGCAACTCACCCATTTTAGGTTTGGGTATTCTGCGCGGCGAAGTTGAAAAAAATCGTAAGAGCGGTCGGTAGCTTTTTCACCGAATGGGAAGTTCCGCGGCCCGGGCGGTTTTCCGCTCACGCAATGCATTATCTCGCCGCGGCGAGATTTGCCGTCAGCCGCATGCCAATGCCTTGCAAAACCGTGATTATTGCGACCGAAAGGCCAGCGGCAACAAGGCCATATTCCATCGTCGCCGAGGCATGCTCGTCCGTTACAAAACGCTTAACCATGCCGCGCATTTGCTCTCCCGACCCGCCATCGTCCCAGTCACAGCCGGCAGGGTAGGGATGTTCTCTTGCGCCGCCGTTAAGGATTGCGATTAATCAAAGGTTTCAATGGCCCCTGCATCATAGTTAACAAGATATTTCTTCTAGAAGCTGATGGTTAGCAAAGCGTTTTATAGAAAATACTACTTAGATATAGCGGCGTCCCGTCAAACTATACTGCACGAAGTTTGGTTATAGAGGCCGCTATACGGGGGAGAGTGCTTTAGCGGGCTGCTTGCCTCTTTCTGAATTGCCTCCTAGGGGTCGCTCCCGCAGGCGATGTTCACGCCACCTTAACGGCAAGTGCCCGATACAACCCGACAGTATCCACCCTCGGAACACCAGGAATCGCATGCCGCAGGAACTCGTCGCCGTCGTGTATGGGCTCGGCCACACCTTCATCAAGGTGCTGCCAATCTCCATCGCGCTCGGCGTTATCTTCGCCGCGCTGACGTGCCTCTGGGCCTGCAATCCGGGCCAGGTCTGGTGGCGCAAGCGCGATCTCGTCACCGACCTCTGCTACTGGTTTTTCATCCCGCTCATCGCGCGTTACTTGCGCATCGGCTTGCTGGTGTTGGGCGCCGCCGTGCTGTTCGGCATCACCACTGCCGAAGGACTGGTGCAATTCTACGAGAACGGGCACGGTCCGCTGGCGCAGTATCCGTTATGGCTGCAGGGCATCGTCTTCCTGCTGGTCGGCGATTTCCTGCTCTACTGGATCCATCGCGGCTTCCATCGCCCGCGCCTGTGGAAATTCCATGCGGTGCATCACTCTTCCGAGGAGCTGGACTGGATCTCCGCCGCGCGCTTCCATCCGATCAATCTCTTTCTGGGCAGCGTCGGGGTGGACGTGCTGCTGCTGATCGCGGGGATTTCACCGAAGGTGCTGGTGTTCATCGGGCCTTTCATCATTGCCCATTCGGCCTTCGTGCATGCCAATCTCAACTGGACGCTGGGGCCGTTCAAATATGTCCTCGCCGGGCCCGTGTTTCATCGCTGGCATCACACGGCGGCGGACCGCGGCGGGTCCAGCAATTTCTCGTCCACCTTCCCGATCTTCGACCTCATGTTCGGTACTTTTTACATGCCGGCGAACGAGCGGCCGGACCGATATGGGATCGCCGATCCGATCCCGGCGAGCTTCACCGGCCAGATGCTGTATCCGTTCAAATAACGAGCCGGTATTTGTGGTTCATTCACCATTTGTCGGCAGTTTAGCGGATGGTCCGGCGAAGCAGGCATCGGTTCACCGATGGATACACGCGCCAACTTGGAACGTGAGAAACGGACGCACGACCGGTACCCCAGTTTTCTGATCGAGCCCTTGGGTATTCTGCCCATCCGGCTGTTGTCGAGGTTGTTTGCATCCGCGTAGCGGGAGAGTTGCATGTCGGTCGTCTTCGATCGGTTTGGCCCGAACGGCCGGCGTACTGTTCTTGTTGCGGCATTGCTTGTTGCCGCGGCCTCGCCCGCCGCCGCGCAAGTCCGAAATCCAGGCCCCTCTGGTGCCGTCATCATGACGGTCGATCAGGCCCATGTGATGAAGCTGCCGGAGGGCGTCTCCACCATGGTTGTGGGAAATCCGCTGATCGCCGACATCTCCATACAGTCGGGCGGCATGGCCGTGCTGACCGGCAAAGGGCACGGCGTCACCAATCTGGTAGCCCTGGATCCCTCCGGGGCCGTGCTGGAACAGAAGACGATCCAGGTGCAGGGCGCGCGCGACAGCGTGGTGGTCTACCGCGGCGTCGAGCGCGAGTCTTACAGCTGCACGCCCAAATGCGAGCGGCGCATCACCCTCGGCGACAGCAATGCCTATTTCGCGGCAACGCTCGAGCAGACCGGCGCTCGAACCCCTCCGGCACAAGGCGGCGCCCAACCCCCCAAGTAACAGCCTCGGGTCTTTTGGTTAGCGCGACCTAAACGCCACAGGCCGATGTTTGCGCCTTATCCGCAACAGTTCGACAACGCCTCTTTGGTAATAAAAGGCACGGCAAAAAGACGCCTGTGCCTGGGGTTGTCGGACAGATGGTTGCCTTGATCAGCAGCAAATTGCGCGGCAGTTTCCGCTTTGGCGGGCTGCGCGCCTTCGGCCGCCGTGACGATGGCTCAGTCGCGGTCGAATTCGCGCTTGTGATCGCCCCCTTTCTGGCGGTGCTGTTCGCGATCATGGAAACGGCGCTGGTATTCTTCGCGGGCCAGACGCTGGAAACGGCGGCGGCGGACTCCGCCCGGCTGATCCTGACCGGCCAGGCGCAGACCGCGGGCTTGACGCAAGCGACGTTCAAGGACGCCGTGTGCGAGAGGATCTATGGCCTGTTCGATTGCGCCGGCGGAGTGACCGTCGATGTGCAGAAATACAGCACTTTCTCCGCGATCGACCTCAGCCGGCCGGTGGGCGATGACGGCAATGTCAAGCCCGGCAGCTACAACCCGGGCGGCCCGTGCGAAATCGTCGTCGTGCGGCTGATCTATCAGTTCCCGGTCTATGCGGCGTTTATGGGCTACGACCTGTCCGATATGAGCGGCAACAGGCGGCTGCTGGTTGCGACGTCGGTGTTCCGCAACGAGCCGTATTCGGGAGCCTGCACATGAGCATGCAGCGCCGCCTGCCGCGTTGGGCGCGCCGCTTTGGCGCCGATACGCGCGGGGTTTCCGCGGTCGAATTCGCGCTCGTGCTGCCGCTGATGCTGACGCTCTATCTGGGCGGCATCGAAGTTTCCCAGGCGATCGCGACCAGTCGCAAGGTCACGCTGGTCTCGCGCACGGTGGCCGACCTGTCGTCGCAGTCATCCGGTATCACCGCAGCCAGCATGACAAATATTCTCAACGCTTCGGCAGCGGTGATATCGCCTTACAACGCCGCCAAGCTCAAGGTTACGGTGTCGCAGGTCAAGATCGACGCCAACGGCAATGCGACAATCGAGTGGAGCGAGACGCTCGGCGGCACCAAGCATGGCGTTGGTTCGAGTGTCACGCTGCCCCCCGCGCTCAACGTGGCCAATACCTGGCTGATCTGGAGCGAGGCGGAATACCTGTATGAGCCGACCATGGGCTCTGCCCTCACCGGCAACCTGAACCTGAAGGATCAGATGTATATGCGGCCGCGTCTGTCCAACAGCGTGACTTATCCCGCCACGTGAGGGCGCTCAGGCGGCAGGCCGCGGGATCGGCAACGCTGTCGTCGACTTGATCTTCTCCATCGCAAAGCGCGACGTCACGTTCTTCAGCGGCACCGACGCGATCAGTCTCTTATAAAATGCGTCGTAGCCCTGGATGTCGGGCACGATCACCCGCAGCATGTAATCGACGTCGCCCGCCATGCGGTAGAATTCCATCACCTCGGGCATGGCGCCCACCACTTCGGCGAAACGCCCGAGCCATTCCTGCGAGTGGTCGCCGGTCTCGACGGAAACGAAGACGGTGATGCCGAGCCCGATCTTGTCCTGATCGATCAGCGCCACGCGCTTGAGGATGACGCCGTCGGCTTCCAGCCGCTGGATGCGCTTCCAGCATGGCGTCGAGGACAGCCCGACGCGTTGGCCGATTTCGGCCACCGACAGGGAAGCATCCTCCTGCAGAACCGCGAGGATCTTGTAGTCGATCGCGTCCATGGCCGAATCCTTGAAATGGCTGGCTAAATGCCTGCGCGCTCTCGGAAGGATATTCTCTTTACTCGTCCCGTCTGAGCCTACAAAGAAAATTATTCTATGTGCAAGCGTCAGCTCAGGCCGAGCGCCTCGCTTAGCAAGGCGGCAAAGCGTTGCAGCGTGTTACGATCATAGGCGCGCGGCTTCAGCTTGCCCCAAACCGGATGCGGCCAGGCCGGGTCGCTCCTGCTCCGGGCGATGACATGGACGTGCAGCTGCGGCACGACATTGCCCAAAGCGGCGATGTTGAGCTTGTCGCAGGCGGTGATCTCCTTTAGTGCCGCGCCGGCCCGCGCGATCTCGCGCATCAGCTGGGCCTGTTCCGCCGGGCCGAGGTCGAGGATTTCCGTCACGCCGGGCTGCCGCGGCACAAGGATGAGCCAGGGATAATTGGAATCCTTGATGATCAGCACGCGCGAGAGCGGCAGGTCGCCAACGTCCTCGGCGTCGGCGGCGAGCTGCGGATGCAGCGACCAGGGGGATGGGTCGGACATGGCAGGCGAGAGATTATTCGCCCCGGGCGGCTGTGGCGAATGGCCCAAATTCCGTGTTGTCCACCGCGCTTGCTTTCCCGCTTTGTTCGCCCGATATAGAAAGCGGGAGGTTGGCAGTGGACGGACCACTCGCCAACCGGGTCAGGTCCGGAAGGAAGCAGCCCTAACGAGCTCCGGTTCGGGTCGCTCGTCAGCCTCCCACCTTTTTCCCTTGCCGTTTGCAGCATGAGGACCGCGCAGCCGGCGCGGCGTGGATCGGAAAGCAGGATGAGCAGCGCCGATAATCAGAGCCGTCCTGCTGCCGCCGCCCCCGGGGCCGCGGATCCGGCTTCCTACCGCGTGCTGGCGCGCAAATACCGCCCGGCCACTTTCGACGACCTGATCGGCCAGGAGGCGATGGTTCGCACCGTCTCCAATGCCTTCGATACCGGCCGCATCCCGCAGGCCTGGATTCTCACCGGCGTGCGCGGCGTGGGCAAGACCACCACTGCGCGCATTCTCGCCCGCGCGCTGAATTACGAGCTCCCGGACGGCTCGGTCGCCGGACCGACCATCCACATGCCGAAGCTCGGCACCCAATGCCAGGCGATCATGGAAAGCCGGCACCTCGACGTGCTGGAGATGGACGCCGCCTCCCATAACAGCGTCGATGACGTGCGTCAGATCAATGACGCCATCCGCTATGCGCCGGTGAGCGCACGCTACAAAGTCTACATCCTGGACGAAGTGCACATGCTCTCCGGCGCCGCCTTCAACGCGTTGCTGAAGACCCTGGAAGAGCCGCCGCCGCACGCCAAGTTTATTTTCGCGACCACGGAAATCCGCAAAGTGCCGGTGACCGTGCTGTCGCGCTGCCAGCGTTTTGACCTGCGCCGCGTCGATGCCGCCATGCTGGTGCAGCATCTTGCCGGCATCGCCGAAAAGGAACAGGTGCAGGCGGAGCCGGAAGCTCTTGCCCTGATCGCGCGCGCCGCGGAAGGCTCGGTGCGCGATTCGCTCTCGCTGCTGGACCAGGCCATCGCGCATGCGGCAGGCCCGGTGCGGGCGGAGGACGTGCGCCAGATGCTGGGCCTTGCCGACCGCGTGCGCATCGTCGATCTGTTCGAAGCGCTGCTGCGCGGCGACATCGCGTCTGCGCTGAGGGAACTGCGCGACCAGTATGATTCCGGCGCCGATCCGCTGACCGTGCTGACCGAACTGGCCGAGTTCACCCATTTCGTCACCCGCGTGAAGGTGGTCCCGTCGGTGGCGCAGGACGTTTCGATCAGCGAAGCCGAGCGCATCCGCGGCCATGCTTTTGCCACCCAGCTTTCGATGCGGGTTCTGTCCCGCACCTGGCAGATGCTGCTGAAGGCGCTGGCCGACGTGAAGGAGGCCCCGCGTCCGCTGGCGGCGGCCGAGATGGCGCTGGTGCGCATCGCCTATGCCGCCGACCTGCCGACCCCGGACGAGGTCATGCGCTCGCTTGGCGAGGAGAAATCCGCCGGCGCGCGGCCGACCAATGGCGGCGCACCGGTTTCGGCAGCGCCCGGCGCGGGCGGATCCTTTGCGCCGCGCTACGACGCCCCGCGGGGGGCGCCGCGTGGCTCTGCCGCTCCGGCAGCCTCGCCCAGCATGCCTTTGGCCGAGCCGGGCGCGCGCTTGAATGAACCCGCCGCGGCCGAGCCGGTGCTCGCGCTCGCGCGCTTTGAGGACCTGATCGCGCTCGCCGCCGAAAAACGCGATCTCACCATCAAGGCCGCGCTGGAACGCGATGTGCGGCTGGTGCGCTTCGAGGACGGGCAGCTGGAAATCAGCGTGCTGCCGAGCGCGCCCAAAACATTGGTCGGCGATTTGTCGCGCAAGCTTGCGGCCTGGACCGGGCGGCGCTGGATGGTGGCGGTCTCCTCGGAGGAGGGCGCGCCCACACTTCGCCAGCAGATGGAGACGCAGAAAGCCGACCTGATGCGCGGCGTGCGCGCCGATCCGCTGGTGCAAACGGTGCTCAATCGCTTTCCCGGTGCCGAAATCGTCGACGTACGCCGCACCGAAACAGCTCCTGAAGCCGCGCCGGGCGCCGACATGCTGCCCGACGCCGAGCGCGAGGATTAGCCATGGCGGATTTCATGGGCCTGATGAAGCAGGCGGCGCAGCTGCAATCCAAGATGGAAGCGTTGCAGGCCGAGCTCGACACCATTGAGGTCGAGGGAGCCGCGGGCGGCGGACTGGTCACGGTCAAGCTCACCGCCAAGGGCGAGATGAAGGGCATCAAGATCGACGATTCGCTGCTCCAGCCGGGCGAAAAGGAAATCCTCGAGGACCTTTTGGTTGCCGCCCATGCCGATGCGCGGCGCAAGGCCGAAGCGGTGATGAAGGAAAAAATGCAGGGCCTGACCGGCGGCCTGCCGCTGCCGCCCGGGATGAAGCTGTTCTGATCGTGCGAAGGCCAAAAGATCGCGCTCGCGCTTCCGGCGCAGGGCGAGGGACGAACGTAAATGCCCACCGCCGTTGCCGGACCTGAAATCGAGCGCCTGATCCAGTTGCTCGCGCGCCTGCCGGGCCTGGGCCCGCGTTCGGCGCGGCGCGCGGCGCTGCATCTGATCAAGAAGCGCGAGCAGCTGATGGCTCCGCTCGGCGCCGCGCTTGCCACCGCCATGGAAAAGATCGAGATCTGCCGGGTCTGCGGCAATATCGACACGCAAAATCCCTGCACCGTCTGCACCGACGATCGCCGCGACGCTTCCATCATCGTCGCGGTCGCCGACGTCGCCGATCTGTGGGCGCTGGAGCGGGCGCATGCGATCAATTCGCGCTATCACGTGCTGGGCGGCACGCTCTCGCCGCTCGACGGTGTCGGCCCGCAGGATCTTTCGATCGACGCGCTGGTCTCGCGCGCGCATGACGGCGGAGTGAAGGAAGTGATCCTGGCGCTGAATGCCACCGTCGACGGCCAGACCACGGCGCATTACATCACCGATCTTTTGCACGGCTCGGGGGTGAAGGTGACGCGGCTGGCGCATGGCGTGCCGGTCGGCGGCGAACTCGACTATCTCGACGAGGGCACGCTTTCGGCCGCCATCAAGCAGCGGACGCTGTTTTAGAATCCGTCACCCCGAGGTGCGAGCACCGCAGGCAATCTATCCCGCCACCTCAGGGTGACGGATTTAGGGACGAGGCTTGTCCAGCTCGGCGAAATGTCCGCGCTGCTGCAGCCACCAGAGCAACAGGAAGCTCGGGATCGCCGACGCGGCGGTGACGACGAAGAACCAGAACCAGCCGGTCGCCTCGGCGACGAAGCCGCCCCCTGAAGCCAGCACCGTCCGTCCCACCGCAGCCAGCGCCGTGAGCAGGGCGTATTGCGTGGCGGTATGGGCGCGGTCTCCGCACAGCGCCGAGAGATAGGCGACGAAGATCACCGTGCCGATCGCGCCGGTGAAATTCTCCACGATGATGGTGAAAGTGAGCGCGGCGACGTTCGCGCCCATCAGCGCCTGCCAGGAGAACACCAAGTTAGACGTCATCTGCAGCAGGCCGGCGATCCATAGGCTGGTTGAAAGCGGCAGCGCGCGGGCGATCATGCCGCCGGCGAAGCCACCGAGGATGGCTGCGATAAAGCCCACGCCCTTGACGATCGCGGCATAGGTTTCCTTGTCGAAGCCGATCTTCAGCACGAAAGGCGCGGTGAGCACGCCGGCAAAGGCGTCGCAGAACTTGAACAGCAGCACGAACAGCAGGATGGCGACGGCGGCCGGCCGGGTGAGAAAATCCTCGAAGGCGCCATAGGCGGTGACGAATACGCGATTGGCGACCTCGCGCGCGTCTTTCACCGGGGGGCGCTCGATGCCTTCGGGTTCGCGCGCCAACAGCGTTGCGGCAAGGCCGACGCCCATCAGCAGCGCCGCGACCACATAGCCCCAGGTCCAGGCCAGGCCGTGCGGGATGCCGCGATATTCGAACCAGGCCACCAGCGCCAGAACGCCGGCGCCCGCCACCAGCATGCCGACGCGATAGGCCGCCACATAGCCCGCCATGCCGGCAGCCTGCTCGCTGGTCTCCAGGCTTTCCACGCGGAAGGCGTCGATCACGATGTCCTGCGTGGCCGAGGCGGTCGCCACCGTCACCGCTCCGAGCGTGATGAGCGGGATCGATACCGACGGATCGCATAACCCGAGCAGCACGATCGCGGCGATCAGCAGGAGCTGGGAAAAAATCAGCCAGCCGCGGCGGCGGCCGAAGCGGCGCGACAGCAGCGGAATGTCGAGCGCATCCACCAGCGGCGCCCAGAGGAACTTGATGGTATAAGGAAGACCCACCAGCGAGAACAGGCCGATGGTGGCAAGGTCGATGTTGGCCTCGGTCAGCCAGACCGCCAGCGTCGAGCCCGACAGCGCCAGCGGCAACCCCGAGGCGAAGCCGAGCAGCATCACGATCAGCACCCGCGGCCGCAGATAGACCGCGAACGCGTCGGTGAAAGAACTGCGCGCGGCGGACGTCGGGATGCTCATGATAGACCTGCTCCTGCCGTATGGCCGCATTCCGGTCCGGACTCACCGTTCCGAGCACATGCCTTGTTGCCGGGCATCCACGGCTTCGTCAAATCGGAACGTGGCAAGAACATGGATGGCCGGCAGGTCAGGCACGAAGACGGCGCCTCGCGCCTTTCGGCCGGCCCTGACGTGCTAATTGCGGCATCCGCAACGCAGGAACGAAGTTTTTATTCCGCCGGGCGGTTCGGCTCCGCCCCAGCTTGGCCGGAATCCTGTACCGGATTGAACAGAAACGGCTGCTCGCCATGGCCGTTCAAGTCGGACGACTGCAGCTGGCGCGGAATCGTTTCGATCTGTCTTGCCAGCTCGATCTCCTTGTCGGTGGCCGTGATCGGCATTTCCTTGAACCGGCGCGCGCTGACCAGCACACGGCTTTCCAAGGTGCCGACCGCCTCGTTGTATTTCTCCACCGCTTTTTGAAGCGATGATCCGACGCTGGCGAAATGCGCGCCGAGCGTGCGCACGCGCTCGTACAGCTCCTTGCCGAGATTGCCGATCCTTTCGACTTCCTCGCCAAGCCGCTCTTGCCGCCAGCCATAGGCGATGGCTTTCAGGAGAGCGATCAGCGTGGTTGGCGTCGCCAGAATGACGCGCTGGTTGACGCCCGCTTCGATCAGCGATGGGTCGGCCTCCAGCGCCGCGCTGTAGAACGATTCGCCCGGCAGAAACATGAAGACGAAGTCCGGCGCCGACTTGAATTGCTCCCAATAGGTCTTGTTGCTGAGGGCGCCGATATGCTTGCGAATCTGGTTGGCATAAGTGGCGAGATGCCCGTTCCGGCTGTTCTCATCCACCGCGTCGAGCGCCAGCAGATAGGCGTCGAGCGGCGATTTCGCGTCGATGACCACGAATTTATCGCCTGGCAGCCGCACCACCAGGTCGGGCCGCAGCCGGCCGTCTTCGGTATTGGCGGATTGCTGTTCGGTGAAGTCGCAATGGCCGATCATGCCGGCAAGCTCGACCACGCGCCGCAGCTGGATCTCTCCCCAGCGTCCGCGGATGCGAGGGCTTTTCAGGGCATTCACCAGGTTGTTGGTCTCAGCGCGAAGCTGCTGCTGCGAATCGAACAGGCTCCGGACCTGCGTGGTGAGGCCCTCATAGGCACCGATCCTCGCCTTCTCGACGTCCTGAATTTTCTGATCGAAGCGATCCAGCGATTCCTTGACCGGTCCGATGAGTTCCTTGATCGCTTTTTCCCGTTCCTGCAAATCTCTCGCCGCAGCCTCCTGGCGTTTTTGCAGGGTTTCATTCGCCAAAGCGAGGAACTGGGAGTTGTTTTTTTGCAGGGCATCGGAGGCGAGCGCGACAAAGGTATCCTTCATGCTGCTCAGCCGCTCCAGGTTCAGCTGGCGCTCGGTTTCGAGCACGCCGGACAGCTGGGTAACCTCGCGGCGCTGCCATGCCTTGCCGAGGAAAAAGCCGATGCCCGCGCCGATGGCGAGACAGACGACGGCCAAAAACAACAAAAGGTCCATGGCATATGCTTTCTGGTAGGTCCCAGCGGATCAGTAGCATGATTCTCCGAACGAAGGGTGAACACTAGGTCGCCAAATCCAGCGCCTCAAGCAAAAACCCGCTCGTTGACCCGCCAACAAGTTCCGCTTACATCGCCGTCATGGCTTTGCGCGACATTCTCATCCTGCCCGATCCGCGGTTGCGGCTGGTTTCCGATCCGGTGAAGACGATCGACGCGGAGACGCGCAAGCTGGCCGAGGACATGTTCGAGACGATGTATGCCGCCCCGGGCATCGGCCTGGCGGCGATCCAGGTCGGCGTGCGACAACGCGTTGTCACCCTCGACCTCGCCAAGAAGGACGAGCCGCCGCAGCCGCAGGTCTTCATCAATCCGGAAATCACCTGGCGCTCGGAAGACAAGGGCGTCTACGAGGAAGGTTGCCTGTCGATCCCCGAATATTACGAAGAGGTCGAGCGTCCGGCCCGGGTGAAAGTGAAATATCTCGATCTCGACGAAAAACTGCACGAGATCGAAGCCGATGGGTTGCTCGCCACCTGTCTGCAACACGAGATCGATCATCTCAACGGCGTGCTGTTCATCGATCATATTTCCAAGCTCAAGCGCGATCGGGTGACAAAAAAATTCGTCAAGGCGGCAAAGCTCACGGGCACGACGAGGCCCGCGGGGCCGCATCCGCCGGTCAGCGATAAAACGCGTACACACACGGTGTAGCCATCTTTCCTTCACCTCTCCCGTGGGGAGAGGCCGGATCGCGAAGCGATCCGGGTGAAGGCGTAGGGACTCCCTTATGCCCGAACCCCCTCGCCCCAACCCTCTCCCACCGAAGTCGGATCTATCCGACTTCGGCATTCAATAGTGCCGATCTCGAGTAAACCCGAGATCGGTGGGGGAGAGGGAGTTGCGCAGTGCCAAGCGGCTTGCGAATTGCTCAACACGTTGAGCTAGGATCAATCCATGTCCCTTCGCCTGATCTTCATGGGCACCCCGGATTTCGCCCTGCCGGCCCTCACCGAGCTGGTCGCGCGCGGCTATGACATCGCCGCGGTCTACACCCGGGCGCCGAAGCCCGCGGGCCGCCGCGGGCTGGAGCTGCAGCCAACGCCGGTCGAGCGCGAGGCCCGCCACTTCAATCTGCCGGTGCTGACGCCCGCAACCCTGAAGACGCCGGAGGCGCAGGCCGCCTTCCGTGCGCATGGCGCCGATGCCGCGGTGGTCGTCGCCTATGGCCTGATCCTGCCCAAACCAATTCTCGATGCCGTGCCGCTCGGCTGCTTCAACATCCATGCCTCGCTGCTGCCGCGCTGGCGCGGCGCCGCGCCGATCAACCGCTCCATCATGGCGGGCGACGCCGAGAGCGGCGTCACCATCATGCGGATGGACGAAGGCCTCGACACCGGCGCCCTGGCGATGGCCGATCGGGTGCCGATCGGCCCGGACATGACGGCGGGGGAACTGCACGACGTGTTGGCGCGTATGGGCGCCGAGCTGATGCCGCGGGCGCTCGGCGCGCTGGAGCGCGGCACGCTCGAGGTCAAGCCGCAGCCCGAGGCGGGCGTCACCTATGCCGACAAGATCCGCAAGGACGAGACGCGCATCGACTGGTCGAAACCCGCCAGGCCGGTGCACGACCATATCCGTGGGCTGTCGCCGTTTCCCGGCGCCTGGTTCGAAGCCGGGGGCACCCGGGTCAAGGTGCTGCGGTCGACGCTGGCGCAAGGCTCCGGCGCACCGGGGACCGTGCTCGACGATCAGCTTACGGTCGCCTGCGGCGAGGGCGCCGTGCGCCTGTTCGAATTGCAGCGCGCCGGCCGGCAGGCGATGAAGGCCGAGGAATTCCTGCGGGGTGCGGCAATCAAACGCGGCGCGAGACTGTCGTGAGCGAAACAACGATTCGCCCCGAATTGCCGGGCGATGTGGCCAGCGTGCGCGATGTGTTGCGCGCCGCCTTCCAGGGCGAGGCGGAAGCCAAGCTGGTCGACGGCCTGCGCGCCGGCGACGACATTGCTCTATCGCTCGTCGCCACCGACGCGAAAGAGCGCGTTGTCGGCTACGTGGCTTTCCCGCGGTTGCTGGTCGATGAAATTCCCTGCATCGGGCTCGCACCGCTCGCGGTTGCACTGGAATATCAGCGGCGTGGCGTTGGCGAAGCATTGATCACGCGTGGCATGCTGGCGCTGAAGCAGCGTGGCGAAAAGCTTGCCTTCGTGCTGGGCGATCCGGCGTATTACCGGCGCTTCGGCTTCGATCCGCAGGCGGCAGCGGCCTTCATATCCGATTACGCCGGACCCTGTTTCATGGCCTATCGGTTCACGGCGGATGCGCCGGCATCAGGAACCGTGCACTATCCGCCGGCCTTTGCGCGTCTGGGCTGATCGCCATGCCCCGCTACAAGTTGCTGATCGAATACGACGGTGCGCCGTTTGCCGGCTGGCAGATCCAGGCCGGCCAGCCGACCGTGCAGGGCGTGCTGGCCGCGGCGGTGGAAGCCTTCTGCGGCGAAAAGGTCTCTGTCAGCGGCGCGGGGCGCACGGATGCGGGCGTGCATGCGCTCGGCCAGGTAGCGCATATCGATCTTTCCAAGGAATGGGACAGCGATACGGTGCGCGATGCGCTCACCGCGCAATTGCGGCCGCATCCGGTCGCGGTGCTCGCCGCCGAGCGGGTGCCGGATGATTTCGACGCGCGGTTTTCCGCGCGTGCGCGGCATTATCTGT
This sequence comes from Xanthobacteraceae bacterium, assembly GCA_035699705.1. Classification (GTDB taxonomy): domain Bacteria; phylum Pseudomonadota; class Alphaproteobacteria; order Rhizobiales; family Xanthobacteraceae; genus CANKHA01. Next base: position 59,990 of record DASSPI010000019.1, read on the forward strand.
ATCGAATCGTCAACCGGCGTGCCGACCTCGCGCTCGACCGCGGCCGCGCCTGGCGGGTGCCCCGCCTGCTGGACGCCGCCGCGATGCACCGCGCCGCCCAGGGTCTCATCGGCAAGCACGACTTCACGACTTTCCGCGCGGCGGAATGCCAGGCGAAATCGCCGGTCAAGACGCTCGACCGTCTCGACGTGGCGCGCGAGGGCGATGAGATCCGGATCTCTGCTTCGGCGCGCTCCTTTCTGCACCACCAGGTGCGCTCGATGGTCGGATCGCTGGCGCTGGTGGGCGAGGGGCGCTGGACCGCCAGGGACCTGACGGGCGCGCTCGAGGCGCGCGACCGCACCGCCTGCGGGCCGATCGCGCCCCCGGACGGGCTGTACCTGGTGCGGGTGGAGTATTGAGGGAACGTATCCTCCACCGCATCCTGAGGAGCGCCTGAAAGGCGCGTGTCGAAGGATGGGCCGCCCTCGTCCTCCGAGACGCCGCGCACGCAAGTCGGCGCGATCCGATCTGCGCATTGTCAGTGCGCGGCTTCTCAGGATGAGGGCGGAGTAAAGCGCTTAGCCGAAATACTTTTCCAGCACGCGCCGGTAGATGGCCGTCAGCGCGGCGAGATCGGTGAGCGGCACGCGCTCGTCGGTCTGGTGCATGGTCTGGCCGACGAGGCCGAATTCCACCACCGGGCAATAATTCTTGATGAAGCGCGCGTCCGAGGTGCCCCCGGTGGTGGACAATTCCGGCTTGCGCCTGGTTACCTCGGTGATCGCGCCGGCTACGAGGTCGGTGAAAGGCCCGGTCTCCACCACGAAGACGTCGGCGTTCGACGGCTCCCATTCAAAGGCGAAACGGATGCGGCCGGCCGCGGCCTTGGCCGCGCGCTGCTCGATCAATTGCTTCAGCGAGGCTTGCGTGTGGCAATCGTTGAAGCGGATGTTGAAACGCGCGCGCGCCTCGCCGGGAATGAGATTGACCGTGGGATTACCCACATCGACCGAGGTGAATTCCAAATTCGACGGCTGAAAATGCGCGCTGCCCTGGTCGAGCGGCTCGTTCATCAGCGCGCTGATCAGCGCGACGATTCCGCGCACCGGATTTTCCGCGCGGTCGGGATAGGCCACATGCCCCTGGCGCCCGGTGACAGTGAGAATGCCGTTGAGCGAGCCGCGCCGGCCGATCTTGATGGTGTCGCCCAGCTCGCGCACATTCGACGGCTCACCCAGGATGCAGTGATCGAATCTCTCCCCGCGCGCGGCCGCCCAGGCCACAAGCTTTACCGTGCCGTTGATCGCGATGCTTTCCTCGTCCCCGGTGATCAGGAAGGAGATCGAGCCCTTCGGCTTGCCGCCATTCGCGGCGAGATAGTCGAGCGCGGCGGCCACCGCGCAGGCGATGCCGCCCTTCATGTCCACGGCGCCGCGGCCGTAAAGCTGGCCGTCCGCGACCTCGCCGGCGAAGGGCGCATGCGCCCAGGCTTTGACCTCGCCCGGTGGCACCACGTCGGTATGCCCGGCGAAGACGATGTTGGGCGCCGCCGCCCCGATGCGCGCGTAAAGATTCTCGATATCGGCGGTGCCCGGCTCGCTGAAGGTCATGCGGTGCACCGTGAAACCCGCGCCCTTCAGCAGGCCTTCGAGATAGCGCAGCGCGCCGCCCTCCGCCGGTGTGACGGAAGGACAGCGCAGCAGCTCCCGGGCGATGGCAAGCGGGTCGGCGGCACTCATGCCGGCATTAGCCGCATCGCCGGCGACAGCGTCAAGCAGGCTGCACGTTCGCCGCCTGTTGCAGCGGATCGGGCCCGTACTGGTTAGGGCCGTCGGTGCCGCGCAGGAACCCGAGTTCAACGATGCCCCAGATCGCGATGGCGGCTCCCGCCAGGTTGAAGACAAAGCCGAGCCCGCCTCCTTGCTCGGCGATACCCTGCAGCACGCTGGGCAGCACGTAAAAGACCAGCAGCCACCAGGCGGACTTGTCGCGGTCGTGCAGGCGCTTGGCGCCGATCGCAAGGCCGATCCAGAGCAGCGGAATATAGGAAATCAGCAGTAAGACGATGAGGGCGCCAAATCCGCCGCTCATGACGGCAACAAAAGCCAGGGCGATCAGGATGGCGAGCAGCGCGAGCGTGGTGAGCCAGTAAATCGCGCGGTTGATCCGCCCGCGAAACGAGAAAAGCAGCTGCGTGAAAGGCATGATGTCCCCCCTGAAAGAATCGGTGCCTTCAGCTTAATCCCTCAGCAATTCATTGATACTGGTCTTGGAGCGGGTTTTCTCGTCCACGCGCTTGACGATGACGGCGCAGTAAAGTCCCGGGCCATTGTCCTTGCCCGGGAGCATGCCGGGCACCACCACCGAATAGGCCGGCACCTCGCCCTGCAACACCTGTCCGCTCTGGCGGTCGACGATCTTGGTGGAAGCGCCGATGAAGACGCCCATCGACAGCACCGAGCCGGTTCGCACGATGACGCCTTCGGCCACCTCGGAGCGCGCGCCGACGAAGCAATTGTCCTCGATGATCACCGGTCCGGCCTGCAGCGGCTCGAGCACGCCGCCGATGCCGGCGCCGCCGGAGATGTGGCAGTTCTTGCCGATCTGCGCGCAGGAGCCGACGGTCGCCCAGGTATCGATCATGCTGCCGGAATCCACATAGGCGCCGAGATTGACGAAAGACGGCATCAGCACGACGTTGGGCGCGATGAAAGCCGAGCGGCGCACGATCGAGCCCGGCACGGCACGAAAGCCGGCGGCGCGAAACTTCTCCGCGCTCCAGCCGGCGAATTTCGAGGGCACCTTGTCCCACCACACCGCGCCGCCGGGCCCGCCGGGAATGACCTCCATGTCGTTGAGCCGGAACGACAGCAGCACGGCCTTCTTCAGCCACTGGTTGACGCGCCAGACTCCGTTGTCCGCCTGCTTCTCGGCGACGCGCGCCTCGCCGCGATCGAGCAGGTCGAGCGCGGCCTCCACGGCATCGCGGATTTCGCCTTTGGTCGCGGGGCCGACGCCGTCGCGCTTCTCGAATGCGTCATCGATGATCTTGGCCAGCCCGGACTGCGACATGCTCGCTTTTCCTGTGGTGAAAGGGGCTTGTTGTGTCGCGCGGCGGCGGCGGGCTTGTCAATGGCGGGAAGCTCAACGGCAGCAATTGGCTTGCAGGAAGCCGGTCAGGTCGTCGGTGACATGGTCGACGTGGTCGTCTTCCCGCCCTTCGAACTCCCAGTCTTCGCGCAGGACCTCGCGCGTGCCTTCCGGAATCACCAGCACCGTGGTCATGCCGAGCGCATGCGGGGTCGCGAGGTTGCGCGCAAGGTCCTCGAACATCGCCGCCTTCGCAGGATCGACGCCGTGGAGCGCGAGAAATCGCTCATAGGTCTGCGGTGACGGCTTCGGCTCCAGCTCGGCCGCCGCGATGTCGAAAACGTCCTCGAAATGCTTGTCGATGGCGAGGCGCTGCATCACGGCGTCAGCATGTTTGCGCGTGCCGTTGGTGAGGATGAGCTTGCGGCCCGGCAGCTTCTCAATGGCGGCGCCGAGCCGCGGATTCGGCTCCAGCGGCGAGTGGTCGATCTCATGCACGAAGTCGAGGAAATCGTCCGGATGCAGTCCGTGCTCCAGCATCAAGCCGCGCAAAGTGGTGCCATAGCGCCGGTAATAATCCTTCTGCAACCGGAAGGCGTCATCCTTCGGCAGATCGAGCAGACGCTCGATATAGAGACGGATACGCTCGTCGACCTGCTGCCAGAGGTTGAGATGATGCGGGTAGAGCGTGTTGTCGAGATCGAATACCCAAGTCTCAACCTGTGCGAAACCGCGCTGCGGTGAGGTTTTCATGGTTCCCTGAAGCGCAGCGTCGTCGCGCCCTGCGCGGCAAGCTCGACGCTGGCGAAGCCCGCGGTGCTCAGGCCGCGCGCATTGCATTCCTTATGGTCGCTGATCTCGAAGGATGCCTCGCGCGTGCACAGCATCATGCGTCCACCCCAGGTCAGCGGCTTGCCGCTGCGCTTTGCTACCTGCCCGCTGCCGTCGATCGCCTCGGCATAGCTGTAGATCCGGCGCGCGCGCGCCAGCACCTCCGGGCGGGTGCATTTGCCCGGCTCAACCCGATACCAGCCGCGCGTGACGATCGTGCCCCGGTCTTCGTTGGCGACGGCCGCCATGACGGTATTGCTGGTCTCGTTGCACCAGACGAAGCCGGTGCCCTCCGGCCGCTGCGTCGCGTCAAGCAGCACGTCGAAAAACGTCGGGGCATTCGCCGCCTCAGGCGGCAAATTGCGGTCCTTCAGGAAAGCGGCGAGCGCGGCGTCGGTCTTGCGCCCTTTCAATCCGTCGATCGGATTGGCGTCATAACCGTTGATCGTCAGCAACCGCTGCACGGCGGCGAGCCGCGCCTGTTCGTCGTTATAATCCGACTCTTCGGCGAGATAGGCGGTCCAGCCGGTCTCGCTCGGATAGGGCTTCACCTCGGTGAAGCGCACCAATTGCTGGCCCGGGCGCGAGCAGCCGCGTCCCGCGGCCGGCACGATGAAATGCTGCTTGCCCACGCACAGTTCAACATGTCCGGTCAGCGCCGACGGCGAAGTCCCGTAGGCGGGGAGCGCGCGGGCATGGATATAGAAACGATCGGCATTGACCGTGCCTTCGACGGTGACGCGGCACTGGCCGGGATCGACGCGGTACCAGCCGCGCGTCACCAGCGCGCCGGACTCCTGCAGGCCGACCGCGGTCTCCACCACATAGCTCATGCGGTTGCAGATCTGGAAATCGGCGCGCGCCGGAAGGCAGGGCGCAAGGAGAGCTGCGGCGGCGGCGAGCAAGGTGAGCGGCGTCTTCACGGCGCACCGGCCAGGACCGCGCCCCATTGTTTCATGGCGGGCCGATCTTCATTGGCTGCGATCTCAAGGATCAGTTTCTTTACCACGGCGTCGGCGAAGTGTTCGTAGTTCGCGGCCGGGATCATAAAGGCCCCCGGCCCGCCAATCACATGGTTGTAATAATAACGGTCGAGGAAGGGGTCGAGCGACAGGATCGGCAATCCGTTGATGCTGATGCCGCTGCGCACCGCCTCGTCGCGCGCATGGGTAATCGAACGGCCGCTGGTGTTGGCGCCATCGCCGGAGATATCGATCGTGCGGCGGGCCGACACATAGGGACTCTGGGAGAACAGCGCCATCGACTGATCGATGGCACCGCTGATCGAGGTACCGCCGCCGAATAATTCACGCTGCGATCTGGCGATGGCGTCGCCGAAAGCCTTCGCCGAAGCGGAATCCTTGAGCAGCGTCCAGGGCACCACCTGCACATGCATGAAAGGCCCGGTCCACTGCATCATGGTGACGGCGATGGCCTGCTCACCACCCGACATGATCGCCTTGATTACCTGCGGATTGCGGAAGGCCGCGGCATAGCCCTGCTTCTGCAATTCGAAGCGCGTATCGTTGACGCTGCCGGACGCATCCACTGCCAGGACGAGTTGCAGGTCGACATTGGTCTGCGCCCGCGCCGGCGATCCGCCGCCGAGCAGCAGGATGAGCAGGAGAGCGGAGGACAAAATACACAGGCGCACGCAGGCATTATTCACATGACAGTCCATCGGATATCCCGCCAAAAACGGGATTAGAGCTTAGCAGAGGCCGATTCCAGCGGAAGGGGCGTGTTGCATGTTCGTCATCGCCGACTTGATCCGCAATTCCATCGGGAGGAATCTTTAGAATGCATGCATAGGAACCCGGATTTATCCGAGTCCGCACAATCGGTACGCACATCGGTTAAACCCGACGTGCGCGCGCGCGACGAGACGGCTATGGCTTGAGGTTGCGCGCCAGCACGGCGCCCCAAAGGCCGGGCGGCGGCGGATTTGCGGCAATCTCCAGGATCAGTTTTTTGACAATCGCCTCGGCGAAGCTTTCGTAATTCGCCGCCGGGATCATGAACGCGCCGGGGCCGCCGATCACGTAGCTGTAGTAATAATGATCGAGCCGGCGGTCGATCGACAGGATCGGCAAGCCATTGATGCCGATGCCCTGCGCCACCGCCTCGTCGCGGGCGCGGATCACCGAGCGGCCGCTGGAGTTGGGACCATCGCCGGAAATATCGATCGTGCGGCGCGGCGACTTGTAAGGACTTTGCGACAGCAGCATCACGCCCTGGTCGATGGCGCCGCTGATGGAAGTGCCGCCGCCGCCAAAGAGTTCCCGTTCGGAATGGTCGACGGCATCGGCCAACGCGGCGGCAGATGCAGCGTCCTTCACCAGCATCCAGGGCACCACCTGCACATGGGTGAAGGGCCCGGTCCATTGCATCATGGTGACGGCGATGGACTGCTCTGCGCCGGAGGCGATGGCCTTGATCACCTGCGGATTGCGAAAGGCTGCGACATAACCGCGCTTTTGCAACTCGAAGCGCTCGTCAGTCACGCTGTTGGAAGCATCGATCGCAAGCACCAGTTGAAGATCGACCGCGTTCTCGGCCGCGAGCGCTGGCGCCAGCAGCGGGATGGCCAGCAATCCGGCCAGCATCCAATTTATGCCGCGCCGCAACCGGCAGAGGAATCTGGCGCTGATCGTCGCGGGCATATAGTGTTTGTTCCCGGAGCGGCTCTAGATGCGCGAGTTTATAGCGTGAATATCGGGTTGCAGCAGCCTACCTTTGTAGCCAAATCACCGCGGGGCGTTTACCCATTCGGCATCGGGCGGTTCCGCGCCGGGGATATCTACCAGGACGAAAAAAGCATGACAGGATCGTGGATTAAGGCTCGGTTCCCGGCCTTCGCGACCGCAGCACTGGTTGCAGCGCTGGCATTCTCACATCCCGCACAGACGCAAGGCTCGGGACCTTTTAGCGCGATGGCCGGCAGCTGGACCGGCGGCGGCAGTCTTAAGATCGGAAACGGTGAGAACGAATCGATCCGTTGCCGGGCGCAGTACCGGGTCGGAAGCGCCGGCGCGACGGTTACCATTGAGCTTCGTTGTGCCAGCGACAGCTACAATTTCGAGCTTCACGGCAACGTGCGTTATCAGAACGGCGAGGTGCTTGGCGACTGGAACGAAACAACGCGCGGCGCGGCGGGCAGGGTGGCTGGCTCGATCAAAGGCAATCAGGTCAACGTCCGGGTCGAGGGGCAAACCTTCTCTGCGCTGCTGTCTCTGACCACGCGCGGCGACAAACAGTCGATCGCGATCACCGCTCCTGTCGGAAAAGAAATGTCGGAAGCCAAGATCACGCTCAATCGACGGGGCTAAGCCGGCCGTCCCCGCCATCGGCGGCGGAGCGTGCTCAGGAACATCACCGTCGGCCGCAAAATCAGCAGATCCGCCGCCAGCGCCGCCAGCATCGCGAAGGCGCTCAACCAGCCAAACAGGCGCAGCGACGGCAGATCGGAAAACGCCGTCACCGCCAGGCCGCAGGCCAGCACCACGGAGGTCAGGATCAGCGCCGGGCCGACCAGCACGGTGGCGCGTTCGACACCCACGCCGGGATCGTCTTCGGGCCTGGATTCCAGCCGCAGCCGGTTGAGGAAATGGATTGTCGCACTCAGTCCCAGCCCGAACGAGACCGTGAGCGCCACGACGCTGGCGAATTGCAGTCCTTCGCCAATCGTCCAGAGCAAAGTGCCGGCCAGCACGACCGGAAAAATCCCCGGCAGGATGCTGGCGAACATCACGACGACCGAGCGAAAGGCCAGTCCGATGAAGGCCGCCACGAAAATGATCTCGATGGTGAGCCCTCTGTTCAACTTGCCGATCATGTCGGCGCTGTTGCGCGCGGCGATGGCCGAGAGGCCGGTCACCGATAGGCTATAGCCGGGATGCTTGGCACGGACATCGTCGAGCGTCCGATCGAGCTGGTTGATGACGGGCAGGAGCTGGCTTGCGTCGATATCGGGAATGCGTCCCGAAACGACAACGGCGTCCTGCTCGGGGTCGATGAAACGTCCGCGCAGGTGCACAGGCAAAAGCTCGACATATTGCTTCAGCGTGTTGACATCCGACCTGCCGGCTTTCTCGGCGAGCCAGCGCCGCAACGATTCCAGCGACCAGACATTGCCGACTCCGGCCTGTTTTTCCACAGCCGCATGCACGTCGGCGATGGTCGAAAGCGATTCCGGGTCATAGAGCGCTGCGCCTTTGGGGAACTCTATCAGCACATCGATTGGATTGGCGCCGGTGAGCTTGGCGTCCAGCCGGCTGCTCGCCGCGACCGCCTGCTGCTTGTCCGGCACCTGGTCGGCGAGCCGATACCGCGGCTCGAGGTTGGCGTAGATCAGCGTCAGACCGCCGACGATCAGGATGCTGATGAGGCTGTAGAGAGCGGGGCGGCTCACCATGCGCAGTGCAATCCAGCCGCAGAAACGGCGCAGCCAGGTCACTCCGGTATCCGAGCCCTGGATTTCGGCGGCAAAAGTTTTCTCGTTGCGGATGAGCAGCACCCCGAGCAGCGGCATGAGCGTGAGCACCGCGACGAGAGCGATGACCGTCGCAATCAGGCCGGCTTCTCCGAAGGTACGGATCAGGTCGGAACTGGAAAACTGCAGCGCGATGAAGGAGAGGCCGGCGGTCGCGTGCGTCAGCACGCAGGCCGGTCCCACGACCAGGATCGCATTGCGCATGGCGTCGAACTTGTTCTCGCCCGCGATCAGCCGGTCGCGCACAGCGAAAGTCAGCTGCATGCTGTCGGAGAAGCTTATGACCATGATCAGAGGCGTCATGACGTTGAGAAACATGTTGAGCCGGAAATCGAGCCAGCCCAAAATCCCAAGCGACAGCAGAATCGCGAGGAGCGGTGGCGCGGCCGCCATCACCATGAAGGCTACGCGGCGGAAGAAGAAAATCGCGATGACGCAACCGGCGAGAAAGCCGATTGCGTTATAGATCAGCCGGTCGCGCTCCACGGCATTGCGGATCTCGAGCTGCATCACCGGCACGCCGGAAAGCTGGGCGATGAGCCCGGTTCCGGCGAGATCATTTTCCACGGTCTCGCGGATTTCTCCGACGACGTCGCGCAAGCCCCGGCCGGGCACTACGGCGGGATCGAGCGCCAGTACGATCAGCGCCAGCTCGCCGTCTTCCGACAGCAGCTTGCCGCGGATGATCTCGTTGGTTTTGATCCGCTCGATCAGCTGGTCGTAGGCTGCGCCTTCCGGCAGCTCGGCTGGAAAAAGCGGAGCGGGAATATTACCGCCTTCCGGCGGCTGGCGCGCCGAGAACAGCGAGATGATGCCCTTGACGCCATCGATCAGCTGCACATCAGTGACGACATCGCGCAGCTTCGCAAGCGACGCGCGTGCCAGCAGCGTCTTGCCCTCGATCACGATGAGCACGTCGTATTCGCTCGACGGAAAGCGGCGCGAGACTTCTTCGTATTGTTTGAATTCCGGCGTGTCGGAACGGAAAAGCTGGCTGAGCGAATCGTCGACCTTCAGGCGGGTAACGCCGACCGCCGCCGCGGCACACAACACAACCACCATGATTGCGATGGCGATTGGATAGCGCAGGGAAACCAGGCCAATGCGCTCAAGCCCAAGCGCGATGTCGTGGGACTTCGCTGGCCCGGCTCCCTTCGCGCCGGCATCTTTTGTGCTGGACCCAAACAGGAGATTTTCTCCCGAGCATTCCGCGGAGAATCACCGCGCTACCGATGGATTAGAGTACCTGCGCCGTGATCGGTGAACAGCTCTAACAACACCGCGTGGGGAACCTGGCCGTCGAGAATGACGACGCCCTCCACGCCTTGTTCCAGGGCCTCGATGCAGGTTTCGACCTTGGGGATCATGCCGCCGGAGATCGTGCCGTCGGCGATCAGCCGCCGTGCCTCGTCCACCGAAAGCTCGCTGATCAGCGACTTCGACTTGTCGAGCACGCCGGGCACATCCGTGAGCAAAAGGAGGCGCTTGGCCTTCAGTGCCCCCGCGATATGGCCGGCAAAGGTGTCGGCATTGACGTTGAATGTCTCGCCCTGCGCCGACGCGGCAATCGGCGCCAGCACGGGGATCAGCTCGCGGCCGAGGATCTGGTTGAGCACCGTCATATCAACCTTGTCCGGTTCGCCGACAAAGCCGAGATCGACCGCCAATTCGCGTTTGGTCGCCGGATCGATGACATGGCGCGCCGCCTTGCGCGCAACCACCATGTTGCCGTCCTTGCCGGTGAGCCCGACCGCCTTGCCGCCGGCATTGTTGATGAAGCTGACGATCTGCTTGTTGATGGCGCCCGCCAGTACCATCTCCACGATTTCCATGGTGGCCGCGTCGGTCACCCTCAGGCCCCCGATGAATTCCGACTTGATGCCGAGTCGCTTCAGCATGGTCTCGATCTGCGGCCCGCCGCCGTGCACGACCACCGGATTGACGGCCGTCTGTTCGAGCAGCACCACGTCACGGGCGAAATTCCGCGCGGTCTCTTCCTGCCCCATGGCATGGCCGCCGTATTTGATGACGACGATCTCCTCGTCGTAGCGCTGCATATGCGGCAGCGCTTCCGACAAGATGCGGGCCTGGTCGTGCGGGCTTAATTCGGCCATTGGGCTTTCCTCTCGAGGCGTTCTTCTTTAGCGCATGATCCGGCGAAGTGGAAACCGGTTCGCCGATAAAGATCATGCGCCACTTTGAAAAGTTAGCGCGCGGACCGCGGATAAGCCTGCGCAATCTGCGCAAGCTTGATTGCGTCGCAAAACCGGAGCCGACTTTTGCTGGTCGCGCGCTTGGGGCAGGCCGGGCGAAAGGGGCAGCGCGCGCTTCAGCTTCGCTCCGCCATCAGCCGGACAACGGCGGCACGCAGCTCGGGAATGCCGGCGCCGGTATGGGCGGAAGTGGCGAGCACCTCGGGAAAGGCGGCGGCGCGTTTGACCAAAGCGGCCTTCAGATCGGTCACCCGGCTTTCGAGTTCCTTTGGCGTCACCTGGTCGGCCTTGGTGAGCACGATCTGGTGGCTGACAGCCGCGGCGCCGAGGGTGTCGAACACCTCGCTGTCGGTGTCCTTCAGCCCGTGGCGGGCATCGATCAGCACATAGACGCGGGCAAGATTGGTGCGGCCGCGCAGGTATTCGTGGATGAGGCTGGTCCAAGCGGCCACCTTGGCCTTCGGCACGGCGGCGTAGCCATAGCCCGGCATGTCGACGAGCGTGAGATGGTGCTCGCCGGGGAAGAAAATGAGTTCCTGGGTGCGTCCCGGAGTATTGGAGGTTCGCGCCAATGCCTTGCGGCCGGTGAGCGCATTGATCAGGCTCGACTTGCCGACATTCGAGCGGCCGGCGAAGGCGATCTCCATGCCTGCCACGGGGGGAAAGCAGTCGACCGAGGCGCAGGCGCGGGAAAAGCTCCACTGGCCGGCGAACAGCCGCCGGCCGGTCTCGATTTCCCGGGCGGAGAAGTCGCCGGTCATGACAGCCGTCCCCGCGCTGCGGAAGCGATGCGCTAGCCGCTCTTCTTGCGGCCGAAGAGCGCGCCGAGATCGTTCCTGAGATTGTCCAACAATTCGATCTTGGCGCCATGCCTGCTCATGATGAAGGCCTGCTGTGCAACCGAGAGCGCGTTGTTCCAGGCCCAGTAGATCACGAGGCCGGCCGGGAAGCTCGCCAGCATGAAGGTGAACAGCACCGGCATCCAGTCGAAGATCATCTTCTGGGTCGGATCGGGCGGCGCAGGATTGAGCTTCATCTGGAACCACATCGTCACGCCCATGATCAGCGGCCAGATGCCGAGATGCAGGAAGGTGCCGATGAAGGGAATAACCGTCGGATCGAACGGGAGGAGACCGAACAGATTGAACAGATTGGTCGGATCAGGCGCGGACAGGTCCCGGATCCAGCCGAAGAATGGCGCATGCCGCATCTCGATGGTGACGAACAGCACCTTGTAGAGCGAATAAAAGACCGGGATCTGGATCACGATCGGCAGGCAGCCCGCGAGCGGGTTGATCTTCTCGCTCTTGTAGAGCTCCATCATCGCCTGCTGCTGCTTCACCTTGTCGTCGGCATAGCGATCGCGGATCTCCACCATCTTCGGCTGCACCATCTTCATCTTGGCCATCGAGGCGTAAGATTTGTTGGCGAGCGGGAAGAACAGGACCTTCACCAGCACGGTGATGAGCAGAATGGCGATGCCGAAATTGCCGGTGAGCTTGAACAGCCAGTCGAGCGTCCAGAACACCGGCTTGGTGATGAAATAGAACCAGCCCCAGTCGATCAGCAGCTCGAAGCGGTTGAGCTGCATCGCCTTGTCGTAGCCGTCGACCACCGCCACTTCCTTCGCGCCGGCGAACAGCCGGGCCTGGGCGGCGCCGGTGGTGCCCGGGGCGACCGTCACGCCATCCAGCAGATAGTCGGCCTGGTAGGTTTTCTGGCTGCCCAAGGTGCCCGAGGAAAAGCGCGCGCGCAGCTTGGCCGCCGGATCCGGCAGCAGGGCCGCGGCCCAGTATTTGTCGGTGATGCCGAGCCAGCCGTTGGTGACGTCGAAGGGGATTTCCTTCTTCTTCTCGACGTCCGAATAGGTGATCTCCTGCAGCCCCTGCTCGCCGAATACCCCGATCATGCCTTCGTGCAGGATGTAATAGCCGAGCGTGGGCGGCGTGCCGTGGCGCGAGATCAGCGAATAGGGGAAGAGCGTGACTGGCGCCGAGCCCTTGTTCACTACCTCATCGCTGACGGTGAAAAGATATTTGTCGTCGACCGCGATGGTGCGGCGGAATTCGAGTCCCTCGCCGTTATCATAAACCAGCCTGGCCGGTTGTCCGACGCCGATGGTGCCGCTGCCCTCCTGCCGCCATTCGGTATCCGGACCCGGCAGCTTCACCGCCGCACCGGGGGCGCCGACCCAGCCGAATTCGGCATAAAGCGGTTCCGGGCTTCCCGATGGCGAGAGCAGGATGATCGGCGGCGACTTCGGATCGACCTTCTCGCGATATTTCATCAGCGACAGATCGTCGACGCGGCCGCCTTTGAGCGATACCGAGCCGCTCAGCGTGGGCGTGCTGATGCGCACGCGCGGCGTGGCGGCAATGATGCTGTTGCGCGAAACCGGCTGCGGCGGGGCGGTTGTCACCGGCGGGGCGATGGCGCCGGGCTGTGCCGGCGGCTGCGGAACGCCGGGCGCTCCGGGAGCTTGCTGCGGTACGGGTGCCGTGCCGGGTGTGGGCGCCGGCGTGGTCTGGCCGCGCTTCTCCGTCTGTTCCTGCGCGATCTGCCGCTGCTTTTCCATCTGCGGCGCCGCGATGAAATATTGCCAGACGAGCAACACAAGGCCTGACAAGGCCACGGCCAAAATCGTATTTTTCTGATTGTCCATCACGGGATCTTTCGATCACCCCTTGGGCGAGGCATCTGTGGCTTTGCCGCTTTGCTGCGTCCCTCGTTAAGACGCTGCAAGGCCGATTTGAAATCTTCCAGTAATCCGCCGAACGGTGCGGTGAGGCCCGCGCGCCGTCCAACCAGAACATAGTCATGCCCGGGACGCGCCGCTTCACCGGACGCGTGTCTCACGATTTCCCGCAGGCGGCGGCGGACGCGATTGCGTTCCACCGCATTTCCCACCTTCTTCGAGACGGTGAAGCCGACCCGGGCCGGACCGTCGTCGCGGCGATCGCGCATCTGAACGATGAAGGCCTTGGTCGAGACTTTGACTGCGGCGGCGGCAGCCAAGAAATCCGCCCTGTGCCTCAGTCGCTGCATGCAAACTCGCGCGCCGCCCTAGTGTCCCGAATCCGAAGTTCGCTTGATCTTGCAGCACCCACTGAGCGAACTTCGGATTCGGTAGGACACTAGCAACTCTAGCGCCGGTCTTAGGCGCTCAGGCGCTTGCGACCGCGGGACCGCCGGGCCTGCACGACTCTGCGGCCGCCCTTGGTGGCCATTCTGGCGCGGAAACCGTGACGGCGCTTGCGCACGAGCTTGCTCGGTTGGTACGTCCGTTTCACGAATCCCTCTCCGCTGTCGCGGCATGTCGCCGATGAATGGAAAGCCGCGGGGCCGGTGTTAGTAGCCCGGGACGGCAGTTGCGGCGCTTATAAGGGACAGTGACCGCTTTCGTCAATGCGACGACGCCGGTTTCGGGCCGGCGGGAAAAGCCCGAATTAGCGGCAAAAGGCAATATATTGAACAACTTACCCGATCGCGCGGGATCCGAGCCGGTTTCACTGCTCGCGCAGGCCACCGCGGTGCCGCCGCATCTGCTCGAGCAGGCCGCGGTTGCCGAGCGCATGCAGAGCGTCTTCAAGCGCCTGTTCGGCCGCTATCCCGGCCTGATCGACGTCTTCACCAACGCCGGGATCGAGCGGCGCTATTCCGTCCGGCCAATCGACTGGTTCGACGAGCCGCGCGACTGGCCGCAACGGACCAAGGCCTATCTCGAGGGCGCCGATGCGCTCTTTGTCGAGGCCGCGGAAAAGGCGCTCAAGCGCGCGAAGCTTTCGGCCCGCGACGTCGATGTGGTCGTGACCGTGTCCTCCACCGGCATCGCCACCCCCAGTATCGAAGCGCGGGTGGCGAAACGATTGGGCTTTCGTGCAAACCTGCAGCGCGTTCCGGTTTTCGGGCTCGGCTGCGCCGGCGGCGTATCCGGACTGGCGATCGGTTCGCAACTGGCGCGCGCCCGGCCCGGCGCGGTCGTGCTGGTGGTCGCGATCGAGCTTTGCACGCTGGCCTTCCGCCGCGACCGCATCAGCAAGGCCGACGTGATTGCCTCCGCCCTGTTCGGCGATGGCGCGGCCGCCGCGGTACTGCGCACGGGCCGCGACGGCGGCGAATTACGGATCGGGGCGGCGCGCGAGCACCTGTGGCCCGGCACGCTCGACGTGATGGGATGGTCGGTGGACCCGATTGGCTTTGGCGTCATGCTTTCGCGTTCGCTGCCGCGCTTCGTCGAGGAGCGTCTGGCGGCGCCGGCGCGCCGCTTTCTCAAGAGCGAAGGCCTGAACGGAACGACGCGCTTCATCTGCCATCCCGGCGGCGCGAAGGTGCTCAGCGCGGTGGAGGCCGCGCTGGAATTGCAGACCGGCACGCTGAGCGACGAGCGGCGCGTGCTGCGCGATTACGGCAACATGTCGGCGCCGACCGTGATGTTCGTGCTGGAACGGGCGCTCAAGCGGGGATTTTCCGGCAGCGCCGTCCTGTCCGCGCTTGGGCCGGGCTTCACCGCCAGCTTTCTCGCCATCGAGGCCAATAAGGGTTGATGGCATGGCGGAGGGTGCGCTGCTCGTCGCTTTCATCACGCTGCAGCGCCTGGCCGAGCTTCTGCTGTCGCGCCGAAACACGCAGCGGCTGCTCGCCGAAGGCGGCGTTGAATTTGGGCGCTCGCATTATCCCTGGATGGTGGCGCTGCACAGCGCCTGGCTGTTGGGACTGTGGTGGTTCGGCCACGCCCGCCCGGTCGATCCGCTTTTGCTCGGCGTTTTCATCCTGCTGCAGGCCGGCCGCCTCTGGGTTATCGCCAGCCTGGGACGGCGGTGGACGACGCGCATCATTGTGCCGCCAGGCGCGCCCCTGGTGGCCAGCGGGCCGTACCGCTGGCTCAAGCATCCCAATTACCTGATCGTCGCCCTGGAAGTGGCCGTGGTGCCGCTGGCGCTCGGACTGCCGGTATTTGCCGCGGTTTTCACCCTGCTCAATGCATGCATTCTCTACCTGCGCATCCGCGCGGAAAATGCCGCCCTGGCGCGGGCGGCGGAACCGGACCGAGCGGCGCAAACTCTTGCCAATGAAAGCCGAAGCCTATAGCTATCCGCGATCCGCCGGGACTTTGATCCCGTGTCGGTAAAGCGCCCGTAGCTCAGCTGGATAGAGCACCAGACTACGAATCTGGGGGTCAGGAGTTCGAATCTCTTCGGGCGCGCCAATAAGCTGTTGATTTTGATTCAGATTTGCTGCGCGATTTTTCATCCCTTGACATTGTTCACGATAAGGGAAGCACGGGGGAAACACCGGATGCGATTTGGTGGATGATCTGCGTATGCCGACGTTCCTCCGGTCAGTGGAACTATCCTGAAGGTGAC
>DASSPI010000020.1:0-19121 GCA_035699705.1 Xanthobacteraceae bacterium
ATTCGCGCCGCTGCTCACTTTTGCCGGAGTCGAGGGCAAGACCTTCTCGCCGATGGCGATCACGGTGATGCTGGCGCTAGTCGGCGCATTCATTCTGTCACTGACTTTCGTTCCGGCGATGGTCGCCATCCTCATCCGCGGCCGCGTCGCGGAGAAGGAGGTCAGGGCAATTGCGTGGGTGAAGGATCGCTACGCTCCGATTCTGCTCCGTGTCTTGGCAAGGCCGTGGCCGGTGATCGGTGCTGCCGTTGCGACATTTGCAGTGGCCGCGCTCATCTTCCTGTCAATTGGCCGCGAGTTCATGCCCCGCCTTGATGAACACGACTTGCTGGTGGAATCGGTCCGTATCCCATCGACCTCGCTCGACCAGTCGACGGCAATGCAGTTCCAGGTGGAAAAGGCGGTCTCGGCGCTGCCCGAGGTCGACTATGTCTTCTCCAAGACCGGAACCCCCGAAATGGGGGTCGATCCGATGCCGCCCAGCGCGTCCGACGGATTCGTCATCCTCAAGCCACGTGACGAATGGCCGGCCGGGTTGACGAAAGCGCAGGTCATCGAAAGGGTTGAGAAGCAGCTCGAACCGCTCCTCGGCAGAGGCGGGGGTCTCACCCAGCCGATCGAGATGCGCTTCAATGAGCTGGTTGCAGGCGTCCGCGCGGACGTCGGGATCAAGATATACGGCGACGATCTCGTGCAACTGAGCGCGACCGCGGCGCGGATCGCGCAAGTCGTGGGCAGAATCAAAGGCACCGCCGACATCAACGTCGAGCAGACCGGTGGATTTCCGACGCTCGACGTGCAGTTCAACCGCGATGCCATCGCGCGCTACGGACTCGCCGTCGAAGAGGTGGCCGATACCGTCGCCGCCGCGCTCGGCGGCCGGGAAGCGGGCCTGGTGTTCGAAGGCGACCGCCGATTTGACATCCTTGTTCGCCTTCACAATGCCGTCCGCGACGACCTCGACGCGGTCGGGGCCTTGCCAATTATGCTTCCTGAACAGGGCAACGGAGCGCCTCGTGCGTCGATTCCGCTCCGCGAACTTGTAAGCTTTTCTTATTCGGAAGGGTTGAACCAGGTCAGCCGCGAGAACGGTAAGCGCCGCGTCGTCGTCCAGGCCAATGTTCGGGGTCGCGATCTTGGTTCCTTCGTCGCCGAAGCCCAGGCCAAGGTAGCGAGCGAAGTGGACCTGCCGCCTGCCACCTTCCTAGAATGGGGCGGCCAGTTCGAGAACCTCAGAACGGCCTCTCAGCGCCTGTCGATCGTCATCCCGGTCGTATTCGCGCTGATCTTTGGTATCCTGTTCATGGCCCTTCGCAGTGTCAGCTCAGCGCTCGCCGTCTATTCGGCGGTGCCGCTCGGCCTGGCTGGCGGCGTGTTCGGCCTGTTCCTGGCTGGACTGCCCTTTTCCATCTCGGCGGCGGTCGGCTTCATCGTGCTGTCGGGCGTCACCGTGCTCAACGGCCTGGTCGTGATGGCCAGCATCCGGCAGCGGATCGACGCGGGCGCTCCGATCGACGAGGCGATCAGGGAAGGCATGATGGAGCGGGTTCGCGCCGTCATCATCACCGGCGTGGTTCCCGCGATCGGCTTCGTTCCCATGGCCATCGCCACCGGCCGCGGCGCGGAAGTGCAGAAGCCCCTGGCGATTGTCGTCATCGCTGGGCTGATCGTTGCTACCTTGCTTACGCTGTTTGTCCTGCCAGCGATCAGCAAGATGATGCTCCACCGATCGCGCATGAAGCATGTGGAAGGCGAATATGCCGGCGAAGATCAACTGGGCCGCGAGCCTGAGCCGGCCTGAGACGCAAGGAGGATAGGATGATTGACCGTCGAACGATGATCGGACTGCTCGCCGCGGCGATCCCCGCGGCCGCTTGCGCCAAGCCTGCCAAGGCGGCTGAACTCAAAATCTACAAGTCGCCTTATTGCGGTTGCTGCGGTGCGTGGGTTGACCATGTTCAGGCTAGCGGCCTGCCGACGATCGTCCAGGACATGGACGATGTCACGCCGGTCGCCGACAGGCTCGGCGTGCCCGACGCCATGCGCTCCTGCCACACGGCGGAGATCGGCGGTTACTTCGTCGAAGGCCATGTGCCAGTCACCGACATCCGGAAGCTGCTGATCGAGCGCCCCAAGGCGCGCGGCATTGCGGTCCCCGGAATGCCAATCGGCTCGCCGGGAATGGAACAGGGTGAACGCCGTGAAGCCTTCGACACGATGCTCGTCCTCAGTGACGGCTCGACGCGAGCATTCGTGAAACACAGTCGGTCAGTCGGCCGCTCATAAAGGAGATTCCCACCGATGGCCCATGATCACGGTTCACAAGCCCATAGTCACGCCGCCGGAGCCAACAGCCGGATGCTGGCCATTGCGCTTGGCCTGACGACTGCGTTCCTGATCGCCGAGCTGATCGGCTCTTTCGTATTCAACAGCCTGGCGCTGCTGTCCGACGCCGCCCACATGTTCACCGACAGCGCCGCGCTCGCTATCGCCCTCGCCGCGGTCAAGATCGGCCAGCGACCGGCCGACGATGAGCGGACCTTCGGCTACCGCCGCTTCGAGATCCTGGCCGCGGCCTTCAACGCGCTGCTGCTGTTCGCCGTCGCCGGCTATGTACTGTGGGAGGGCATCAACCGTTTTCTGGAGCCGGCCGAGGTCCAATCAGCCGGAATGCTGATTGTCGCGACCATCGGCCTCGTCGTGAACATAATTGCCATGAAGTTGCTGTCGGCCGGCAAGGAGCAGAGCCTCAACGTCAAGGGCGCCTACCTCGAAGTCTGGGCCGACATGCTCGGCTCGATCGGCGTCATTGTCGGCGCCGTCGTCATCATGCTGACCGGCTGGCAGTGGGTCGATCCTCTCGTCGCCATCGGCATAGGCCTGTGGGTGCTTCCCCGGACCTGGATATTGCTTAAAGCCACGACGCAAATCCTGCTGGAAGGCGTTCCAGCCAGCATTAATCTCGCGAAGCTCCGCGCCGCGATTGCAACCACACCGGGGGTGGCTGGCGTGCACGACCTCCACGTCTGGTCACTAACGAGTGACGATCACAGCCTTTCGGCGCATGTCCAACTGACCGAGGGAGCGGACTTCGAGACGGTCCGCACCGCCATAGCCACCAAGTTGGGATCCGAATACCATATCGATCACGCCACGATCCAGATGGAGCGGGAGCCGTGTGATGATGCGGATGGGCTGCACCCGTAGGTGGCGGAACATTCGAAGCCGAAGACGCCCAGCGCTCCGAAGAATCCAGGCGATAGCATTGAGCGAAGGTGGCGCGTCCGGACTCCGACGAGGTGAGTGCCTGGCAGCCTGTACGATTTCGTTCGCCATTACCTTGGAGGCCATGGCGGCTGCTGCACCCGTCAGGAACTGCCCGACGCATTGCAGGCTGACCCGCCTGCAATGGAGCACTTGGCTCAAACCAGGGATTGCTGCTTAGCGGATCGCAGACTTGAACTTGGCCGATCCGAAAGGGGGGCGGATATCGCGTCCGCTGAACCTGCCCTCATGCCTTTCTGCCATGGGGCTGACATTCCGTCAGTTATGCCGATTTGGTCGCTGTGGAGCGTTTCGGGATCGAATCTGCGGCCTTTTGCAACGGCCGGCAAAAAGCTGAATAAAGGTGGGCATGCCACCGCCGGAGTTCTTTTTGTTCGCGGTGCCGGCTGTCGTTATCTTGGGCCTGGCCAAAGGTGGGTTCACCGGGCTGGGTGCCCTTGGCCTGCCGTTGTTCGCGCTCGGAGTGGATCCCATAAAGGCCGCGGCCGTATTGCTTCCGATCCTGATCGTCCAGGACGTGGTTTCGATTGGCGCCTATCGTCGCACATGGAATGCCGACGTCCTGATTTCCACATTGCCTGGAGCGGCGGTCGGCGTCGTCATCGGGTGGTGGTTCGCCGCCTCTGTCTCCGTCGAGTTGATTCTCGCTGCAGTTGGCGCGATCGCGATCCTGTTCGGTTGTTACCGACTGTGGGTCGATTTCGGGCACCACGCACTGCGATCGAGGCAATGGCCGCGTTGGACCGGGCCGTTGTTCGGAATCGGATCAGGGTTCACGAGTCAGATCGCCCATGCGGGAGGGCCACCTTTCCAATTATGGGTGATGCCGAAGCGACTGCCGCGCGACATTTTCGTCGGCACCACCGCGATATTCTTCGGAGTTTTGAATTGGCTCAAAGTCCCCGCCTACGTGGCGCTCGGCCAATTCACGCATGAGAATATGTTGGCCGCGCTGGTCCTTGCTCCAGTAGCCATAGCGTCGAGTTTGCTTGGCGTGCGGCTCGTCCGGGCCGTTCCGGGCGAAAGGTACTACCTGATCACCTACATCCTGCTGGTCGCAACGGGCATTAAGCTACTTTTCGACGCCGCCTACTGACCGCCTCTGCGGCTCAGCCAGACAAAAATTGGGTCTGTACGAACTGGTTCGTCTGTGCCAGCATCCGAGTCGATGGAAGTCGCGCGGAGTTAGCGCCGCTTCTGGAGGGGAATGAATGGACGGCTGTGGGTGCCACTTGGTGCTGAACATGCCGCGGAAGCATCAAGCCGATGCATCCGGGGGCGTGATGCAGTTGCTGGCGTCGCACCCCGATCATCATCCCCTCGGAACTCAGGAGGGGAGAATACATGTCACGTAAGGCGCTGCTTTCGTCGATCGCACTGTCGAGCCTAGTCTGGTGCACTGGAGCCTATGCGCAGTCTTCGCCGTCCGCGACGGACACGCCCGCACCGGGAGCAGAGACGCCTCCGCCGGAGGCCAATGTCGATCCGGAACCGGTCCAACCGGTCGAAGAGCCGGCCGCCGGTGCAAATGTGCAGGAGAGCGGGGAGATTGTTGTCACAGGTTCCCGCATCGCGCGCCAGGACTATGTTTCCACCAGTCCACTGGTGACGGTTGGTCAAGAAACACTAGCCCGCAACCCTTCGATCAACATTGAATCGACCCTCAACCAACTTCCCCAATTCGTTCAGGGCCAGAACCAGAGCGCAATCGGCGCGGTGGCAAATGGCGGCCGCGCCACGCTCAACCTTCGGGGATTGGGAGAGACACGCAATCTAATCCTCCTGAACGGCCGTCGGCTGCCGCTGTCGAGCGCGTTCAGCGTCGTCGACATCAATAATATTCCACCCAACATAATCGATAATATCGAGACAATCTCCGGCGGCGCGTCGGCCGTGTACGGATCGGACGCCATGTCGGGCGTCGTCAACTTCATCACCCGCCGCAGCTTCGACGGTGTGCAGATCGACGCGCGAGGCGGAATGAGCGACCGCGGCGATGCCGAAACCATGGATATCGCGTTGCTGGCAGGCACCGGCACTGCAAACGACCGGGGCCGGGCAATGATCTCGGTAAGTTACTCTGACCGGAACGTCCTTTGGGGCTCGGACCGTCCGGACTTCTTTTCGCTCGGAGTGCTATCTTCGTTCATCGGCCAAGGTACGATCGTCGTCGCCGGAAACGCGCCCTCCCAGGCCGCGTACAACACCCTCTTTGCCACCTATGGGATCGCCCCAGGGACCGTCCTGAACTCCCGAAATCTCGGCTTCAATGACGATGGGACCCTATTCAGCCAAATCGGGGCCTTCAATTATCGAGGACCGACAACGGGCCTGTTTTCGACCTTTGGCGGTACCGTTCGTCAGCCGGTCACGATGCAGGAATATATCGTCCAGCCGATGACTCGCTGGAACGTATTTGCACAAGCCAGCTACGACTTCACCGACGCGATCGAGGGATACACGCAGATCCTTCATACCGACTCGAAGGTCACGGGGCAGGTCGGCTGGTCGCCTACGTTGTTTAACGCCAACATTACGGTGCCGGTAACCAACCCCTTTCTGCCGGCGGCATTGTTACCTCTCCTTGCGTCGCGGCCGACACCGGCCGCCCCGTTTGTCTTGAATAGCCGCTTCATGGGCTTCGAAGATCGCAAGTTCATCGCAGATACAAACCTGACCCAGTTCGTGCTGGGCCTTCGTGGCAATCTCGGTTTCTCCAATTGGAAATGGGACGTTTACGGTTCACACGACACGGTGGACCTGGTCGAAACGCAAGATGCAGCACTGCTCTCCTCGCGCATGCAGCAACTTCTGAACGCGCCAGATGGCGGACGTTCACTTTGCGCGGGTGGTTTCAATCCCTTCGGCTTGGCCAACCAACTTAGCGTTTCGGAACAATGCCGGGATTATATCTCAACTGAAACTCATGACGTCACGAAGACGAAGCAATCGGTCCTTGAAGGGAATTTGACTGGAGCTCTTTTCGCGCTGCCTGGAGGGGATGTGCAGTTTTCGGCCACGGCAACCTATCGCAAGAACAGCTTCACCTATGATCCAGATCCAGCTCGCGAAGGCGGGGACATCATTGGCACGCTTGCATCGGTTCCTTCGCAAGGCAAAACTAATGTCAAGGAACTCGGCCTTGAGTTACTCATACCACTGTTGAAGGAGCGGCCATTCGTCCACAACGCGGAGATCAATCTCGGCTACAGAATCTCTGACTATAACGTCACGGGCAAAGTCGACACCTACCGGGTTGAAGGCCTTTGGTCCCCGATCAAACCGCTACTGTTCAGGGGTGGCTACGAGAAGGCCACTCGGTCGCCTAACATCGGTGAACTCTACAGTTCAGCGCAGACCGCGCAGGTTCAGATCGGTTCGCCGCCGCAGGGCGATCCATGCGACAGTCGTTCACCGTCGCGAACCGCCCAAATCATAGCGCTTTGCGTGGCAACCGGCGTGCCGGCCGGGATTATCAACGGATTCCAGTATACGACGGTCGCGGTCGGTTCCGTGACCAGCGGTAGTACCGATCTCACGCCCGAAGACGCGGACACGATCACCTTCGGGGCCGTCCTAACATCGCCATTCCAGAGCCCGTGGGCGTCTGGCCTGTCCGCGTCCGTTGATTATTACAACATCAAGATCAAAGACGTCATTTCGCAGGTCGCGGCCGTTACGACTTTGAACAAGTGCTACAACCTCGATGGATCCAACTCCAACTACGATGCCAACAACGTGTTCTGCTCGCAGATCATTCGAGACCCGACGACCGGCTTCATCACCTTCGTCGCAACCCCCTATCTGAACTTAGGGGGACTGCGAACAAGCGGCATCGACGTTCAGGCTGACTGGCGGCTCAATTTTGCAGACACTTTGGGGATCCCTGGAAGGCTGCATCTGAACACGGTCGTAAACTTTCTCAGATCGTACAAGGTTCAGGTTCAGCCCGATGGGCCCTTCGTTCAATATCGGAATACGATTGATGGCACTCAGGCCGCCACGACTCCGCCGGCTGGCTTGCCGCTCCCGAAATGGAAGAGCTTTACGAACCTGAATTACAGTTATGGCCCGGCAACACTCGGGTTTCGCTGGCGCCATTTGCCCAAGATGCGGGATGTGACGTCTGTCACGCGGCCGGCAACGCCCGCGCCGGGTGTGCCTAAATACGATATCTTCGATGCCAACTTGGCGCTCGACCTGTTCAAGAAGCATCGGATCGTGGTCGGGGTGACCAATATTTTCGACAAGGATCCGCCCGTCGTTGGCGGAACGCTGGGCCAAACCCAGCCGGGGACCTATGATATCATCGGCAGGTCTTTCTATGCGAGCGTGACGGCGCGCTTCTGAAGCAGCTCTAGAACCGTTCGCGGCCGCCCCCGGGCTCCCCTCGGGGGCGGCCGTTTGATTGCACCCCGCCTACGTGGCCACGTGAGTGACTTGCTTGTCGGGGGAATAGATGTCCATGATGTTCCAATGCCCGGTCGTCGGAACAGGTGCGTTTTCCATGATCACGTCCAGGACAACGGGACGATTATTCTTCACCGCTTCGGCAAGCGCCGGCTTGAACTGATCGGCAGACTGGATCCTCACACCGTCGATCCCGTAAGCCCTGGCCAGCGCGGCAAAGTCGGCGGAGTAAGGGCAACCGTCTTTTTCGAAGACGGTGCCGAGCGTGGTGCCGAAATGGGCCTTCTGCAGTCCGGCAATCGTACCAAAGGCGCGGTTGTTCATGACCACCCAGATGACAGCAATATCCTCTTCGTGCGCAGTCGCCAGCAAGGATGGATTTTGGCCGAAGCCCCCATCCCCAACGAGTGACACCACGACCCGGTCCGGGGCGGCAATCTTGGCACCCAGCGCGGCAGGTGCGCCGAAACCCATGGTTGCATAGCCGCCCGGAGTCAGGATCGATCCTGGCGTGTAGATCGGGAATTGCTGGCCCACGCCATTCTTGTTCCAGCCGACATCGGTCGTGATGATGACGTCGCGGGGCAGCACGGCGCGGGCGTCAGCCAGAATACGCTCGGGGCGCATCGGGAACTGGTCGCTACGTTGGGCATCCAAATTGGATGCAGCGAAAGCCGAGCGATACTCCAGGATTGCGGCGCGCAACTGGTCGGCTTTTCTCCCAGCCGGATAAAGCTGCCTTGCTGCGCGGTTCAAGGCGATCAGCGCCTGTTTTACATCGGCGATTGCGCCGATCTCGACGGGATAGTTCCGGCCGATCTCCGAAGGGTCGATGTCGATGTGGATCAGTTTGGTTTTGGGGATGTCGAAGGTGTAATCGGATTCCCAAGAACTGCTGTCGGCTTCCTTGAAGCTCGTTCCGAGCCCCAGCAAATAGTCCGCTTTGCGGCAACTATCGTTGACGAACTGAGTACCCCAGAAGCCGGTCATTCCGAGCGTCATCGGGTGGTCGTCAGGAACCGCCCCCTTGCCCATCAACGAGTGGGCGATGGGAATGCTCATATGGTCCGCAAAGGCCGCCAGCTCGTCGCTGGCGTCCGCAATCAGCACGCCGCCACCGCCATAGATTACCGGCCGTTCGGCATCGCCAAGGGCAATGACGATTTGCTTGGCGATTTCCTCATCAAGCGCTGGCTTGGCGAGATTGGTGGTGTGCGGTTTCAGGCGTTCAAACAGGTCGACATCGATGGAAGCGGAAAAGATGTCCATCGGCACTGAAACCAAAACTGGTCCAGGTCGGCCGCTTTCGGCCAATTGAAAGGCCTTGCTGATGATCTGTGGGAACAGATCCGGCCGCTCGACACGCCATGCCCGCTTCACGAACGGACGAAACACTTCCCACTGAGCAGCGTCGGCGTGAAGGTTTATTTCCTGGTGCGGATGCTTGCCGTAGAAATGGCTCGGAACGTCCCCCGCGATGACCACCATGGGAATGGAATCCAGCGCGGCGTTTGCAACCCCGGTCGCGGCATTCGTGAGTCCCGGTCCGAGATGGGAAAGGACTACGCCGGCCTTCCTCTTCACTCGGGCATACCCGTCGGCAGCGTGCGCCGCTATCTGCTCGTGACGGACGTTGATGAACTTGATCGGACTGTTGGTGAGCGCCGTCAGCACGGCAATATTCGTATGACCGCAAAGGCCGAAGATGTGTTCGACGCCTCGATGCTCAAGATATCTCACGAGCTGGTGGGAAATGAGTTCCTTCATCACGCTCTCCGTGGACTCGACTTTGTGCTTTTATCTGGTGGTGGGCTGCTCATTGCCTCGCCGAGAGGCCGACGCTTCGGGCCTGTGTAATTGAACGGAATGTCTTTGGGCATTGGGCCTTTGATGCGCCCGCCCTGCTGCTTCTGCTCCCAGGCGTGCGACAAGATTCCAACAGACCGCGACAGGATGAAAAGGCCGCGGCCCACCTCTGGCTCGAAGCCGAGCTCGGAAAATATGACGGCAGTCGACCCGTCGATGTTCATCGGGATCGTTCGGCCCTTTTGACGCGTCAACACAGCCTCGACTGCGCGCCCGATCGCGATGTACTCGCCGGTCACTTCGCCGGCGGCAGCAGCTTCTTGGACGAGGCCAAGCAATGGCTCCGTGCGAGGATCAACCGGGTGCCAGCGATGCCCGAAACCGCCGACAATTTTGCCGTGTTTCGCAACATACTCTGGAAGCGCCTCTTCGACTGCTTGTTCCAGGGGCAGGTCGGCGCCGAGACGGCCTTTGATCATTTGGTAGAATTCCATGCATTGCTGGCCGGCGCCGCCGTGGATGTCGCCCAGCACATTGATCGCCGATGCCATGGCGTTATTCAGCTCGGCACCGCAGCTAATGGCCATTCGCGAGATGGCGATGGAAGGCGCGTGGGGTCCGTGGTCGACCGAGGCTACCAGGGCTGCTTCGAGCAATCGGCTCTGGCCAGGGGAAGGAAGCTCACCTTGAAGCATTAGCCAGATCATTTGCGGGAAGCTAATCGCTCCGATCAGTTCTTGAACCGGATAGCCCCGGATATCGATTTCTCCCGGATGGATGTCGATTATCGACGTGCTCCACCACTGGCTCGCCGACTCGACGATTTCTTCTGCCGGCCTTTTCATATGGCGGCCGCCTCACGAAGCTCGGCGATCTCACTGGGCGAATAGCCGACATCGCCCAGTATTTCGTCCGTGTGCTCACCAAGCCGGGGGGGCGGCGCATGCACGCGCTGCCCGCCGTCGTTCAGCCGATACCCTGCAGTGACCAGGGCCAGCGGCTTTCCGCCAATCTCAAAGTCGTTCAGTTCCTCGACCAGCGCCCGAGCCCGTACCTGATCGAGCGCCAATGCTTCGGGCACGGTGAGGACGCGCCCAGCGGGAATGCCGGCGGAATTTAGCAGAGTTTCCCATTCGATTGCGCAGCGCGTGGCAAGACGCCCTTCAATTTCGGAAGTGAGGGCCGCACGGTTGCGCTTCCGGTCCTCGCGATTGGCGAAACGAGGGTCACTCGCCAGCTCTTCGCGGTCAAGCAGCTTCATCAAGGCCACGAACTGCTCCTGCTTGTTTGCCGCAATGTTGAGCAGCCCGTCGCCGGTCCGGAATGCACCGGACGGCGCAGCCGTAAAATTGTCATTCCCCATCGGCACCGGATCCTGGCCGGCGATCAGATGGTTGGACACTACCCACCCCATCGTCGCGATGGTTGAATCCAGCATCGACACATCGATCAGGCAGCCCTCTCCCGTCGATCGCTGCCGGACGAGGGCGCTCGCGATGGCGAAGGCGGCGGTGATGCCACCGATGCTGTCGCAAACCGGGTAGCCGACCCGAAGCGGTGCGCTATCGGAGTCACCGGTGATGCTCATCACGCCCGAAAGTCCCTGCACGATCTGATCGTACGCCGGGGCACCGCTCATCGGCCCGTCCTGGCCAAAGCCAGAGATCGCACAGAATATCAGTCCTGGGTTGCTCGCTTTCAGGTCGTCGTAGCCCACGCCCAACCGAGCCATCACGCCAGGCCTGAAGTTTTCCACAAGCACATCCGCAGTTTCAGCCAGCCGCTGGAACGCGCGCTTACCCCCGGCAGACTTGAGGTTGATCGTCACCGATCTCTTGTTCGCATTCTGCGCTAGGAAGGAGGCGCCCATCAGCTCGGCGCTGAGCTCGGACGATGCGCCAAGCTGCCGCGCCAGGTCGCCGCTTCCAGGAGTCTCGATCTTGATGACGTCGGCGCCGAGGAGTGCCAGTTGATAAGCGCAAAACGGCCCCGCGAGGACGTTGGTCAGATCAAGCACGCGGACGCCTTGGAGCAGCATCTTCAGCGCCTGATAAAGGGATTTGGGACGTCAAGATCGCTGGAAAGCCAGACGGTCTTCACGTCGAGATAATCCCTGATTGCATCCGGACCCGATTCTCGGCCGATGCCGGACCGCTTGAAACCACCGAAAGGCGAGGTGAAACTCGTGGCGCGATAGTTGTTCACGTAGATCGTCCCGGCCTTCAGGCGCTCCGTCATGAACATCGTGCGCTTCAGGCTCTGGGTCCACACGCCGGCCGCAAGACCGTAGGCAATATCGTTGCCGATTCGGACCGCGTCGGCCTCGTCCGTGAATCGGATGACCGAAAGGACTGGACCGAATATTTCCTCCTGAGCCACGCGCATACTGTTGTCGACGTCGGTAAAAATAGTTGGCTCGATGAACTGGCCTGACCCGATGTCGGGCCGCGCATTTCCACCGAAAGCCAGGGTCGCGCCTTCATCCTTGGCAATCTGGATATAGCTGAGGATTTTGTCGAACTGCGGCTTCGTTGACACGGGGCCAATTTGCGTACTGAGATCGGCCGGATCGCCGATCCTTGCATCCTTGATGAAGTCGATCAGCCGACGGACGACCTCATCGTGAATGCTGTCCTGCACCAGCAGCCGCGACCCCGCCTGACACGTCTGGCCGGTCGCTGCGAAAACCCCTGAAACGATCCCCTTGATTGCCTGATCGAGATCGGCGTCTTCGAACACAATGTTGGGCGACTTCCCGCCCAGCTCGAGCGTGACGGTCTTCAATCCCCGGGCAGCTGCCTCGTAGATCCTCTTACCTGCGGCCTCTCCGCCGGTGAACCCGATGTGGGCTATGTCCGGGTGGGCCACCAAAGGCTCGCCGACTTCAGGGCCGAATCCCGTGACGACATTGATCAATCCCGCCGGCAAGCCTGCTTCGATAGCGATCGCGGCAAGCTCGACCATGGAGGCGGACGTGAATTCCGAAGGCTTGACGACCGCGGTGCAGCCTGCCGCAAGGGCGGGCGCAAGCTTCCAGCTGGTCAAGGTCAGAGGCGAATTCCACGGCGTGATGATCGCAACAACGCCTTTCGGCTCGTAGACGGTGTAGGAAAATACGCCTTCCTTGTCGGTCGGGATGACATGGCCCTGAACCTTGTCGGCTAGACCTGCATAATAGTGGAAATAGTCGCTCAGATAACGGACTTGGGCGTTTACTTCCGCAGCGAGCTTGCCGTTGTCTCTCCGTTCGATCTCTGCCAGCCGATTCGCGTTCGCTACGACAGCATCGGCGAACTGTCGCAAATACCGTCCCCGCTGGCTTGGCCGCAGGATTGACCAGGTTGTCTCGAAAGCTTCGTGAGCAGCGGCAACTGCCGCGTCGACATCCGCCGGCCCGCAGCGCGCGATAAGTGCCCAATTCCGACCGGTGAAGGGATCCTGGGTTGGGAAATACTGTCCACCTTTTGGGGGCGTGTGGCGGCCGCCAATAAAAGCATCGTAACGCGGCAACGAGTCCTCGTTCCCCACTTCCATCCTATCTTTGACGGTTGCCATCTCGTCCTCCGGGCCGCAGCGTGCGGGGTGAAGCAATTGACCACGCCGTGGGCTCGAAATCTATCAAAGTTAATTCCACCGATGTACGAACTATTCCGTGAAACGCCAACCCCTGTGCGGGACGGAAATCGGTTGGTAATCAGCATCGACCTGAGTCCGGGAGACGAGATAGTGAGCGAAAATTTGAGTGACCTCGCTGCAGACGATCAATCGATGGGCGGCGATGCGAAGGGCCGCGTAAACGACCCCGAAGCCACCAAAGCTGACATTCTGGCGGTGGCCACTCACGAGTTCGCTGAAAAGGGGTTTAGTGGGGCGCGAATCGACGAGATCGCCGAGCGTACCAATGCGTCAAAACGCATGATCTACTATTATTACGGAGGCAAGGAGGCACTTTATCGCGCGGTGCTTGAGGCCTGCTATCGCCGCATTCGCTCAGTCGAAGAGAAGGTCGATTTAAAGAAGAAGCCGCCGCTCCCGGCACTAGCCGAGCTAGTCGAATTCACCTTCGACCACCACAACCAAAACGAGGACTTCATCCGCCTCGTGATGGTTGAGAATATCCATCATGGTCAGAGCATCGCGAAACTTCCGAGCGACATCAATCGGCCGGCGATCGACAAGCTCAACGACATTTGTAAGCGCGGCGTCGAAGAGGGCGTCATGCGCTCAGATATCGATCCGCTCGATCTCCATATGTCGATCAGCGCACTCTGCTTCTTCAACGTCTCGAACCGCTACACCTTTTCGACCATCTTCAATGTCGACATGGTGTCCCCAACGGCCGTCGCGCGCCGGCGTAAGCAGGTCACCGAGATGGTCCTGAAGTATGTCGCTCCCTGACCAACAATAGCGCTTGTCGCTCAAGTCCGACCCGAATAGTGTACGAAACGGTACATGCCATTCGATCGAACCTGAGGAAGTGGAGCGAAGCAGGTGAGCGTTCAAGCCCAGCCTTCCTCTAGGGCCACCAAGTCGCGCTTTTTCATTCTTGCGCTCATTTGCATCGCCACGGCGCTCAACTATGCGGATCGGGCCATTCTGGGCGTAGCCGCGCCAGCCTTGACGGCCGAGCTGGAAATCTCTCCCGCCGTAATGGGCCTGGTATTTTCGGCATTTTCTTGGACATACGCAGCTGCACAGATTCCAGGTGGCATCCTCCTCGATCGCCTCGGTACCCGGCTGACGTACACGCTATCGCTGATCCTTTGGTCGATCTTCACGCTGCTCCACGGACTGGCATTTGGGGTCGTGGCACTAATTATTTTCCGCCTCTGCCTCGGCATTGCAGAAGCGCCGTGCTTTCCAACAAACAGTCGAGTTTTAGCGACCTGGTTCCCGCAGCAGGAGCGGGCGAGAGCGAACGGAGTCTACTCGGTCGGGCAGTACTTTGGTCTGGCGTTTCTCAGCCCACTGCTTTTCTGGATTGTGGCGAGCTGGGGATGGCGTGCCTTGTTCGTGATTTTTGGCGGCATCGGCATTGCCTACGGAATCATGTGGTACTTTCTCTATCGGGACCCAGAGGAGAGCAAGTCGGTCAATGAAGCCGAGCTCGCACACATTCGTTCGGGAGGTGGGCTAAGCTACCAGGGTTCCAGGGTCGCCTTTTCCTGGGCCGTCGCCGGCAAGCTGATGCGCAAGCGGCAGATCCTCGGCGCTTCGATAGGTCAATTTTGCGGCAATTCGACGCTGGTGTTTTTCCTGACCTGGTTTCCGACCTATCTTGCAACCGAACGCCACATGGACTGGCTCAAATCGGGTGTTTACGCCGTAATGCCGTACATCGCGGCATCGGTTGGAGTGCTGCTCGGGGGATACATCTCGGACTTGCTCATCAAGAAAACCGGCTCAGCTAACATAGGGCGCAAGCTGCCGATCGTCTGCGGGCTCCTTCTCGCATCGACGATCATCCTGGCCAACTATGTCGAGAGCAACACGCTTGTTATAGTGGTGATGTCAGTGGCCTTCTTCGGCCAAGGGATGGTCAACTTGGGCTGGACGCTAATTTCCGACGTGGCCCCCAAATCGCTGATCGGCCTGACCGGTGGGCTGTTCAATTTCTGGGCGAACGTCGCGGGGATCGTAACGCCGCTCGTGATCGGCTTCGTTGTGGCAGGGACGGGGTCTTTTTACGGGGCGCTCGCCTATATAGGAGTGCTCGGCATTATCGGCGCCGCGGCCTACATCTTTATTGTCGGTGACGTGCACCGCGTCGAAATCGACTAAGGCCCGAAAGGGTCAGGCGAGCTCGAACGCATCGAAGTAACTTTGCATACGGTCAGGGTTTGCAGGAAGCCCGGTGAAATACTCGAATGCACCCACGGCCTGGAAAACGGCCATGCCCGAACCATCCAAAACTTGGCAACCCTTGGCTCGGGCAACACGCAAGAGTTCGGTTTCTAATGGCACGTAGACGATGTCGCTAACCCAGTGATTCGGCGAAATCAGATCCGGGTCGAGGGCAATGCCAGGGTATTTGGTCATTCCCATCGGCGTGCAGTGCACCAGACCGTTACAGGTCACAAAGTCGCGGGCGATATCAAAACTCGCCTTGAACCGCGTCGACTCGCTCGATTGGTTCATCCGGTCGGCGAGGACCTGCGCCCGTTGTTCGTCCAGGTCGTATATCCAGACTTCTCCGGCTCCCAGCTGGCCAAGCGCGTAGCTTATAGCCGCGCCGGCTCCACCAGCTCCGAGCTGCATGACGCGACCGAGCGGCACTGTTGGCAATCCACGCCGGAACGCCTCGGCGAATCCCCACCAGTCCGTGTTCCTGCCAACACGCTTCCCGGTCCCGAATGTGACCGTATTGACGGCGGCGATAGCCCGCGCGTCGGGCGACAGGTCGTCGATCAGGTCGATGACTTGTTGCTTGGCGGGATGGGTGATGTTGACGCCCGCATATCCCTCCGCCTGGAGTCGGTCCAGCAGGCTCGGGAGTGAGGCGGGACCGCCGGGCATCACGTCGAGGTCGAAGATCTCGTATGAGTAGTCCAGGTTCTGGGCCGCGCCCTCACGCATCTGCATGGTCGGCGTTCGCGATGCCTGAATTGACGACCCGATCAGGCCGGCGCGTAAATTCGTGCGCGCATCAGACATCGAATTGGCCCCTCAACTGCCCACCTTCGGCGAACAACCTCTCCCGAGCGGAGTGCACGAACTAGTGCGTACAGTCAACGCATCGGGGCGGTAGTTCGGGCTTCGTCGACACGCCGAAGCAGCTCGACCGTGGCAAGCCTGGCCCTCCTCGCTCTGTCCGCCGGCTCGAGGGATTGGGCGAGGCGCGAGTTGGGAATCTCGATGCCCACCGAAATATCCGGAGGAAGGGCTAGCATGATTTCGACGAGGTTTAAGTCGCCCTCACCGGGAAAGAGTCGGTCTTCTCGAGCCGTGAAAATCAGCCCCTCGGTCGTATTGGGCTTAGGCCCGGCCGCATCGGAGATTTGCACGAAGTGAAACCGGTCGGGCGGGATCGTTTTTAGCTCGCCCGGATCGCAACCCGATCGGCAAAAGTGGAGCGTGTCGATCATGATCCCCGCATCGTTACAATCCGCTTCCTGGATCAAGGACCATGCATGAGCAGTGCAGTTTAGCCCCGTCCACGTCAAAAACTCCACGTCGGCGGTCAGGCCGAAATCTCGTGCCAGCGCACAGAAAGCGGCGAAGTTTTCGACCAGCCGGCTACGCTCTGCGTCATGACCTTGCGTAAGGACGTGTCGTGCTCCCAACTCTGCGGCCGTCTCCAGCATCGGCCTAAAGCTCTCGATACTAACGTCCGGAGTGAGACGGACCAGTTCAACGTCTAATACTTGAATGTCCCGATCAGTCAGAACACGCTTGGTCTCTGCCAGCAAGGCAGCGTCGTTGATGATCGGCCAGGCATCGCCCGGCGTGACCTCTAACAGACGAAGCCCGACACAATCATAGCCGGCGTCGGCGGCGATGTTCACAAGCTGAGGCGGAGAAGCCTGAATTGCGGTGAGGTGCGCCAGGGACAACTTGCGTGTCATTGCTTCTGTTGTGTACGCAAGAGTTAGTACATTTTCTAGCCTCGAGGTATTATGAGGGCGACCAAATGGGGAATCCTCGGGGCTGCCAACATCGCATTGGAACGCGTGATCCCGGCGATGCATGCGAGCGCCTCGGCACGGGCCTATGCCATTGGCTCTAGGAACTTCGCGAAGGCTGAGGAGGCCGCCAGACGCGGAAACATCGAACGAGCGTACGGCAGCTACATGGAGGTGCTTGAGGATCCCGCAGTCGAGGCTGTCTACATTCCTCTTCCAAACAATCTGCACGTCGAGTGGTCAATTCGGGCCCTAGAGGCCGGAAAACATGTCCTCTGCGAGAAGCCGCTCTGTCTGAGCTCGGCCGAAGTGAGGCAGCTCATCGAGGCTCAAGAACGATCAGGGCGACAGCTGGAGGAAGCCCTCGCCTATCGAAATCACCCTCAATGGCGCCGAATTGAACAGCTGGTAGACGAGGAAGCGATTGGACGGCCGATCGCCGTGCAAGGCACGATCGCTAAGCGCTTTCTCGACCCGAAGGACATTCGAAACAAGCCCGACGGCGGAGGCGGAGCGGCATACGACCTCGGCATCTACGTGATCAGCGCTTGCAACATGGTTTTCAAGCGCGGTCCGATAAGGGTGACAGCCGCAATCGACCGCGATCCCCAATTTGGAATCGATCGGCTGACAACTGTCTTGCTCGACTATGGTGACGCCCACGCGACGCTGACGGCGTCGTCGCAGGGCGGCACGGAAGCCTGGGCAACCCATCAGCAGTTCTCAGTGCTGGGCAGCCACGGATGGCTGCGTTCGACCTTCCCCTACGCTCAGGCCCGCCCGATCGAATGTCGACTAGAGGTAGGTAACCTGACGTCAGTCGGCGCCAATGCCACGGCCAGTGAGTATTTCCCGCCGGTCAATCAGTACGAGTTGCAGCTGGATCGGTTTTCCCGGCTCGCTCAAGGTGAGGCCGTACGGTCATGGCCTTTACAGGACGCGCTCGTGAGCATTGCCGTCATCGAGAGTCTCTTCATTGCCGCGCGAGAGGCCAAGTGGGTCGAAGTCGAAATTTGACTTGCGCAACCGAAGACCCGAGTCCCCACCCCTGATGTCTGCTTTGGGTCGAAAGCAGACATTAGCACGTCCCAAAAGTACCCTCGCTACCCGCCGAACCTCATCGGAACAGTTCAACGGCGCCAAACGAACCCTACATAAGGGTTGCGCGATTGCGGCTAAGATACTGATAACTGACAAGAAAATGGTGGGCGTGGCAAGGATTGAACTTGCGACCCCTGCGATGTCAACGAACTGCTTTAGGCTTGTTGGCCAACAAATCGGATGGCGGATTTCTCCGATTTTTCGACAGACAGCTATCAACTAAGGGGACGTAGATGGACGTAGACCGACATTTTTTACGCCCCGTTGGGCGTATCCCGTAGCACTGTGGTCGCCCTCTTCCGACAACGGCTTTTTGTCGGCGTTATCTTTGCGTATTTAGAGTTATCACCTCGCGCGAAGCAGTAATTCTAGGATTAGCTATCAATCTTGCGGTGATGTGAGCGCAGCTACTTAAACGTAACTGCATTTTGTTTAAGCACCGGGGAATTCCGCAGACGCGGCGGTAGCTTGCGCCCACCACGCACGACGATGTTCCGCAACCGGCTCGCTATCGAGCAACTCGATTAGGCGTTCTGAGGGTACTACGATTCCCATGCCGACAGGTACCCTTGCGGTAGGAGAGCCTGGCATGGGCCCTTCCCACGATCCCGACCACACACCAAGAAGATCGACACTCTCGCGTGTGACGATACCGTACTCGCCATTTTCAAGTTGAATGCAGTATCCGCCGCGAACGAAGACAGGGGCGCCGCTGAGGCCGCCCAAGTTCGACAGCTGAACCAAATAGCCTTCGCGATCGACCACGCGACCCGATGACCACTGCGGTATCAATTCTTCACGACTTGCCATCCTCGCGATGTTGCCTGTGTGAATGACCGGGAAGTTTTGTTTCATGCCTGGGGCGACGGCGAACAGGCCAACTGCGTAACAGAGGTC
>DASSPI010000021.1:0-15357 GCA_035699705.1 Xanthobacteraceae bacterium
TGCGCGATTGCGGACTGGAGCAGGTGAGAATGAGGTCGCCCAGGCCCGCCAAGCCGGTCAGCGTTTCCGGCCGCGCGCCCAGCGCCTGGCCGAAGCGCGACAATTCGGCGAAGCCGCGCGTTGTCAGGGCAGCGGCCGCGCTGGCGCCGAGCCCGCGCCCGACCACGATGCCGGCTGCAATGGCAAGGACGTTTTTTGCCGCGCCGCCAATCTCCACCCCGCGCATGTCGGTGGAATGATAAAGCCGGAACGTCGGCGAGCCGAGCGCGCGCGCCAATGCCGAGGCGGTGGCTTCGTCGCGGGCCGCGAGCGTCACCGCCGTGGGCAGCCCGCGAGCGACATCGGCAGCAAAGCTTGGCCCGGAAAGGATCGCCGGCGTCGCCTTTGGCGCGGCTTCCGCGATCACTTCCGTCATGAATTTATGCGAGCCGCGTTCAATGCCCTTGGCGCATGCGATCACCGGCGTGCCGTCGAGCTTGTTCAGCTTAGCCGCAACCGATCGTGAGGCCTGCGCCGGCACGACCAACAGGATGGCGTCGGCGCTGGCGGCGTCGGCAAACGAGCCGGTCACCGCGACCCGCTCGTGCAGCCGCGCGCCCGGCAGCCGCGGATTTTCCCGGCTTTGCTCCATGGCCGCGGCCTTGGCCGGATCGCGCGCCCACAGCGTCACCGAGTGCCCGGCTTGAGCTGCGAGATTGGCCAAGGCGCTGCCCCAGGCGCCCGCTCCCAACACCGCGATGTGCTCGAAACTCATGCCCGGCTCCGGTCAGCTGCGACTGTCTGCACGGGCGGGTATCGGCACGCCTTTGACTTCGTCGAGCGGCCAGCGCGCGCGGGCATTCACCTCGAGCGTATCGGTCAAGCCGAGCGCCAGCCGCTCGCAGCCGGCCCATGCGATCATCGCGCCATTGTCGGTGCAAAGCTCCATCGGCGGCGCAATCAGCACCGTTCCGGCCTCAAAGGCGAGGCGGTTGAGCACTTTGCGGATCGCCTGATTGGCAGCCACGCCTCCGGCGGCCACCAGCGCCGTCGGCGTGCCATAGCGGTCGCGGAAAACGTGCAAGCCTGCGCGCAGCCGATCCATTATCACATCAACCACGGCCTGCTGAAATGACGCGCACAGGTCGGCGACGTCCTGGTCATTCAGCGGCGCGATCTTCTCCGCTTCCAGCCGCAGCGCGGTCTTCAATCCCGAGAGGGAAAAGTTCGGCTCCGCCCGCCCTTGCATGGGGCGCGGCAGGTTGAAACGCGCCGGGTCTCCGCCGAGCGCTTCTTTCTCCACTTGCGGGCCGCCCGGATAGCCGAGCCCGAGCAGCTTCGCGGTCTTGTCGAAAGCCTCGCCGATGGCGTCGTCCACGGTGGTGCCGAGCCGCACATAATCGCCAACGTCGCGCACGGCGACGATCTGGGTATGCCCGCCGGATGCCAGGAACAAAAGGTAGGGAAAAGGCGTGACGCTGAGGAGCCGCGCGGTGAGCGCATGCGCTTCCAGATGATTGATGCCGATCAGCGGCTTTTCGCAAACCAGCGCGATCGCCTTGGCGGTGGTAAGCCCGACCAGCACGCCGCCGATCAGTCCCGGCCCTGCAGCGGCGGCGACCGCATCGATGGAGTTAAAGTCGACGCCGGCGTTGTCCATCGCGGTGGCGATGATGCCGTCGAGCGCTTCCACATGGGCGCGCGCGGCAATTTCGGGAACGACGCCGCCGAAAGCGGCATGCTCGGTGGTCTGCGACAGCACGATATTGGAGAGAATGCGGCCGCGGCCGTCGTCCAGGCGCTCGACCAGAGCCGCCGCCGTCTCGTCGCAGGTCGTCTCGATGCCGAGAACTATCATCCCGCTTTTCAGGCCAGAGCTCGAGCAGCCTGCCTGCTTTCCATTTCCAATGCGGTGCCTATGATCGCGCCGGGCCGGCCCCACCCATTGAGACCGGCGTAGCATTGCGGGGTCACATGGCGCAATCCTCGGTCGAGCCGGCAATTTTGCGTATCGGGTCGCGCGGCAGCCCGCTGGCGCTGACTCAGGCGCGGGCCGTGCGCGAGCGGCTGGCGGCGGCGCATGGCCTCGATCCCGCGCGCATCAGCATCGAAGCCATCCGCACCAGCGGCGACATGATCCAGGACCGCCCCTTGGCCGAAGCCGGGGGCAAGGGGCTGTTCACCAAGGAAATCGAGGAGGCTTTGCTCGCGGGCAGGATCGACATCGCGGTACATTCCGCCAAGGACGTGCCCACGTTCCTGCCATCCGGGCTTGTGCTGGCAGCCTACCTGCCGCGCGAGGATGCGCGTGACGTTCTGATCAGTTCAAAGGCCAAGACGCTGCAGGAACTGGCTGCCGGCGCCACGGTCGGCACCGCATCGCCGCGGCGGCAGGCGATCGTCAAACGCACGCGGCCGGATCTGCAGGTCATCTCGCTACGCGGCAATGTCGAAACACGCCTGCGCAAGCTCGGCGAAGGCTATGCCGACGCGACGATCCTGGCTTTGGCAGGATTGAAGCGGCTCGATCTCACGAGCGCGATCGCGACGGTCATGAACGCCGACGAATTTCTGCCGGCGGTCGGGCAGGGCGCGATCGTGGTCGAGACGCGCGAAGACGACAGCATAACGCGCGAGTTCCTCGCGCGCATTGATCACGCGGATACCGCGACCGCGCTGGCCTGTGAACGCGCTTTCCTCGCCGTGCTTGACGGCTCGTGCCGCGCGCCGATCGCAGGGCACGCAACAATCGCCGGCGATATGCTTTCATTCCGCGGCATGATTCTGAAGCCGGATGGCAGTCAGTGTTTCGAAGCGTCCCGCCGCGGGAACCGAGGCGCCGCCACGGCGCTTGGTACCGATGCAGGGCAGGAGCTGAAAAAACGGGGCGGGCCTGATTTCTTTTTGAGCTAAATATGCGCCTTCTCGTCACCCGCCCTGAGCCCGACGCCCAACGCACCGCCTTGAATCTGCGGCAGCGTGGTCATCACGTCACGATTGCACCGCTGCTCCGGATCGAAGGCATCGCCGCCGATCTCGGCAGTGGGCCTTGGGATGCGCTGGTGATCACCAGCGCCAATTCCTGCCGCGCAGTGGCAAGCCATCCGCGCATTGCCGAACTCGTGCACCGGCCGAT
This sequence comes from Xanthobacteraceae bacterium, assembly GCA_035699705.1. GTDB lineage: Bacteria > Pseudomonadota > Alphaproteobacteria > Rhizobiales > Xanthobacteraceae > CANKHA01. The sequence goes on from DASSPI010000021.1 coordinate 3,116, forward strand.
CTTCACGGTCGGGCTGCATGCCGCCGAAGCGGCGCGCGCGATCGGCTTTGCCGACGTCACAACAGCCGATGGCGACGCGGAAGAACTGGCGCAGCTTCTGATCGAGCGGTTCAAGGCACGCGACCGCCGGCTGCTGTATTTCGCGGGCGAGGACCGCGCCGCCGACCTCGCGGCCAATCTCGCAGAGCACGGCATTACCATGAAGACGGTCGTGATCTACCGCGCGGTGAAGGTGCCGGAATTTCCGCCCGCCACGCGCGCGGCCATGGCGGCAGGCGAGATCGACGGGGTCTTGTATTTCTCCCGCCGCACCGTCGAATCCTATTTAAGTTGCGCGGTGGGTGCCGCGCTGCTCGACAGGGCGCTTGCGCCCTTCCATTATTGCCTGTCGGCGCAGGTAGCCCGGCCGCTGCTGCAGGCCGGGGCCAAAACGGTCCGTATCGCGGAGCGGCCGAACGAAACATCGATCGTGGAACTTGTCGGTAGGGCGCGTTGACACGTTGCGGCCATGCTGGGGCCGCAGTATGCCCGGCAATCGGAACCGCGGCAGGGAAGCTGGCATGGCGGATGAAAACGAAGATCCCCCGTCCGCGGCGGCAAAGATGCCGCGGGTCCGCCGGCGGGCTCCGACCATTGATCTGAAAGCCACGGCAGTCGCTGTCGAGCCGCCGCCGTATGCCGGCGGTTCGCCCGATCCGGCTTCCGAGCCTGAGAGCGCGGTTCCGCCCGAGTATTCCACCGAACCGCCGGCTTACGAAACCGGCACTGCGCCTCCGCCTGAACCGTCGCCGCCGTCTTCGGACGAGGCCCCGCGGCGTTCCCAGCCGGGCCGGCCCCTGCTCGAGGCAGGATTGGCGGGTGGCCTGGTGGCGCTCGTTGTTTTCGCCGTGTTGTGGCTGGGCGGCCTGTTCTCCGGCGCGGAAAACCCGTCCGATCAGCGATTGGCGCAGGTGGAAGCGCAGCTGCGCGACATGGCGAGCCGTCCCACGCCGCGCAATTCGGAGCCCAGAGCGATTGAAGAACTGGCCGCCCGCCTGGAAAGGCTGGAGGGCGCCGCGCCCCGCACGGCCGCAAACGGCGCTGCTGCCGGTGCTGCCATCGAAGGAGCCATCAAGCCCGTGCAAGCAGCCGTTGCCGATCTCGCCCGCCGCGTCGAGGGCAATGCGGCCGCCATCCGCGACGCGCGCGGCCAGGCCGACGCCGCCGTGGCGGCCGCGGATGCGGCGCGGGTCGCAGCCGAGCGCAATAACGTCGAGGCGCTGGGCAACCGTGTAGCCGCGCTGGAGCGCGCGTCTCAAACACTTACCGACGAAGTTGCGAAAAGCCTGGCCGCGGCCGGCGACCGGCCGTTGCGCGCAGTGGTCGCGGCGCAGGCGTTGCGCACTGCCGTCGAGCGCGGCGAGCCCTTTGTCGCGGAGCTTTCCGCCAGCAAGACGGCTGGTGTCGATCCGCGCGCGCTTGCGCCGCTCGAACCTTTCGCCGCGAATGGGCTGCCGAGCGCCGTCCTGCTGGCGCGCCAGCTATCCGATCTCGCGCCGGAGTTGCTGAAGGCGACCGCTGCGCCCGCGCCGGCCGGTGGTTTCCTGGATCGCCTGCAAGCCAATGCCGAGAAGCTGGTGCGTATCCGCCCGATCGACGAAGCGCCGGGCGATGAACCCGCGGCGGTTATCAGCCGCGCGCAGGCCAAGGCCGCGCGCTCCGATTTCACCGGCGCGCTGGCTGAATTGAATGCGCTGCCGGCAAATGTTCGCGCGCCGGCGGAGGATTGGATCAAGAAGGTGGAAGCGCGCAACGCCGCCATCAATGCGAGCCGGCGCGTCGTCGCCGACGCGCTTGCCGCACTCGGCAGGGCCTCACCATGAGGTCAGGCGCGCGATGATCCGCATTGTTTTATTTCTTTTCGCCGTCGGCATCCTTGCGCTCGGGATTGCCTGGCTCGCCGACCGCCCCGGCGAAGTTACCGTGCTGTGGGGCGGCTGGCGGATCGAAACTTCGGTCATGGTCGCGGCCTTTGCCGTCGCTATGCTGACTGCACTGCTGGTTTTTCTCTGGTCGGTACTGCGCGCGGCGGTGCGCGCGCCCGATCTGTTCGCGCTGTTCCTGCGCAACCGCCGGGGGGCCAAGGGATATCTTGCGATTTCGCGCGGATTGATCGCCATCGGCAGCGGCGACGCCCATGCCGCGCGCAAGCATGCGCAGGATGCGCGGCGCCTCGCGCCGGGCGAGCCGCTGGCTTTGCTGCTGAGCGCGCAAACCGCGCAACTCTCGGGCGACCGGAAGGCGGCTGAACGTGCCTTTGCCGAAATGGCGCGCCGGACCGATACCAAGCTGCTCGGCCTGCGCGGACTGTTCGTGGAAGCGCAGCGCCGCGACGACACGGCCGCAGCGCGCGCCTATGCCGAAGAAGCCGCGAAAATCTCGCCATCGCCGGGCTGGGCGGGGCAGGCTGTGCTGGAATTCCGCTGCGCAGCGGGAGACTGGACCGGTGCGCTGGCCGCGCTGGACAAGAATATGCGCAGCGGACTGCTCGATCGTCCGGCCTATCGCCGCCAGCGCGCCGTGCTGCTGACCGCGCGCGCGCTCAGTATCGAGGAAGCCGACCGCGATACCGCTACCAACCTCGTGCAGGAGGCGCTCAAGCTGGAGCCGACGCTCGTTCCCGCCGCCGCGCTCGCGGGCAGGCTGCTGGCGGAAGCAGGCAGCCTGCGCAAAGCAGGCCGGATTCTGGAAAAGGCCTGGAAGGCCAGTCCGCATCCCGAGCTGGCCGACGCCTATACGCATTTGCGTTTCGGTGATTCCGCCCGCGACCGGCTCACGCGCGCCGAAGCGCTGGCGCAGAAGGCGCCGGGCCATCCCGAAGCCGCGATGGCGGTCGCGCGCGCGGCGCTCGACGCCCGCGAATTCGAACGGGCGCGGGCCGCGCTGGCGCCGCTGCTCACCAATCCGACCCGGCGCGTCACCTTGCTGATGGCGGAGATCGAGGAAGTCGAGCATGGCGACGACGGCCGCGCGCGGGAATGGATGGCGCGCGCGGTGCATGCGGCGCGCGATCCGGCCTGGACCGCCGACGGTTTGGTTTCCGAGCGCTGGCTGCCGGTTTCGCCGGCCAGCGGCCGGCTCGATGCGTTCGAATGGAAGGTGCCGCTGGCCGAACTCGCCGCACCGGAAGTGGATGCGACCGGACACGCGCTGGCGCCGCGCGCCGTGATAGAGGCCGCGCCGCCGCCGAAGCTGACGGTGGCCGCGCCGAGCGAGCGCAAGGCCGGCACCGTGCCGCCGGAAGGCGCTCCCGTGCCGGCGGCCCCGGCACGCGCCGCCGCCGCCAAACGGCCGCGCAGGCCGAAGGCGGAGGCGGTGATCCCATTGGTGCATGTGCCCGACGATCCCGGCCCCGAAGCGGAGCCCGAGCAGGAACCGGTGCCGGAGCAAAACGCCGATAACTGGAACAAATTAGGCCGGATTTTCAAATAATCCGGCGCCCGGCGTTTCGCCGCTGCGCCCCTGGCGCGGCTTGCAAAGGGGTGCCGCGCTCGGTATCAGAGACCCGGATTTAAGCCGCAATAGCTCAGTCGGTAGAGCACGTCATTCGTAATGACGGGGTCGGGGGTTCGAATCCCTCTTGCGGCACCAGTTTTGCACAATCCAAAATTGGTCGTACATACCGACAGGGCCAGTCGCTGCTCGAAAGTGGGTGCACCGTGGTCTTCGACGGGTATTTCGGCGGCCGCGGGATTTGGAACAGCTAGGCGATGTCAGAAGATCAGCCGGCGGGTCATCCGCGATCACCACAGCATCCGGCAGCTTCCGCCTATATCCGTAATCGTCGCCCCGCGCCGCCGCGAAGCGACATCGGCACAATCATCCTGCATTGGACGACGGCGGCGGTATTTTTCGTCAGCTTGTTCACCGGCATTCGCATTGCTGCCGACTCCCTGAATGCGCCAGTGTCGAATTGGCTTTCTCCGATCTTGCCTCAGGGGCATATCCTGACCTGGCACTTTGTTGCCGGTCTCGCGATGTTTTTCTGTGCATCGTCCTATTTGGTCTACCTCAATCGCAGCGGCCTCGTAGCGCGGAACGCGCTTCTCAAGCTCCGTATCCTGACCATACCTGAAGCGGGAAAGTTGCGTCTGGAAGCGATAAACGTCGCCCTGCACTGGTTCATCTATCTGGTCATTGCGATTCTGACCATCACGGGCGTGTTCCTTTACCTCGGGTTCGGCGGCTGGCTGGTCTGGGTCCATTCCACAGCCGCATTCGTTGGACTGGCATATGCATTTGTGCATGTGATTGCGCACTATCTGCAGGGCGGATGGTGGCAGTTATTTCGTCTGTTTCGTCCCGCCAAACTGGTGCTTACGCGGGCGGTCAGACCGTTTCCGCTGCTCATCGCGATCGGCCTTGGGATCATCACCGTCGCCGCCTTAGCCGCGCTGGATTGGGCAACGCGCGACACTCTCATCATAGGCCGGACCGAGGTTGCCCCGACTCTCGATGGACAGATCACGGAGGAGGCTTGGGCGAAGGCGCGGCCGGTCTCGATCCGCACACAACAAGGCTCCAACTTTGAACAGGATACCGGTGAAACGACGGTCGAAGTTCGCGCTGTTCACGATGGGCAGAAGGTGTATTTCGCCTTCAAATGGAATGATCCAACGCGGTCGCTGCGTCGCCTGCCCTTGGTAAAAAAGCGGGACGGCTGGCACGTCGTCGACGACAGAGCCGGTCGGGCGGACGTGGTCGATTTCTACGAGGACAAGCTGGCGGTCATCTTTTCCGACCAGCCGGCATTGGGCGGCGGCGGCGTAACGGCACTTGGCCCCAATCCCTTGCCCGACGACAAGCCACGGCCGCTGAATGAACGGGGCTTTCATTACACCACCGACGGAAGTGTCGTCGATTTGTGGCAGTGGAAAGCGACCAGGGGCGGCATGTTGGGCCGCGTGGATGACCAATTCATCGGTCCACCCTACGAGCCGACCCAGGATGACCTCGCCTACAAGTCTCGCTACCAGGGCGGCTACTGGAACGACCCGGGCCGTGCGTTCTATTCGTACAACTACAAGCCATTCGCCAGGGAGTACCGCGGACCGGTCGAAGTCCTGCGCCTTCCAAAGGACTGGAAAGCGGCCGTCGCCCAACTCGGGAATTTCGATTTGAATCCGACCAGCAGTGACGACGAGAACAGTCGATGGAACATGTTCGAAAGCGAGACCGAGCCCTACTCGAAGGAAGCCGACGCGCTCATTCCAATCGGCGCGGTAATGCCTGGCGTGTTGATCACGGGAGACTATGAAGGTGACCGCGCTGACATCGTCGGCGGATCGCGGTGGAAAGACGGCTACTGGATATTGGAAACGGCGCGAAACCTGAAAACAGAGAGCAAATTCGACAAGAGCTTCTTACCTGGAAAAGACCTCTATATGTGGGTTGCGGCGTTCGATCATGTTCAAACCCGCCACACCCGGCATGCCCGGCCAATTCGGATCAAGGTCCAGCCTTAGCAACTCAATTCAGCGCGTCCAGGAGGTGATTGCGGCCTCGGCAAAGGCTCGCGCCATCACGCCACTCTTTGGATGAAGTCACGTTGTTCTATCATTTGCCGTGCCCGCCAGGCAGGAACAGCGGAACTGAAAAGGAACCCCTGCGCTTCGGTAAAGCCGTGGCGGCGTACGTTTTCCAATTGCTCGACCGTCTCAACGCCTTCCGCCGTCGTTGTCATACCCAGGCTCTTTCCCAGATCCGCAACGGTGCGCACGATCGCAGCGCAATCAGGACGTATCAACGCATCGCGGACAAAGGAGCGGTCGAGCTTGATTTTGTCAAACGGGAAGCTGCGCAAGCCGCTGAGCGAAGAGTATCCGGTGCCAAAATCGTCCATCGAAATCTTGATCCCGAGCTCCCTGAGCTCTCGCAATGTGGACAAGGTCTCAGGATCGTCATGAAGAATTACGGATTCTGTCACCTCAAGCTCAAGACGCTCGGCGGGTAATCCCGACGCGGATAATGCTTTCATGACAGAAGCGGTCAATGTCCGGGTGCGGAATTGCACCGGCGAAATATTCACCGAAATCTTGAGGGGCCGCGGCCACTTCGCCGCTTCCGAACAGGCTTCCAGCAGGACCGCCTCTCCGAGCTTCTCGATCAGGCCAACTTCTTCGGCAAGCGGAATGAACTCTGCCGGGGAAACGTGGCCGCGCTCCGAATGATGCCACCGCACCAATGCTTCGAATCCATTTATCTCGTTTCTTCCGAGATGGATCATTGGTTGAAAATGGACTTGCAGCTCACGGTTGGCGATTGCCTCGCGAAGATCGCGTTCGAGTTGCTGCCGGTACTGCATCTGGAAATGCATTTTCGGCTCGAACAGCCGGAAGGTGCCGCGGCCGGAGCCTTTGGCGAGGTAAAGCGCGAGGTCGGCGTTGCGCAGAAGATGATCGGGATCAGTCGCAGCATTGCCCAAGGCAACGCCAATGCTTACCCCGCAAGGCACTGATTGTCCTAAAATGCTGAACGGGCTTTTCAGCAGCTCTTTCAATCGCGCGGCGATTCCTTCTGCCGAAGCCGGCTGATCCGGAGACGTATCGACAATAGCAAACTCGTCTCCCCCGAGCCGCGCAACCGTATTCATTTCGCCCGCAACGCTGACAAGCTTTTGCGCCATTTGCTTGAGCAGTTCGTCGCCGGCGTAATGCCCCAGCGTATCGTTGACAACCTTGAAGCCATCGAGGTCGAGGCACAAGATTGCAAACTGAGCATTCTCATCGGAGCAATTTTGAATTGCTTCGTTCAAGCGATCCTGGAAGAGCACGCGATTGGCCAACTGGGTAAGCGCATCGTGCCGAGCCAGATACGCTATCTTGGCTTCGGCGGCCCTTTTCTCCGTTACGTCTTCATGTGTTTCAACCCATCCGCCATTGCGCATGGGACGGTGCGAAATGGCGATAATGCGGCCATCGGTCAATTCAAGCGAGTAATCGACGGGCTGTCGCTCCCTAACAATCACAAGATGCTCGTGCGACTTTGCCAAGAGAAAATCCGTTGGGCAGTCTGCGCCCAGCGACAGCCTGAGAACCTCCTGCGCCGTTGCATTGGCCGGAAGGGTATCTGCGTCTATGCGGTAGATCTCCAAAAAGTGCTTGTTCACCACCGCCAGCCTGTGTGCCTCGTCAAACATGCACAAGCCTTGCGACATATTGTTGAGGGCGGCATCGAAGAAAAGATTTTGCTCCCTGAGAGCCTCTTCCTTTTGCACAAGTGTAGCATTCTGCTCGAAGACATCGGTTCGAAGCTTGTCGCGCTCTTCGACCGACTGCGCCAGCAGGACTACGGCGCGTGCAATATCTCCGACCTCGTCGCGCCGCGCCAAACCTGGCACGAACGCCCGCCAGTTGCCTTGTGCGACATCGCCTACCACCGAGGTTATCTCTCGAAGCGGCAGGGTCATGTGACGGGATACTGCCAACGACATCAGCCCGAAGAGGAACAACGCGATCACGACGGCTCCGACAAGCCACCATATCAGCGCGCCGGTCTGCGCTTCACCGATTGTGATTACCTGGCTAGCGAGGTGCTGAAGCTCTTCCGATGGCGCAACCGCACAAATGCTTGCCGCGGTCCACAATTCGACGCATTTGGCCACATAGCGCCCCGTGTCAAGACGGACAAGGTCTTGGGAATTGTGCTGATCAAACTCCGAGGTGAGGATGGCAGGGCCGGCGCTTGAGATCAGCTTGCCGTCGCTGATGATCAACACACCTCTACCCGTGAGGCGCCAGAACTCCGCCAATTTGGCTTCCACATGATGCAGCTGCCGATAGCCGACAATTATCGCCGTCACATCTCCGAAGTCATCCAAAACGGGTTCGATAAACACGCCGGCCAACGGCGCTTGCCAGTTGGCGGCAAGCGCCTCGGCCAGGTTTTTGTCGAAACGGCCGGTGAGACGGAGTTGGCGGTCGTTAAAGTCGTGCCCCAGGACGCGCTGCAGGTCCGCCAGGAGAGGGTGGGAACGAAGCGCTTTGTCGGCCCGAAGAGTATCGGCATCCAAACGGTCGGCGCCGAGAACGCGCAATTGCGCATCGAGGACCAGGGCGCCGTCCAAGTCGGCCAGCCCCAAAGCCGGCGCCAGCAGCTCGCTGATCGCGACCGAGTTACGCGATTGGATGGCTTTCGAGACGTCGGAGCGCTGCGCCAAAGAGGCGAAGCGCGTGCCGGCATCATCATATAACGTATTTATGCGCGCACGTGCCAGCAGCGCATCGCTTACAAGCCGCTGCGCGAGTCGCTCCTCGGACCAGCGGGATACCTGATCGGTCTGCCGTTCGAATCCCTTGTTGACCTGGTAGAGGACGAGAACAAGCAGCATGCTGAACGTCGTCAGCGCCGTAACCAGCGTCCATGTTACCAGTCGCCCGCTTAGGGAAGTGAAATGGAGCACTGTGTTTCACTTAGCGGACGGGAACGCCGCCCCAATTTGCCATAAGCTGATGCGCGGTTGGCGATCGAACGAAATTCAGAAACGCCTCGGCATTCTGCGTCAGCGCGCCTTCTTTATACAAAAGCGCAAGCGTGACAGCGCTGGGGTATCCGTCGTCGATCGGATGCTTGCCGTCGATCCGAAGCACGGTAGTCGCGGCTTCCAGCGATCGAGAGTAGGGACCAAAGCCGATGGCGCCCTCGACTTCCTTGACCGTTTCAACGGCCTCCTGGGTTGTCATTGCCAGCTTGGAGCGAGGCGTGATCTTCAAATCCCTCCACCTTGGCATACTGGAACGTAACACCAGGAGCGTGCTGTCCGCTTCCTCCCGGCGCACGACTTTGATCCGCAGATCACTGCCTCCTACTTCGTTCCAGTTCTGAAGAGCGCCTGAATAGATGTCCGCGAGCTGCCCTGTCGTCAGGCCGGTTACGCCGGAGGACCGGTGGACGTAGATCGCGGATGGAATTCGCATGATGGGAGCCTCGATAAGGCCCTGCGCCCTTTCCTTTTCGGTCAACGGGCGTGCGATGCGGCCAAGGGTGTTCCGTTCGGCACCGACCGCCACGATAGCGCCGCCGGAGCCAATGCTGAGGGGAACAGTTACGGCATTTCCAGGCCTCTCGGTGCTGTAAGCCGCCGCGATGGATTGCAGCAATTCCATCCCGTCGCCGGTGCCGACGACCTCCAGGTCCGATGATAGGGCGCTGTTGCAACAGAAGGGCGCAGCCAGAACTGCGAAGACCCAAGATCGTATGCTCATGTCGCCTCCGGATGCGTCGAGCTGCATTCGGGTAGTAACATCAGCGTGTTTAAGTTCGACCTAATGGATATCCTTTATAGGGAATGTCGCTTTTTCAACGATTTAAAACAAATCATTCTGCGGCGGGTCAGGCCGCAAGGATTTCAGGGCGGGATCGCTTCCGAATTGGTTGCGCACAAGCGTCGCCAGGCGCTGCCGCCATGGCCGGGAAATCTCTGCGGGCAGAAAGGCATCGGCGTAACAGGTGGCCCCGGCAGCTTCGGCGAGAAGTTCGACCGCAGCCACCATTGCAGGCGCCCCGGCTGTGAAGACGGTGTCCGAGGCGTTAAGTTTCGGTAAATGCGCCGTCGGCCGTCCCGCCCGGACGTCGGGTTCGTGATTGTCTCCACTGCAAGTCAATATCAGGCGCTCAACGCCGGTTCGCGCCAGCCAAGCCATGGCCTCCCGCATGTAAAGATTATGAGCGTGCCGGGCTCCGGCGATCACGATCATCTCACGTTCTGGTTCTCGAAAGCGGGAAGCACGGGCCACAGCCCAGATCGGCGCAAAGCCGGTGCCGCTCGATACAAGAATGATCCTTCCCGCTCCCCGGCGATGAAATGAGTTTCCAAACGGTCCCTGAATGCTGACGCGGGTGCCGGCGGAAATCCGGCGTCCAAGGTCGCTCGACACCGCGCCGCCCGGTTCCTTGCGGATGTGAAACAGCAGCGTATTCAGATCGGTGACGCCGTCGGGAGGGAGCGTGGGGCTGTAGTCTCTCACCGGATAGCCCGCAAAGCTGACCTTCACGTATTGCCCGGGCAGATAGGTAAATGCCTTGTCCAGCCGCAGAGTGACTGCGAAAATATCGGGCGTCAGCTTTGCTACCGAGACGACCGTACCAGCGCGCTTGCCAGGGCGCGGGACTTCGTCGAACTCGACCACCGCCTCGCCGGAAACGGTCGCTTGACACGCCAGGACGGTATCGCCGCGGCCTGTCCCCTGAGCGTCAACCTCCCCGGCATAAACACGTATTCGGCAGGTTTCGCATTGCCCCGTGTTGCAGTCGTGAGGAATAACGATGCGTCCGACCAGAGCGGCCTTCAATATCGTATCGCCGATGCGGGCGCTTATGCGTTTGCCATTAACAACCAACTCACATTTGGTTGACATGGGATTTCTCAATCATTTCCAGCTGCGCCCGGTCGCTTGAAAGCTGCTTATGCCCGCAGGGCATTGCAAAACGAAAACCGTTCGCAGGCGATCTGCTCAGATCTCGGTCGAATTGGGCGGATCCGGATAACCAATTTACGAAGTTCTACTTAATTTGTCTTAACCACACCTGAATCGCCCGAAATCGGCCGGTCTGGCTCACAGCGCGGCTCGGCCCAACATGCATGCGAGCGCACGGCTCTTCGTCCACGGAGCCATGGTTCCTGAGCGGATGAATGATCAAGCTTCTCGGAAAGATCGATGGTGAGCATGCGGCCAAACGTCGGTTACCGCAGCGAGCGTCCGGTCTATTACGCACGCAAGCTATTAAGCCCTCGAATATTCCGCGAGAAATCCGTCGAGCTGAGCGGCTTTTTCCATCAACTCTATGCTGATTATTTCCAGATCGTGAGCAACCGGGAACTCCCGATACTCGCGCGCCAGCCGGATAAAGCGAGTCGCTTGTTCGCGCAGGTAGGATGCGTCAGGCAGCGCTGGGCTGATCGCGGCGGCGGCGCAGGCGTTCGGCGAGGCCGCTTCGCGCGCCGCCATCTCAAGTAAATAGGCGAGAAAATCGAAACCCTCATCTTGGGACAGCTTGGCCAGCTCCGTCGCCGTCTTAAAAATATATTCTCGCTGATTGGTTTTCATGAGCAAACCCTCTGCGATCGCATTAGCGCATTGGAAACGATTATTCCAAATCATACAGAAGTACCAATTGTCCGGGCGGAAAGTACCCACTAGCATCCGATGGCATGAACTCAACGGGAAAAGCTTTTATGTCCGCGCTTCGGTCAAAGGCCGCTGCGCAGGGAGAAGAATTGCCGAGCTCGCAGGATGCAAAGGGCGCCATCGGAGCCGGCAACCCGACGGCGGACGGGCTGAAACTGCTTCGGGCCTTCCTGAATATTCGCGATGCCACGTTGCGCCGCAGTGTTGTCCATCTGGTGGAGCTGCTGGCCGCGCCGCGCGCGAAGGGCTAGTCGCCGATAACCGGCCCTGCTTCCCGATCCGCCGAATTTACGCGATGCGCCGACTGGGCGGCCGCGCGCTTGCGCACGGAAACCGCGTATTGCCCGCGTTTGCGATCCTCTACCGTATTGGGCGCGACCACGGTTTGCCTAAACGCATCCCAGTTTTCGGGAGAGAGTTGCGTCAGGTCCTTGACCTCGAAGTTCTGGAGAAATTTGTCCGAGCAGACTTCCTTGCGCACCGGCTGCACCTGAAGGAACGGCACGTCCTTTCTGAATTCGATCGGCGTATCGGTTTTGATAACGCGGATATTGTCGAACAGCGGGCCGAACCAGATGTCGGTTTCGATCATCCCTTCGAGCATGTGATAGGCCAAGCCGTGCGAAAGATTGGCCACGCCGCGCACCAGAAGATTCCACCCCGGCGCCGTCCTGGCGATGCAGCCCGTCCAGATCTGCAGCCCGCCGGGCTGGATGGAAGGCGTTAAAAACGGCGGAGAAAAGCCCTTTATGTCCTCCGGGGCGAATTGATCGAACCTTTCCCGAAGGCCCGGGTATTGAACGGCGTCGCGCGTGAGAGGCATCCATTCGTCAGACGCCTCATGCGTCCACAGCATGTCGTGGCCGTCCCAGACGATTTTGAAGGCAATGGGAAGAAAGACATACCAGCCGAAGGCCGAGGCGGTTGTCAGGGCCTCGCAATAGCGCAATGCGCGCGCCGGGATAACTCCGCCCACGGATTTGTCGGCCCGCCGTGGCTCATTGGCGTTTGGCACCAGTTGGAAGAACTCGACGACAGGCCCTTCCACTCCATCGACAGCCGACATCAATAGACCCG
>DASSPI010000022.1:0-23375 GCA_035699705.1 Xanthobacteraceae bacterium
GCGTCGCCTGAGGAAGAACTGGGCACCTCCAAGCGCAATGTGCGCCGCGCCGCACTGCGCTCGTCGAAAATGGGTGCATCGGTCCGAATTTGCGCCAGCAGAGCACCCATGTCCCTCTCCTTGGCCGGGCAGGGTGCATCGCATTCCTTAATATCGGGTTCCAGACGGTCTAAGGTTCACATTTTTAGAGAATTCTTCACATCTTGACGCGGGGGGCAGAGCTTCAACGGAGATTGCGGCAATGCTCGAAAACCAGAAGATTTGTACGGAACAGGTCATCGGCCCGCTCGGAGAGCCGCTGACGGTGGAATCTCTCCCGCCTGCCGATACCCCCAGCGCTGGGTCGCACGCCGCATGGCGGAGGTCGTCACGGCGGTTGTGGGCGGGCTGCTCACTGTCGACGAAGCGTGCGAACGGTAATCGTTAAGTATCGAGGAGTTCACCAGCTGGCAACGGGCGGTGGACCGGAGCGGAATGCGCGGCCTGAGAGTGACTCGCCTGCAAGAATATCGAGCCATGTACCAGCGTCACTGGTAGGATCCTGGACGGCTATGACACCGCAGCTAATAACGGGCGAGTCTGTCGTCCGGCCCTAATGTCTGCATTGCGTCGCGAAAGCGGAAGCTAAACAAGCGGTTCAGGGCCGGGGCTGGAACCGCTCCAGCCCATCCGCCCGCCCATACAGAAAGCCCCGCAGGTAATCTTGCGGCTCTTCGGGCGGAGGCTGGGTTGGGTTATCCGGCAAAGGCGCGGTTCCCGCTACGCTCAGCCACTCTTCGCGGTAGCCGTCGTCGAAGCTGCCCTCGGGCATAGGCGCGTTGCATAACGGTTCCACCTGCCCCGAGCCACAACGTGCGTCACAATGGGCGTCCTAACGTCGGCTAAGCGCAGCCGAAATGCGGGCTCTCGTGCCGGCTGCATGATCTCGAGCGAATCGGATTCCTCGATTTGCGCAACTCAGTCAGGACTCATGGCCCGTCATATGTTAAGACGCGGATATCGCCACGCGAACTGATGGGCCCTGGCGGCTGAGAGACTAGGTTCATGCTCCCGCCCTTATTGCCAAGCGGGAGCCACGCCGTGACAGGTCAAGATCTGCAAGATGCCGACGGACACCCGCTCGAGCGGCTCGCTCGAAAGCTCGAATATCGGGTGAGGCTTAGCCCTGAGGATCGCGCCGCCTTGCTTGCCTTGCCCTACACCGTGAAGAGCGTGGAGCAGCACTATTACGTCGTTCGGCAAGGCGATAAGGCGAAATTCGCTTGCCTGATTTTCTCGGGTTTCTCGGTTCGCCACAAGATCGTCGCCGGTGGCTTTCGCCAGATCATCGCTATCCACATGAAGGGCGAGATGGTCGATCTTCAAAACTCGCTGCTTGGAACCGCCGACCATAGCGTCCAGATGCTGACGGCAGGCAAAGTGGTGATGATCCCACGTGAAGCGGTCGAGCGGATCGCCTTCGAGCGCACGAAAATCGGCAAGGCGATGTGGTTGGACACTCTTGTCGACGCGTCGATCTTCCGCGAGTGGATCGCCAATGTCGGGCGGCGGGACGCGCGCACCCGCATCGCCCATGTGCTGTGCGAGTTCGCCTTGAGATTGAAGCTCGCGGGCCTTGGCGAGCACACCAACTATGAGTTGCCCATGACCCAGGAGCAGCTCGGCGACGCGACGGGGCTAACCTCGGTTCACGTCAACCGGACCCTTAAGGGGCTCGAAGCGGAAGGGCTGATCGAGCGGGCCCGTCCGCGTTCAATCACCATCGGTGACTGGAAGAAGCTCGCCGAAACGGGCGATTTCGACAGCGGATATCTCCACCTGCGAGAAGATGAGCTAGCGTTCGCCTGAGCGCTAAACGGGTCAGGCACTATAATCCGCAAAGGGGTGGAAAGCGGACATTAGACCGCCAGTGTCGCATTTGGGGTGGAAAGCGGACAGACGCGGTCAGAAACATGAGCGATTAGATAGGTAGCCCCCGCCAGGGAGGGCGATAAGCAGACCAAACGGCGACATTTGTGATTAACAGGCTAAGTCCTCCGCATGCGCCTTTGGACAAGGCAGCCGACTGGCTCCCCCGCGGACGTGCGATCGGTGCCCCGTAGCGCATTGATGAAATTGTCCAACACACCAGAACGGGTAGCAAGGGCGTCGATCGACGCGCGCGAGTCGACTGTCTGGCACCTCAATCTACCAGACCCAGTGCTGTCGACCTGAGACAATTGGCACTGGCGATCCAGTCCTTGTCAGAAGGCCTCGCCACCGACCCGGTAACCGTCGAGCGGCATGGTTCGAAGCGTCAAACGCTCGACATTGTTACTAGACACTGAGGAGAATTGCTTCCGAACGATGGCCATGACCGCGTCATTCTCGGGCACCCGTCTCCCTGAGGAGTATGTCTAACCAATTGATACTCCTTATTAACTCAGACGAGTTAAGGGTTAGGTCCAAAGGAGGCCGGCGCTTGAGTACCGCGTATCGCAACTCTGCCATCGAAGCCAAGTTCCTCCGGCGGGAATACGATCGCTCCGCGGTTGTTTTGCCAGCGATCGTCACTCTGGGCGATCAAGAGTACGGCGCTCGGATCCTCAACCTCGCTCGTGGAGGAGCGATGATCGAGTGCTCCGCCTTCTTCCCTCCCGCGACATCATTCATGCTGCGCTGCGGATCAATCGCCGCCGATTCTGTCGTCGTTTGGCAAAAAAGCGATCAATATGGTGTCAACTTTCGTTTTCCGCTCAGCGAAGCGCAGGTGACAGAGCAACTGTCTCGCAACATTGCAATAAGGTCTCGCAAGCTGCCAGAGGGGCAATCGGACTCATCGACAGACAGGAGACCCAAGGCAGGTACTGGGCATGAAATACTGGACGCCGTGCGAAGCTCGGCATCGGCCTCCTACCTATCAGCCATCGAAGCCTCCCATCGGCAGGTCGAAAGCTACGTCTTTGCCCTCGAGACAATCATGACGGGCGAACTGTCGGACATAGGTCAATTCAGTGCAGCTCGACTTCGGCTACGCCAGGCGAATTTGGCGAGAACCCAAGTTGCCTTGGACGCCTGTCGGCATCTGATGACAGTTCAACCCGCCCAGCCCAGCCTTCGTGACCTGCAACGAAGGGAGCTCGATATTTCTCAGATGATCTCATTGCATGTGCAACAATGGACTACACAAAGCCTCCAGGATGACTGGAGCGGCTATTGCCGGGCCACAAGGAAGGTCCTCAAGGGCGTCCGCGAGCTAATTGCCGCCGAAAAGAAATTGCTTTGTCCGGCGCTGCGAGGAGGCACGTGCGAGCACCGTCCGCAATAATCTTCTCGCACCATCCCAGCGTCAGCGCCCTAGAACTTCATATGGCATGGCCTTCTGTCCGCTTTCTACCCCTTGCGGACATAAGCTGATTGGCGATTGCAAACACAAAGGCCGCAAAAAAAGGGAGCGCCCATTCGGGGTAAGCGCTCCCTTATACGGACGTGACGGCCCGAGCGCTGAGATACTGACCAGCGATCAGGTGACAAAGCTATCGAAAGTTAATGGTCAAAATAAAGCGGCACAATTGAAAACTAAGTTTGGCTAGCCGCTCTTGGGAATCCTCGCGACAAGCCGCATTCCCTGCCAGAGTTCGCATTGAGCGCCTTCCCGAACAGCCTCTGTTTTCGAGCGGGCTGTTTCATCGTCTGGCGCATCGAAAACTATTGGAGGCCGAGCAACGTGCCGTGCTCCATCCAGGCAATAGACCTTATACTCGGCCACAGCGATTCCCCCTAGGAAACGAATGAGTTAGCACGTATTTTCCGGAACGCCGAGTCACTCGGCCGACACAGGTCCTATTTGCCAGGTAAACAATCGCCAAATTCCGCTTTCCACCAAAAGCGGACCCTAGAACCGTAGGCCTCCGGCAAATGCTGGAGACTCCTCATGCTTTATACCCCATCGATCCGCTACGCCGCCCGAAATCCGAAAGGCGCCAAACTGGCGCTGAAGCCGGTCCATGTATGGGGGATTCGGGTGCGCTTTCAGGTCGGTTGCCGACCACGCGACCTGGCGCTGTTCGACCTGGCTTTGGACAGTAAGCTGCGCGGCTGATCCTTATTAGCGACAAAATAATCCACAGAGCCGATACCGCCGAGCCGCGGGGAGAGTGGCCCCATGGGCGACAACGAGTATTTCTTGCGGCGGGCAAATGAAGAACTGGCGGCAGTAGATCGCGCCACCAGCGCAGAAGCCGCGCGCGCACTTCGAGCTTGCCAGCCGCTATCTGGCAATGATTAAGCGCGGCTCCCCGGTGCTGGACCCCTCACCCCCGAGTCTTGGCATCGGGGACCGTCTTTCGGCCTAACGCCGCTCGGTCCATCGCCTGAAGGTTCGCCAGCCGCTCTAATGTCCGATTTGGGTTGAAAGCGGACTCTGTTGGGGACTTTGACCAGCGGCTAAATGACCGAGCCGCCGCGCAGTGGCGCGAATAGACAAAGACAAAGGCCGCAGGTGATGGCGCGTCAGGAGCTAGCCAGGAGGCCGATTCCGCTAATCGCCAGGGTGGCCGCTATAAAGCGCTCCGCGTGAAATCGCCGCGGTGCCAGTTTCTCACCGACGACGACTAGTCCGAGCACGGCGACCCACGCCAAGTTCATGACGCCGCCGACGAAAAGCAGCAGCATCAGTGCCCAGCAGCAGCCGAGGCAGAACAGTCCGTGGACGAGCCCCAGACGAACTGCCCCAGCCGCGCCTGGCCGATAATGCCTCAACATGAAAAGCAGCGGCGACTGACACTTGTCGAGGCACAGCCGCTTCGCGGCGGTCAATTCGTATACAGCAGCGAGAATAAGAACAGCGCCCGCGGCGGCTCGGCTGCCGAAGGAAATGTTCATGGTGGAAAGGGCTCCGGTGCGCACGAGAAGCGCCTGAGCCAATGCGGCGAAAGCTGAGAAGCCAGCCCAGATCATCAGGTAACCGAGTGCGAACAGTAATGTGTGAGCTGTCCGAAGATTTGCCGAGGGTGCCTTGTCGATGCAGGCGTGGAGCAGGATCATGGGTGTTGCCGATGGAACCATCATCGCAATCATCATGATAGACCACATCAGGAAAGCAGCGATTAGGTAGCTCGCTGAGAGCGGATCAGGCGTCATTCCGGCCATCGGAATTGAATACAGCCCGGCCCAAGCAAGCACCGCCGCGCCGGCCAAAGCGCCCAAGACGATCAGGTTTGCCCCGGAAGTTCGGCTTCGAGGCCGAACGGAGCGGATCGGTGCCGTCTTAAGGGTGAACGACGCCATTTTCGTTCATGTCCAGCACCGCAAAATGGGCGTGCGAATCCTCCAGTTGCACATCGACCGGACCATTGGTCTTTGCCCAACCCCGACCCTGTTCGGCGACATCGTATTCGAAGCCACTCGGGAGATTGATTCGCGCGCGGGTCTCCTCGCCAGTCACTGGGTTTCGAATTGGTTCGCCACGCGCGTCGATCCAACCGGGCACCTCCAGCTTCGCAGTCCGGCCGTCAATGTCGATTTGAAGGTGGATCGGAGCAAATACCGGATCGTGCACTTTCTCATACGTCGTCGAGAAAACCTGGAAGACCGTCGTGCCGGGCACCGTGTCTTCGCCACTCATGATGCGAAGGAGTGCCTCGCGTTGTTCGGCGTCGGCTCGCTCGTCAACGATTGGAACGATATGTCCCCCTCCATCATGAACGGCTCCGGGCCATGCGACAATCGCAGCCATGTTGAGCCCGGATAGATCCGTCTCGCCATGCTTCCCTTCTTCGATGGCAACCGACAAGACTGCCTTGCAGTCCCCATGTGTCGGCAGCGCATTGAACTGGCACGGGCATCCGTAGGCGCAGTTGCAGTGGATGAATTCCCGACCTTTGATGTGCCAGCTCGTGCCACTCTCCGTCATCGGAACACCTCTTAGTTGCTTGAGCGACTCGCTTTAGCACGACGATTCCCTCAATGCCTAAGGCGGCCGTATCGCAATGGCTTGTCTAAGCCGCCACAGGTCAGGCACAGGTCCGCAACGGGTCGAAAGCAGACCTAAGCTGCGAACGTGCGGAAGGGTGGAAAGCGGACATAGCCGCGGCACGGGCACATTGACCCACGCGCTCTTAGCGACGGTTGAGCGGACCAATCATTAGTTAACGGCGAAGCGCCCCCAACCGGCGGTGATTCTTTAGAGTGCCGCCACAAGAGGCCCGACGGGGCGCCATTTTGAAGCAGCCATGCCCAGCGAACCTTGAGCCTGCTTGGCGATGAGGCAATCGAAATACTGATCGAGCACGGCTTGGGCGTCGCAAGAGAGTTCCAGCCATCTGACCCTGCGGTCCGTATGATGATCGACCGTGCACAGGAGGCCAATGGCTTGGAGATGCTTGATCCAGCGCAGCGCCGTCGTCGGAGGCACAGCGGCAGCCGCGCAGACCGCGCTCGTTTTCATGCGCCGCTGAGTGTGACCCGACCAATATAAGATCAGCAATATGTCCCAGGCCGGATCGGCAAAGAGAGTGGTCGCAAAGAACTGCTCTCGAGTGCGGCGGGCATCGTAGAATGTTTTTGCCAGGCGCGCCCGGTCGGCGGATCTGACGATGGGGGATTTGGTAGCTACTCGGGACTCAGCGGGCGATCCGGGCCGAAGTCCGGTCTCCTAGACATTTTGCGGCACGTCGACAGATTGGATGAAAAAGTTGTGTTCAGGATAAGCCACTGTGGATCCTTCCCAGGATTTAGGAGAACCCTCTTTGGCGGCGCTCCTAGTCACTGTCGTAAAACACTGACGATAAAACAAATAAGAATTTTATCTGTTCCATCGACTTGAAGAAATGTTCAAGCACGGCGTGTTTTGGTTGGACATTCTTGGTTAATATTAACTATTAGCCCTCGAACGTCTTAGGATCTTGCATCGATAAATTTAGCCCTCGTGAATAGTTTTTTGGGACGACTTGTTATGGCCGCGATGGGTCGAAAGGCGACACTAGACATGGGCAAGCACATGCGGCGTGTTCGAGGGGCCCTTCGCCTCGGGGGAGATGCCTTTCCGGACCCTTCCAAGAAAACAGCGGCGCAGACGGGCACGAGAGGGCCTCATATACGTTTAGTCTCTAGATGAGTGCGGGATTCATGTTTCGGCGCATAGAGCGTGCCACCGAACTGGAAGGTCGCGACAGGCTCGGAGAGTGCCTCCGCACCGCATTTCCAGTTGGCGACGACGGTTCTTTTACCAGTCTGCTCGCGTCGATCGACGGTCAAGAGCGGACAAAATCTCCAAAACAGACAACGCAGTCAGACTGACACCTCCAAACGGTTCCCCCAAATCGTGACTCGGCCCCGTCTCAATGCGCTCGGTGCGAAGCGACATCGCGCATGGCTCGTGATCCTTCCACCGCCTTAATGGTTGGCACTGGAAGTTTCGGTCAGGTGTTTAACTCCAACCATGAGGCGGAATGATTCCAAAGTGCGGCGGCTCAGGGATCGCGAACAGCTCTTAAAGACGCTTCGCGATTATGATGCGGGCAAAGGCAATCATCTTACCGAGCGCGAGAAGGAACATTTTGTCGCGAGCGTCAAAAAGCGAATTGCAGATTTGAACGAAACGATTGCGCGCCTGGAAAGCGAGACTTGAGGTACAGTTAGTGGCATGCCGAGTTTGCCTGGACTGAGAGACGGTGTGAGAGCGTTAAATCGCGAAAATTTTCCGTCCCGAAGGCGGTGCATTTTAGGAATGTTGCAGTGCAACGCGTAATGCAGCAGGGCCTGAGCCAACCGCTTCCGCGACAAAACTTCACGTCGCGAGCGCGGTGGACTGGGCACCTAAAGTGCATTCGGGAGTCTGGTTGACGCGCCCCAGGGGGTGATCCCTTTGTCCGCTTTGAGTGGGAATCGGACACTATGCCGCCCATTTAATCCGCACCCAGAAATGTCACCGGATGTTCGTTCAAGGCATCGGCCAGCGTGATCGGCCCACGCGCAATTTTTTTCCAGTGATGGGCGTCGAGATCGTCGAGCATCCACGCGCCAATGAGCCCGCAAAGCAGCCAAAAGAACACTGCAATGCCGACAGCGAGCTTCATCGCCACCTCTGCTTGGCAGAATAAGCAATCCCGTTCCGCCAAGCGAGTGAAAAGAGGCGACCTAGGCCCCGTTGATCGACATGAAAGGGTGAAGATGAAATCGCCGTCGTCCTAAACGCTCTACGACCCGGCACGTAGAGCGGAATTTTATGGCAAACTTTGCTTGCGTAACATTTCCTGTCCGGAATGCGGCGCATTTGAAAAACTGATTGCAGGCACAGCATACCTCTGGAGCCGCCTTATCTCCACTCAGAAGTCGCAGAAGCCGCTTCGCGATCGCGGCGCGGCGGTTCTTTTCACGATTCACCGCCCATTGGCCATGGCTGATGACTATGCCGTTCCTGGGCTACGGCTGCCTGGGTTGGCCATGGCCTGGTCGAACGAAATTTGCCGGTGGCCTTTACCTCTCCGCTTTGGTCGCTGGTGTCCGATTTGCGGGCGTTGCACCTTTCCGTGCCCGGACGACTCGAAGTCCATCTCCGCGCCGCGAACGACGAAACCGAAACCAGTAACCTCTAGCGCTCGCACTGGCCCGAAAGCAGAAATTAATCAGTCGGCCTTAGATCGGCGACCTCGCACCGGTTCCCGAGTCCAGTTCGCTGGGCGCGGATAGTATAAGCAGAAGCCATTGACGGAGGGCGCGCGTGGTCAAGAAAGTTCGACTGGATCGTCTTAAATATCTCGCTGGGCCCCGAGGCTGGAAGGATCAGGACGACCGGGCCGAAACGCCGTCCGACCCCTCGTCAACCGCTAGCAATTACCGAGTGCTCCGGGCTGACCTGCCAGTGGAAGCGAAGGAACCTCTTTCACCTGCTTTCAGCTGACACTCTCTGGGCCGGCGGGAGCTCGGCGCTGAGACTGAACCCGGGTGATGGCTCTGCAGGTCGTGCAGGGGGCAGCTGCACTGTCACAGATGAGCCGAAGGAGGCCTCGTGCGAGGGGCCGCAGGCTGCGATCGCGAACAGCCCCGCCAGGATTATCGCTCGGCACATGAAAATAGCACCTCCCCCGGCGATTCGGCGAATTGGCGCCCTGCACAAGCCTCGCAGAGCGGGGAGCAATCATCTTGGACATCTTCACCTAAGAAGCGGTTAGCGCTGGTCGCGGGGCTGGGCACAAACGACGGATGGTCTCAGCGGGCAGGCCGCCTCAATAGTACGACCTGTCAAAGATTGGATGAAGCTTTCGCGTAGGGGTTCATCAAAAATAAGCGTTGAGATTCAGGATATTCTTAACCCTCGGCCTTACTTTCTGACGAATCCGCAACTTTCAAGTCGATTGCATTCGATGCTCGAAAACCAGAAAATCAGGCCCGCGCAGGTGATTGGCCCCCTTGGGGAGCCTTTGACGCTGGAAACGCTTCCTCCGGCCGATATCGACCGCTGGGTCGTGCGCCGAAAGGCCGAAGTGGTCGCGGCCGTTGCCGGCGGATTGCTCACCTTCGACGAGGCGTGCGAACGGTACTCGCTGAGCATCGAGGAGTTCACCAGCTGGCAGCGCGCTGTTGATCGCAGCGGCATAGCCGGACTGCGGATTACGCGAACCCAGCACTACCACAAGTTCTACGAACGCAAGGGGGACATCTGATTGGCAGCCGAGCGACGCGGCGATTGCAATGCTGGCAACAATTCCCTGATCCAACCTCTGCTTGGGGTGGACAGCGGACAGTACGCCGCCCGATCGACTACTGAGCAATAGCAAAGAAAAGGGGCCGCGCGGAAACCTCCGCACGGCCCTCGGAACGCTCGTTCAAATCGCAATTAGCGCAATAGAGCGCTAACGACTTGCTGCACGATCATGGTCTTGGGATCTACTTGGTAAAGATACCCGTTCCTGTAATAGTAACGATCGGACTGTTCGAAGCGGTACTGCGACTGCAGATATTCGGGAATTTGGTTGTAGGTCCAAGTGTTTCCGAAATTGCGGTTGTAGCGCTGTCCTACGTTGTGCTGCTTCTTCGCCTGACCCGGCGGCAAGCAGCCGTTATTCCTTTTCGCAAGACCTGGAGGACAGGCACCATGTGCGTTGAGCGCATAGAGGCGGCCAAAGCGATCGCTGGTCACCAACCCGCGGGTGGTCTTGCCCGCCTTGTGCGTACCAGCCTTGTGAGCTTTGCCCTGGATAGTTGTAAGATTCTTGCCCTTTCCATGCCCCTGTCCAGGGTCGGCGGATGCTGAGACGGTCGTGGCGAGCATTGCGGCGGCCGCGAGCAATATAAGCTTCTTCATTTGGCAATTCCTTATGTGGAGATCGAGATAGTTCCGTCACACCCCCAAGAAACCGTACTCCAGGGGAATGCGGCGCAATTAAGCATCTGATCCAACAACAACAAAGGCGAGGCGTGCAAGTTGCGACGTTCATCTCCCCGCAAGTATTTAGTTCTGGTGAAAAGCGAATTGTTGAACGCTTCCAGGCTAAAGCAGCGGGTTCCTGGAGCCATCCCTTTAGGCAGCTAATGTCTGCAATGGGTCGAAAGCGGACACGAGAAATAGAAGGCCGTGTAAACTCCAGCTCGGCGCTTCTATCCCCATGCCGGTGCTGCGTTGGGCCTCACGGCATTCACGATCAGTCGTTGGAACAATCGATCCTGGCGCAGGTTTGGCCGGTGGCGTGGCCACCAGTCTCAAGAATGAGTTCGCTCATATCGAACGCCAGCATCGACGCCTGAGTGAGTGCGTCGCGGAGGTGAAACGGCTCAACAAGATGGTCCGAGGGCTCCTTGAGAAATATCACGAAACGAAAGAAGCGCGATTGCGAATTAACTCGGAACCGAATTGACAGCAGAATGTTTTCTCTCGTTGCGCGCCGGTCATCCTACCCCCCCGAGACCGGTTTGCGCGCAAGACAGAAAAGCGGTCTCGCGGTCGGCACCCGAGGCCGCTTTTCTAATTCTGAGCTGCCCAGCACGAGTGTCTGGCATGCTCCACTCCAGAGTGTAATGTTATGTTCGCAATGGGTGAAAAGCAGACACTAACGCACTGGCAGCGCGAAAGCGTTTGAAGCTGAAGACCGCTACTTTCTCTCCCGTGGATCGTCGGCGGGATTGACGTAGTTGATCGCCCACGGGCCCGTGCTGTTGATCTGCACCACCGTTTCCTCTTCGACATGCGCATAGTGCGCCATGCCCGGGTTGAAAGCGAAGAAGCTGCCGGCGGCAAGGCGTTGGGCTTTGGCCTTGTCGGCCACGTCACCCATCCCAACGTTGAAGGTGCCCGAGATGACGGTCACGATCTCCGGCCGAGGATGGGTGTGCGGGGCGATGCTGTAGCCGGCCGGAAGCTTGAGGCGCAACGCGAACAGGCCGTCCTTGGCCGGGTCACCGTGCAGAACGGCGGCTTGTGCGCCAGGGGGAAGCGATGGCGGCCCGCTGGCCCAGCTGATCTGATCGGCGCTCACAATGGTGTGAGCCGGCTGCGCAGCCGGATCGGCTTGCTGGCTAGCCTGCGGTTGATTGACCGCGGCTTCGTTGCCCGCCGGGTTGCAGGACGATGCCGCCAGTGCAACCGCAGCTGCCAGCGCGCTCTTTCTCACCATTGTGCCTTCTCCCATTTTCACTTCAGATGCCAGCATTCGGTATCTGTCCCACTTGAGTACGCCACAATGCCGAGCCGCCCCAACGGACGGGGCAAACATGCCAGTTTAGCCGAGTCCTTATGTCCGCAATAGGAGGAAAGCGGACATGCGCGGCCCACAGGCTTTTGCCTTGTCTATTTCAAATGAGCAGCTTTCTTAAGTTTTAGCCGTTAGTAGGCGAAGAGCGACGTGTGGAACCACAATGGCATGACCGCCCATCTCCATATTGCTGTTGACTTGCCGCTTGCGGATTTTCCCCGCGGCGAAATGGAATCCCTGCGTCGCGCACGAGTCCGGTCGGCCAAGGCAGGCTTCACAACTCGCAAGGTGCAACTGAGGGATGCCAAGTCGCTGGTCCGCGGCCTGCGTCCGCGCTCGGGCGACCTGGTGCTGGCGCGGGTTTCGCATATCGGGCATCAACGCCGGATCGAAGCCCCCTCTGGTCGCCGCTGCGAGCTTTATTGCGGAGACGAGATCATCGTCACCTATGGCGCACGCTATGCGCCAGACCAGTTCGAAGCAGTTATCCCACGCGATCTGCGTCCCTGCCATCTCGTGGCAGCAGGCGGATTGGCGGGTGAAGTCGTTACGCAGCACCCCAGGGTGCGGAAGGCGACCCGCATCGAGCCAGTCGGCCTGTTGGGCAACGCAAACGGCCGTGTGTTGAATCTTCGTCAGTATGCGATTGAAGAACCGGCCGCGTGCGATCGTCGACCGATGGCGATCGCCGTTGTCGGAACATCCATGAATTCGGGCAAGACGACGACTATGGCGGCCTTAGTGCACGGACTTGCCACGGCCGGGCTTAAAGTCGGTGTGGCAAAGCTGACCGGAACAGGTTCGGGCGGAGACTTGTGGTCCGCACTCGATGCCGGGGCCGCGACGGCCATCGATTTTACGGACGCCGGCTATCCTTCGACGCAGGGCCTTCCCATCGACAAGCTTGAGAAGGCGGCATCCCGGCTCCTTCGGCATCTCGCCGCGGAGGGCCACGATATACTGATTCTCGAGATCGCTGACGGGCTGCTCCAGCTAGAGACGTCCGAACTGCTTCGGAGCGATACGCTACGCGAGCGCGTCGATGCCATCATTTTCGCTGCTGTGGACGCAATGGGCGCCTTGGCCGGCGCGCGCTGGCTAAGTGAGCACAACCTGCCTCTCGTCGGGCTTTCGGGTCTAGTCGCAGCCTCCCCCCTTGCTCGTCAAGAAGCCGTCGAGGCAACCGCCTTGCCCGTATTCGGCCTCGAGGAACTCGCCGATCCGCAGTTCGCCCCGCGACTTTGCCTGAGCGAGGACGCTGGCGTCGCTGCGGCGCTCGCGCAATGCGGCCGCTAACCCTACATCCCGAACTTCGGGGACTGTTTGCAGCACTCCTAGCCGTGGCGCTAGCCCAGTCGCTGATGGTGGTCATTCCGGCTTGGGCGGTCCAGCATTTATTTGACCGATTCAGCGGACACTCCAGCTCCGCCTCGCTGCCGACGGGCAGCCTCATAATTGTCTTTGTGGCGACCGCGCTAACTGCTTTCCTGCTCGAAGTCGGCAAGCGTCGGCTGGCCTCCGAAATCGGCCTTCGGCACGCCGCAAACTTGCGCAATGCGCTGTTCCGCAGGATTGTCCAAGATCCGTCCCTGAAGGCGCAGAAGACCGATAAAGGGACCTTATTGCTGCCGTTCATCGGCGACCTCACAGCGTCGCGGCGCTGGTTTGGCGAAGGTCTCGCTCGAGGGTCAGCGGCACTCGTCCTCATTCCGGTCCTTCTGACTCTAATCGCGACCCGCAGTGGAGAGCTCGCTTTGGCCTTGGCAATAGCGCTCCTTCTATCACTGCTCTGCTCGCTCGCGCTCAGCCGGCCGCTCGATCGCGCGGTGCGTGAAGTTCGACGTCATCGAGGCGGCCTCACCGCCTTCATCACAGGTCGCCTGGACGCGGCAGCGACGATCAAGGCCAGCGGGCGGACCCGGCGCGAGCTGCGCAAGGTTGAGAGCCGCACCGCAAAACTGTCTGCAGCAGAAAGGAGACGTGCCTGGGTCGTGGGGCTGATGCGCGGACTCACTCTTCTTACCAACTCCATCCTAGTCCTGGTGACACTTCTGGTTGGCAGCCGGATCATCGCGGCCGGAGGCGCTACGCCGGGAGCGGTCGTCGCGATCCTCAGCCTCGTTGGCCTCCTCGCAGGTGGCATGACCGACCTCGCACGGGCTTTTGAACTGTGGCACCCGGCGAAGGTTGCCGAGGATCGCCTCAACAAAATCCTTCGTGCCAAACCGCGTCGTCGAATTCCTCCAATGGGGTTAGCTGAACAACAACCAACGGGTCCTCACGATCTGACGATCAGCCGGCTCTCCCTCGCAAACGGGTTACGGTCGATCTCAGCGCAAGCTTCAGCCGGTGAACGAGTGCTAATCGATGGTTCGCCTGGCGAAGGAAAGTCGGCGCTTCTGGCCGCGATAGCCCAGCTGATCGAGCCCAGCAGTGGCGCGATCCACTTCGGATCGGTCGAACTTGGCTCGATCGGTGAGGCTGCTCGGCGAGCCCTCATCGGATTTGCTTCCAAGGACAGCGCGATCCTCCCAGGCAGCCTAGCTATGAACATCGCCTATCGCGGAACGATCACGAAGGAGGACGTGGTCGCGCCGCTCGCCAGCCAATGTGGCCTCGAACCACTGATTACCCGGCTCCCTGGGCGCCTCAAGGGACGACTGACGCCGGAAACACCCCTGTCAGACGCGGAGAGACATGGCATCTTCCTCGCGCGAGCATTGTTTGAGGAACCACCGCTGCTTCTGCTCGACTCGATCGACGCTCCGCTCGCCGCGTCCACGCTGGCCTGGCTCACAGGCCGGCTTCACGACTATCCCGGCGTAGTCCTCTTCATAGCGGCTCGTGAGGAGTTTCGTGCCATTGCGTCCCGCCGTTGGTTGCTCGAGGGCGGTCGCCTACATGAGGTAGCGATTGGAACTGGTATTCCTGCTCCTGGATCGGACGCCACGGTCCTCCCATTTGAGCGAAACATTTCATGAGGGTCGCTCCGAAGAGCCTTGGCATGCCGTCCGAAGTAGGCCAGGTTCGCTTTACCGTCCGTCGTGGATCCCCGGCACGCGAATATTTCCACTATATCCCGGCGTCGGCTTCCGCTCGGTCAGCAGTCATCGTGCTGGTCCATGGAGTGACCCGCCGCGCAGCCGAGCATATCTTCCAATTCCGCACCCTCGCTGATCGGGCAGGCGCAATCCTTGTTGCACCCTACTTTTCGCGCTCGGCCTTCGGCCTTTATCAGCAGGTGGTGGATCCCAAGAGTGGAGTGCGAGCCGATCTTGCGTTGTTCGACATGCTCGATGAGATTGGGAAGCGGACCGGAGCCTCGACTGAGCGAGTGCACCTTTTCGGCTATTCGGGCGGGGCTCAGTTTGTTCATCGGTTCGTGATGCTTCATCCGGAGCGGGCCGCAAGCATGCTGGTTGCTTCGGCCGGTTGGTATACGTTCCCAGACGAACAACTGCCGTATCCTTACGGAATCGCGAGCGCGCCAGTGCCGAATATGGAGATCGATCCGCGTCGGTTCTTGGCCGTCGAGCGCCATCTACTGATTGGGGCGCAGGATAACAGTCGCGGAGATAACTTGCGCGTGTCCGCGAAAATCGATGCGCTGCAAGGCACAAACAGGGTCGAGCGCGCAAGGCGCTGGTTCGACGCAATGGCGGACGCTTCGCGGCGGCACAATGTGCAGCCTCCCCGAGCGACCTTTGAACTCATTCCCGGCATTGGCCACAGCTTCGCGACCTCGGCGCGGCGGCGCTCATTGCCCGAACGCGTCATGAGTCATATCTTCCCTGAGATACCCGATTTCCGTCAAAAAAGAGGAACAATGCCGTGCAAAAACTTCGATTGATGATGCTGGCCTTGGCCGGAAGCGCTCTTATTGGCGTCGCTTGCGCGCCCGCAGCTGCGAAGGACGGCGTTTCGGCCGGTTCCGATGGTATCACCTTCAAGGCGGCGAACGGCGACTTCGAGTTGACGCTGGGCGGCCGGCTTCACCTCGATGCGGTGAAGTATGACTTCGAAGGAGATGATGATTCTGACGCCGATGTGCGGCGCGCACGGGTCGAACTTTCGGGCAAGCTAGGCGATCATGTGCGTTTCCGGATTGATCGGGAGTTTGGCCTTAATTCTGGCTGGCGTAATGTCTGGCTAGCGGTGCGGCCGACGGACGAGATAGAGGTACGCGGAGGCAACTTCATTGTTCCCTTCAGCATGGAGGAAATGCAGAGCTCCAATCGAAGCCAGCTGATGGAACGCTCCCTCGTCACTGCCTTGGCTCCAGATTTTGGCTTAGGTGGCTCGGTTCAATATGCGCGGCGCAATTGGACCGCGACCGTCGGTTATTTCGGCGATGCCCTCGACAGCGAGGACGAAGGCAGCGAGGATCGAGGAAAGGGATTTGCGGGGCGCGTGACCGCTGCCCCGATCCTCGGCAAGAAGCAGTTCCTTCACCTGGCTGCTGCAATCGAGCGCCGCGAGCTTGACGGTGGCGACGCGCTCTCATTCAATGCCAAGCCGGGTTCGGCGCTTGCACCCACGCTGATTTCCAGCGGCCTCATTCTCGATGCGGACAAGATGACTAATCTTGACGCGGAGGCCGCCTATTCGGCCGGGCCTTTCCTCCTTCAAGGACAATATGTGCGAAGCGGAATTGACCGTCCGCTTCTCGGCGACCTGGATTTTGATGCCTGGTATGCGCAGGCGAGCTTCATCGTCACTGGGGAAAGTTACGATTACGCAAGGCGTTCAGGGACGATTGAGGGCGTCGACCTACGGCGCAGGAAGAGCGCCATCGAGCTTGCGGCACGGTTCAGCCGCCTGGACATGGATGATTCCGCGCAGGAGCTAGGTCGGGCGCAGACGATGACACTTGGCGCCAATTGGTATCTTAACCAAAATCTGCGTTTGATGGCCAATTACGCCCATTCGACACTGAAAGACCGGCCGCTGACCGACAATCAAAAGGTTGACCTCGTTACCGGCCGATTTCAGATGAATTTCTAACGGCTGGCCAAAGCTTCATTTTCGAATGTTGGGACTGGCGGCTTTTTGCTCGACGGTTTGCCATACTCTTGGTTGAGTTGTGCAAGGTAGGTGAGCGTTTGACGGGCCTGAATATGAATTGGCCGCCCGCGGGAGATTCGGTTGTGGAGTGCTGCCAACGTCCGGAATGGGTCGAAAGCAGGCCTAAGCAGTTAATGTCTCCTGTGAGTGGAAAGCGGACATTAGGAAGGGGCCGCTGGACCTAGCGGCCTATGCAGGCAGACATGCCGACGGAAGAATAGTGAAGTCGGCTCCTGATCCGATAATTAGCGCGTTTTCGCCTGCCTACGGCCGCTCCGCACCAACTTCAGATGAGCCTTTGATAATAGCTCCTGGTTCCGAGCTGGTCCCGCAACGGGACGGCTGATCAACTGCGCACCCTTAAAGCGTCGCCCATTGTTGTCTGCAAGTAAGTACCTCAAATTTAGGAATAACCAATGAAGAACATTTTTCTGATTGCCGGCGCGGTTGCCATGGCTGTTGGCATGCCTGCAGTCGCTCAAGGCCAGGGCAAGGGCAAGGGCGCTGCAGCGAAGCCACAGCAGTCGCTGAGTATAAAGCGAAATGCCAAATCCAATAAGCAGGTTCGAACGAATGTCCGCGCTCAGAACAAATATGGGGGCAACGTCTGTCCCCCGGGCCTCGTCAAGAAAACGCCAACCTGTGTTCCTCCAGGTCAGGTCAACCGGTCGTTCCGGGAGGGGCAGCGCGTGGGCAAAGGCTACCGCTACTACACGCCCTATGGAAACATCCCCGAGGCGCTGCGCAACCAATACAACCTCGATGACGATAACCGCTACATCTATCGCGACAACACGATCTACCAAGTCGATCCGGCGACCAGCGTTGTAACGCGGATCATCAACACGATCCTCTAGAAGATCGCTCTTTGCTCGAGGGGCCGCCCGCTTCGGCGGGCGGTCCTTGTGTGCTGTTTGCCCAGCTGACGGCCACTGGCGAATGGGCGCAATTTGCCAGGACTAGCAGCAAAGAAGGCCCGCCAGCGGCCAAAGCCGGCGAACCTTCCATTGTCCACGCACTCTGGAGAAAACGCAGACCGTGACATAATCTGAATTCGTTGATTGATGGAAAGCGGACTCGTTGCTGCCACGGGGACCGCCGCCCCGCTGTTAACGGCGATCACGCTCGAGGAAGTACGCCGCGCCTAAACTGTGGTCGACTTAGGTGCAGGCGAAAGGTTATGTCCATTGGCTATCTGCACGGCACGCTGCAGCTGATGAATTTCCAGATCACTTAATGGACTGTCGAATCTCACTGCGCAGCCCGTCATACTTCGCCACGCCACGGTGCCGAAGACATTGAGGGAGGCGAGCTTGATCCAGACTTGCTCTCCCTCGGACGGGAGTTCAGCTCCCGTCAGCTTAACGCCGGCAAGAGACACGTTTGCCGTCACAACAACGCGGGACTCGGTCAGACTGAACAATGAGGCCGGCAGTGCAATCAATTCGCGCTTGTCGCTACGGCGGCCCCACCGGCCGTCGAGCCGCCTACCAAAAGTGCGCATGTCGACTCCAAAAACAGATAGAGTTCGGCTATCCCGAGACGCTGCACAGGGCAGCTGGCGTGACTGGCGTTGAACCGAGGTGCTCTTTACGCGGAGCCTCAAGACCCATTCACTGGTTGCTGGATATGCAGTCCTTCTGCCCGTCCAGCACCTCACGCCGATACCAGCGAGGCGCGGAAACCTTCAGCTTCTGCGCTTTTCGATCCCCGAGCACGCCGTCGGATACTGGCTGAGTAAACTCAATTCCAAACCAGGTGGAATCAACCCACGCTACCCGTCCTTCGACGGCTGTTTGGCCGAAATCCACGTGAACCGTGCTGCCGACGGGCGGTGCTACCGAAGCTTCCAGCAGAGCGCCCAAGTTGGAGATGTCTCGAAGCCGCGCCTCCTCAATGTCGCCACCGATGTGGAAGGTCACCGGTTGGTAAAGGCGCGTTCGATCAGGCTTCCTTCTTAGAGGTATGATGGGGTCAATCATGGGAGCTGCTCCGCGAGCGAATTCAAGGTGCGACGTTTGCTCCATTTGTTCCTAAGGATGGCTTAAGATCCTATACGCGCAGGTGCGCAACAGCGGCAGGAGGCGATCATCCAGTCGCTGCCGAGCATCCTTTATCTCGAGCCGCTGGACCGCGATCCGCGCTGCCCGCAGTTCGTCAGCGGCGACCCGGAGGGAATCACCGGCTTGCGCCTAGAGCAGTTCGGCGACAATCCCGCGCTGTGGAGCGAACGCCTCCTCGAGGAAGTCCACGAGCAAGCCCTGGCGGCGCTGGCCGCACGCAAGCGGACCGACCGCCTTTTCGGTCGAATATCGCTGGCAGTGCGCCGACAGAAGCTACCGCCATTTCCATGAGCAGAAAATACTGCTCAAGGACTCGAAGGGCTGGACGGTGGAGTTCGCCGGGACGCTGACCGACATCACCGAGCGGCGGTCGCTCCAGAACCGTAGAGCTAATGTCGAACGCCGAAGTCAGTTTGAGCTGCGAGCAGAAGAGTAACGGCGACAATGCTCCAGCTCATGGTCAGCCTCCCGGGATGAAGTCTATCGGGAATATGTGAGCGCGCAATTGCAAGGCAGGCGAGAGACTATAAAATGATTGCGAGACTCGTCGCCCTAGCTCGGCAAAAGCAGGACGCGGCGGGTCTCACTCAAGCCTTTAATGTCGTGAATGGGTCGAGAGCGGACATTAGCGCGAGGGCAGGAGAGACAGCGCGGCTAATTGCCAATCTGCGGCACTGAGAGGGATGGGCCGTCCTCGTTAGGACAAGCGGAAAAGCGAGGAGCCCACTTTTGCGGCCCTGGCGGCAGCTCAGCTTTGAACGAGCTTGGTCGAAGGCTCACCTTGAACTGTTCGCTTCGACCAATCGCGCCACTTGGGCGGCCCAATAACCCAATCTTCACCATCTGGGTCTAGCTCTTCTCGACAGGTGATACACGCGGCTGCTCGACCGGTGCGGCAAATTCGGCAGCAGCGGGAGGGCAAAGAAATATCGCCTGAGTGGAATCTCAATCAAGGCAAGAGCGAGAGGGTTGTTGCGCAAGCCGTAACTCGCTCAGCGCGGCCCGGGACCGAAGAAGCCAACTGACCATGAATGCGCCGTTCAGAGCCGACGCCCTGCAGATCGCACCTCCGTTCAGGCGGCGGTACGTGTCAATTCGCTGGAAGTTCGCGTGTTCTCTAGCCGTGGCAATCCTGTGGACAGCCTTCAGCGTTCACGTGGCTTGGGCCTGGATGGACGATCTTTCCGAGTTGACGAATCCGTTGCTGGCGCTCTGGGTGCTGACGTTCATCGCTTTTGTCCCTGGCTTTATGAATGCTTTTCTGGCGACCTCGCTGCTGCTCGACAAAAGGCCAACGCGCCGAATTCCTCTCGGTTATCCCGGCGTCAGCATTCTCGTCGCAGCTTATAATGAAGAGGCTGGCATCGGCGCGACCCTCGAGAGCATCGTAAATCTAAATTACGTCGGCCCTGTCGAGGTGCTCGTGATTAATGACGGTTCCAACGATCGGACCGTTGCCGAATTTCATGTGGCTCGCGCGAAGTTAAGGCTGCCAGAGAATATCTCGATGCACCTGCTCGACTTTCAGGAGAACCGCGGCAAGGCGGCAGCGCTCAACAGCGGCCTCGAAGCCGCAGGTCACGAACTCATCTGCACGATCGACGGGGACAGCCGCTTGAGGTCCGACAGTCTCAAGGAGATTGTCGAGCGCTTGCTTTCAGATCCGCCCAATACCATGGCCGTTGCGGGAGCAGTTCTCGTCCGCAACAGCCGCACGACGTTGATCGCCGCCGCCCAGGAGTGGGACTACTTCCACGGCATCTCGGCCGTGAAGCGCATGCAGAGCATGTATCACGGCACGTTGGTCGCGCAGGGCGCCTTCTCGCTCTACCGTAAGTGTGCGCTCGAGACCGTCGGTGGCTGGCCGAATCGGGTCGGCGAAGACATCGTCATGACTTGGGCGATGCTCGATCAAGGCTATCGCATCGGATATGCCGAGGACGCGATCGTCTTCACCGACGCGCCGACGACGCTCCGGCAATTCTACCATCAGCGCAAGCGCTGGTCGCGTGGCCTCATCGAAGCGCTGCAGCGACACAAGGGGCTACTGTTCAAGCGGCGACTCACCACCTTATTCGTGTGGTGGAACATGCTATTCCTGCCGCTCGACTTAACCTTCACCTTCATCTTCATTCCGGGGCTGATCGCCGCGGTGTTCGGCTACTACTGGGTCGCCGGCCCACTCACCTTGCTGCTCCTTCCGCTTGCCGTTGTCTGGAACGGCGTCATTTTCCGCATTCAGCGGCGCATGTTCGAAACCAAGGGTCTGCGCGTGCGGCGCAACATCGCCGGCCTGCTCTTCTACGTGGTCGTGTACGCGATCGTCATGCAGCCGGTCTGCCTGTGGGGCTACATTTCCGAGCTGACCGGCCGGCGAAAGAACTGGGGCACCAAATGATCCCGGCCGCTCGCCACGTGATCGCCTTCGCCATTGGAGCGTTCGCCGGCTCGACCGCCCCGGGGCAGGACGTAAGCGACGTGCCCGTAAACAGGGCGGCTGCCGGAGTGGAGGTATGGTCTAGCACCGATTCCGACGGCACTGACGTGGTCAAGCTGCTCGGTCGCGCGACGTGGCTGGACGACGGAGCCGACCGCTACCAGGGCTTTGCCATCCAGCAGGCTTGGTTCAAGCCGCAAGGGGGGCGCCTGCACAAGGAGCAGCGTCTCTATATCGAGCTTGCGGACAAGGTTCGGGATAAGGCGCTGTGGAAGGCACGCCTCGGAACCAACGGCAAGACCTGGCTCGGCTCTGCTAATATCCGTACGAAGGATTGGTCGAAAGAGCTATTCCTCGAGCGTGAGATCGTGGAGACGCGACGCGGGGTTGATGAAGGCATCTACTACACCTTCGCCGGGGCGAGCATGGATATCCCTGTCTCGGAGCGCCACGTGTTCAATGCGATGGTCGGCGTGCAGGAGTTTACCGGCAGGAACGAGCGGCTGCACCTTCGCGGTAGCTACGTCCATGTTGTGAGGCGGGACTTAGGACTCAGCGCACAGCTTCGCGCGCGCTACTTCCATTCGACGACGCCCGGCGAGTTCGACTATTATTCGCCCAAGGACTTTGTGCAGCTTCTGCCACTCGTGCAGATGCGCCGATTCAATTCAACGGGATGGATGATACTTGGCGCCGCAGGTTACGGTGCCCAGAGGGCAACGGGCGGCCGTTGGCAATCGGCGCGGCTCGCCGAAGTGCGGTTCGAGAGCCCGCGGGCCTCGCGCAACTTCCGCGCGTTCGGTCATCTCCAATATTCGAATAACTCACTGAGCGGGGCGGGCAACTATCATTATCTGATGGCGCGCTTCGGATTTACGAAGACCTTCTAAAGCGCCTCTGCCACTGGTGGCGTGTTTGTAGCTAATCGCTCAGTTCGAATCCCTTCGGAGCGAATGTCCGCTTTGGGTCGAAAGCGGACATTAGCCCGCGTCACGGACGCATGAGTGCAGTGGCTTCGGGGCGAGCGATGCACTGCCAAATTTTTCCGTCCGCGGAGGGGTGAATGCTTGAGATGTTGCAGTGCAACACAGGCGTCGTAGACTAATGTCTGCCTTGGGTAGTTATCGGACATTAGAAGATAGCTACAAATACAGACACAACGATGACGATCGTTGCACGGCGAGTGCGAGTATCGCGAACCATGCAACGGCGCGTCCGTATCGCCGCTCAACCGTGTCATAGACCCATTCGAGTCCTGACAGCGCGAAGATGTCAATCATGTCCACGGGGCTGTTTTAGGCCTTCAGCCTATGTCCGCAATGGGTGGAAACTGGACATCACCGGCGTAGCTGCAAATCGCGCTTTCACGAGTCGCGGACCGATTCATAGGAGCCGAGATCGAAATCGATTCCCTCCGCGCGCTCCGGTGGCTCCGGACCGCCCTTCGAGTCCGACAAGCCGATACTTGCCGGCGAGCTTCGTGATTATCGCGCCGCCTAGATAGCCGCTCCAGCCGGAGACCAGAACGAATTTTCTGTCTGCCATCGTCCCGTTTCCTGTTGGTCTGTGATCCCGTCAGCCGTTCCGACCCGCACGCAGATATCTGAGCAGGCCGCAATCGAGAGCAGCATCGCCGCCACGATCAGCAACCAGACCACGCCTATTGCGATAATCATCACCCAGCCGCCGACATCATGCATCATCACCGGACAGGACACTGTTGTTCTCCATAGGAGGTCAGCCGCTCGGTTGCGGCTGGGCCGGCGGGGCGGTCGGCGCTCCCTCCGGTTCGCGCGCCTTGGCGGTCAGGTGATTCGGCCCGAGCAGCTGGTAGATGGCCGGCAACACGAACAGCGACAGCAACGGCGCGGTGATCATCCCGCCGACCATCGGTGCGGCAAGGCGCCGCATGACCTCGGAACCGGCGCCGTGGCCGATGAGCAGCGGGAAAAGGCCGGCGAGGATGACCGCGGCCGTCATCGCCAGCGGGCGGACGCGCAGCACGGCGCCTTCAATCAACGCATCATCGAGGTCGTGGGCCGTCGAGAATCGCCCACCACCCATCCGTTCGGCGATGGCCGAGTCAAGATAGACGAGCATCACCACTCCAAACTCCGCCGCGAGACCGGCCAGGGCGATGAA
>DASSPI010000023.1:0-24024 GCA_035699705.1 Xanthobacteraceae bacterium
CCTACAACAATTTAGGACACTCCAAAATTGGAGTTAGGACAATGGCTATCGACTTAGGACAGTGCCCCACCCTCCAAAAGAACATATTGCGAACTGAGAACAAACCATGTACAGTGCTGCTTCATTCCAGGCAGGCGGGCGGGCGGTTCTCCCGCGTTGTCGGCCCGGCGAATACCGGCCATAAGGAGCGGAAAATGAGTCCAGCATCCCTGCGTGTCGTCGAAGGTCATTCCATGGACAAAACCAAAGCCCTTGATGCCGCGCTCTCGCAGATCGAGCGCGCCTTCGGCAAGGGCTCGATCATGCGGCTCGGCAAGAGCAAGCTTTCGGTCGAGGTGGACACCGTCTCCACCGGCTCGCTCGGGCTCGACATCGCGCTGGGCATCGGCGGCCTGCCGCGCGGGCGCGTGGTGGAAATCTACGGCCCGGAATCCTCCGGCAAGACCACGCTCGCCACCCATTGCATCGCCGAGGCGCAGAAGAAGGGCGGCACCTGCGCCTTCATCGACGCCGAACACGCCTTCGACCCCCAGTATGCGCGCAAGCTCGGCGTCAATATCGACGATCTGCTGATCTCGCAGCCCGATACCGGCGAGCAGGCGCTGGAAATCGCCGACACGCTGGTGCGCTCCGGCTCGATCGACGTCTTGGTGGTCGATTCGGTCGCGGCGCTGGTGCCGCGCGCCGAACTGGAAGGCGAGATGGGCGACAGCCTGCCGGGCCTGCATGCGCGGCTGATGAGCCAGGCGCTGCGCAAGCTTACCGCCTCGATCTCGCGCTCCCAGACCATGGTGATCTTCATCAACCAGATCCGCATGAAGATCGGCGTGATGTACGGCTCACCGGAAACCACCACCGGCGGCAACGCGCTCAAATTCTACGCCTCGGTGCGCCTCGACATCCGCCGCATCGGCGGCATCAAGGACCGCGACGAGGTGGTGGGCAACCAGACCCGCGTGAAAGTGGTGAAGAACAAGCTCGCGCCGCCGTTCAAGCAGGTGGAATTCGACATCATGTATGGCGAGGGCATCTCCAAGATGGGCGAACTGGTCGACCTCGGCGTCAAGGCCGGGGTGGTGGAGAAATCCGGCGCCTGGTTCTCCTATGACTCCACGCGCATCGGCCAGGGCCGCGAGAACGCCAAGACCTTCCTGCGGGCCAACCCCGAGATCGCCGCCAAGATCGAAGCCGCGGTGCGGCAGAATTCCGGCATCATTGCCGAGAAGATTCTCGCCGGCGACGCCGAGAAGGACGATGACGAGGCGGAAGAGGCATAGGCCTCCGGTAAGCGTTGCGTAACAGTAGCGTCCAGCGTGCTGCCAAGCCCCCGGCCCCGCCGGGGGCTCTCCTTTTACAGGCGGCCTTTCCGGCGATTCCGCGCGGGACAAGGCCGCCGCTTTCCATGGACTCAGGGACACCCCGCCGCTACAAAAGCCGCTGAAAAATCAATCCGGACCGGCGCTTAAGCGAACACAGCCGCCGGCACGCGCGGGATCACATGAGCGGCGTCAACGAAATCCGATCGGGCTTTATCGATTATTTTGCCAGGGCCGGCCACGAGGTCGTGGCCTCCTCTCCGCTCGTGCCGCGCAACGACCCGACGCTGATGTTCACCAATGCCGGCATGGTGCAGTTCAAGAATGTCTTCACCGGCGTCGAAAAGCGTCCCTATAGCCGTGCCGTGACCTCGCAGAAATGCGTGCGCGCCGGCGGCAAGCATAACGACCTGGACAATGTCGGCTATACCGCGCGGCATCACACCTTTTTCGAGATGCTCGGCAACTTCTCCTTCGGCGATTATTTCAAGGATCGCGCGATCGAGCTGGCCTGGAATCTCGTCACCAGGGAATTCGGGCTGCCGAAGGACAGGCTGACGGCGACCGTCTATATCGACGACGACGAAGCCTTCAATCTCTGGAAGAAAATCGCCGGGCTTCCCGATTCCAGGATCATCCGCATCGCCGGCTCGGACAATTTCTGGGCCATGGGCGATACCGGCCCCTGCGGTCCCTGCTCGGAGATTTTCTACGATCACGGCGACAAGATTCCGGGCGGGCCGCCCGGCTCGCTGGATTCCGAGGGCGACCGTTTCATCGAGATCTGGAATCTCGTCTTCATGCAGTATGAGCAGATGGCGGATGGCCAGCGCGTGAACCTGCCGCGTCCGTCGATCGACACCGGCATGGGGCTGGAACGCATCGCCGCCGTGCTGCAGGGCACGCATGACAACTACGCCATCGACCTGTTCCGCGCGATCATCGGCGAGATCGCCGCGCTGACCAAAGTCGCCTCCGAGGGGCCGCAGAAGGCCTCGCATCGCGTCATCGCCGATCACCTGCGCGCCTCCTCCTTCCTGATCGCCGACGGCGTGCTGCCGTCGAACGAGGGCCGCGGCTATGTGCTCCGCCGCATCATGCGCCGCGCCATGCGCCACGCCGAGCTGCTGGGCGCGCGCGAGCCGCTGATGTGGAAGCTGGTTCCGTCGCTCACGCAGCAGATGGGCCAGGCCTTTCCGGAACTGATCCGCGCGCAGGCACTGATCGCCGAGACGCTGAAACTGGAAGAGACCCGCTTCCGCAGAACGCTGGAGCGCGGCCTTACGATCCTCGACGAGGCGTCGAAGTCGCTGAAGAAGGGCGACATGTTCGACGGCGAGACCGCCTTCACGCTCTACGATACTTACGGCTTTCCGCTCGACCTCACGCAGGATGCGCTGCGCAACCGCGGCATCGGGGTCGATCTTGCCTCATTCACCGATGCGATGGACCGCCAGCGCGAAAAAGCGCGCGCTTCCTGGTCCGGCTCCGGCGATGCCGCGCAGGAAGCGGTGTGGTTCGGCGTGCGCGAGCGCGTCGGTGCGACCGAATTCCTCGGCTACGAAACCGAGCAGGCCGAAGGCGTCGTCGCCGCCCTGGTGCGCGACGGCAAGGAAGCCGCCGAGCTGAAAAAGGGCGAGACCGGCGCGGTCGTGCTGAACCAGACGCCGTTCTATGGGGAATCCGGCGGCCAGGTCGGCGATGCCGGCCTCATGAGCGCCGACGGCGTCCGTTTCCGCGTCAGCGACACCCAGAAAAAAGCCGGCGGCGACCTCTTCGTGCATCTCGGCACGGTGGAAGAAGGCAGCTTGAAGCCGGGCGCCGCGCTGGCGCTGGAGGTCGATCACGCCCGCCGCAGCACCATCCGCTCCAATCATTCCGCCACGCACCTGCTGCACGAGGCGCTGCGCCAGGTCCTGGGCGATCACGTCGCGCAAAAGGGCTCGCTGGTCGCGCCCGACCGGCTGCGCTTCGACTTCGCCCATCCCAAGCCGGTGAGCGCGGACGAGATCACCCGCGTCGAAGACATCGCCAACGACGTCGTGCTGCAGAACGCGCCGGTGATCACCCGCCTGATGGCGGTGGACGACGCCATCGCTTCCGGCGCGCGCGCGCTGTTCGGCGAGAAATACGGCGATGAGGTGCGCGTGGTCGCCATGGGCGAAGCCGGCAATGCCATGGGCTGGTCGGTCGAGCTTTGCGGCGGCACCCATGTCAAACGCACCGGCGACATCGGCCTCATCACCGTGATCGGCGAAAGCGCGGTCGGCGCCGGCGTGCGCCGGATCGAGGCGCTGACCGGGCGCGCGGCGCGCAAGAGCGCCAATGCCATGATCCAGGTCGCCAAATCGGCGGCCGCCGAATTGCGCGCGCCGCTGGAGGAAATGCCGCAGCGGCTCGCCGGGCTGCTCGACGAGCGCAAGCGTCTGGAACGCGAACTGGCGGAGACCAAGAAGAAGCTGGCCATGGGCGGCGGCGCCGCGGGCGCGGCAGATGGGCTGCGGACGGTCGGCGACATCAAGCTGCTCGCGCGCGCGGTCAGCGGCATCGAGATCAAGGACCTCAAGAGCCTGGTCGACGAAGGCAAGAAGCAGGTCGGCTCCGGCATCGTCGCCATCGTCGGCGTCACCGGCGAAGGCAAAGCCGGCATCGTGGTCGGCGTTACGCCCGATCTCACCGCGCGCTACAGCGCGGTCGATCTGGTGCGCAAGGGCGCCGAAGCGCTCGGCGGCAAGGGCGGCGGCGGACGGCCCGACATGGCGCAGGCCGGCGGGCCCGACGGCTCGAAGGCGGATGCCGCGCTCGCGGCGGTGGAAGCCGCGCTTGGCGGATAGCGGCCCATGCCCCAGGTGCATTTCACCGCCTGGCTGCGCGCATGGGCGCCGCCCGGACCGGTGAACGTGCGCGGCGTGACCGTCGGCGAAGCGCTCGGCGACCTGTTTGAGCACGAGCCGCAGCTTCGCAGTTATCTGGTGGATGAGCGCGGCGCGCTGCGCAAACACGTCTGCATCTTTGCCGACGGCCAGCGGCTGGCGCGCGAGGCGACGATGAGCCATCCTGTGGCGCCGGACAGCAAGCTCTACGTAATGCAGGCTTTGTCGGGAGGCTGAGCATGAGCGACCGCATCCTGATCGCAACCCGCAAGGGACTGATCACTTTCGCGCGCGAAGCCGGCGAATGGTCGATCGCCGCGCGGGAATTTTCCGGCGTGGCGGTGACGGCCACATTGCACGATCCGCGCGATGGCGCGCTCTACGCGGTTCTGCGGCACGGACATTTCGGCAGCAAGCTGCACCGCTCCGACGATGCAGGCGCATCCTGGAAGGAGCTGGAAGCGCCCGCCTTCCCCGCCGATGCCGCCGGCGCGCCGACGCTTTTTCAGATCTGGACGCTGGAAGCCGGCACGCCGGAGCAGCCCGGCAGGCTGTGGGCCGGAGCCATTCCGGCCGGATTATTCCGCTCCGACGACCGCGGCGAAAGCTGGCAATTCGACGGCGCGTTATGGGACGTGCCGGAGCGCGCCAAATGGTTCGGGGGCGGCTATGACGACGCCGGCATCCACACCATCTTGCCCGACCCGCGCGACCCGGAGCAGTTATTCGTGGCGATCTCCTGCGGCGGCGTCTGGGATTCTGGCAATGACGGCAAGAGCTGGTTTCTGCGCGGCGATGGCCTGATCGCCGCCTATATGCCGCCGGAACAGGCGGGCACGCTTGAAGTGCAGGATCCGCATCGCGTGGCGCGCTGCGCCGCCGCGCCCGACGTGATGTGGATGCAGCATCACAACGGCATCTTCCGTTCCACCGACGCCGGCGTTTCCTGGGCGCAGCTCAAGCTGCCGTCGGACGATTTCGGCTTCGCGGTGGCCGCGCATCCCAAGGACCCGCAGACCGCCTGGTTCGTGCCCGCCGTCAAGGACGAGATCCGCATTCCGCGAGACGGCGCGGTCTCGGTCACGCGCACGCGCGACGGCGGCAAGACCTGGGAAAGCCTGCGCGACGGCCTGCCGCAGCGCGACGCCTATGACCTGGTCTACCGCCACGGCCTTGACGTGGACGGGACCGGCACGCGGCTGGCGATGGGCTCGACCACCGGCTCGCTCTGGCTCAGCGAAAACGGCGGCGACCGCTGGCAGTTGCTCAATGCCCACCTGCCGCCGATTTATGCCGTGCGCTTTGCGTGAGAACTGTCCCGGTTCGGAAATGAAAAAGGGCGCAGCCGCGGCCGCGCCCTTTCCTTCCAATCCTTCGAATGGGCCTTAGGCCATCGCCTTTTTCAGGTTCTCGTCGACCTTGTCGAGGAAGCCGGTGGTGGAGAGCCACTTCTGCTCGGCGCCGACCAGCAGCGCGAGGTCCTTGGTCATGAAGCCGGATTCCACGGTGTCGACGCAGACCTTTTCCAGCGTGGTGCAGAACTTGATGAGCTGCGGGTTGTTGTCGAGCTTGCCGCGATGCGCGAGGCCGCGCGTCCAGGCAAAGATCGAGGCGATGGAGTTGGTCGAGGTCTCCTTGCCCTTCTGATGCTCGCGGTAGTGCCGCGTCACCGTGCCATGCGCGGCTTCCGCTTCCATGGTCTTGCCGTCCGGCGTCAGCAGCACCGAGGTCATCAGCCCGAGCGAGCCGAAGCCCTGCGCCACGGTGTCGGACTGCACGTCGCCGTCGTAGTTCTTGCAGGCCCAGACGTAACCGCCCGACCATTTCATCGCCGCCGCGACCATGTCGTCGATCAGGCGATGCTCGTAGATGATCTTCTTTTCCGCGAACTTGTCCTTGAAGTCCTTGTCGAACACCTCCTGGAACAGCTCCTTGAAGCGGCCGTCATACTGCTTGAGGATCGTGTCCTTGGTGGAGAGATAGACCGAATAGCCGCGCGAGAGGCCGTAGTTGAACGAGGCCTTGGCGAAATCGCGGATCGATGAATCGAGGTTGTACATCGCCATGGCGACGCCGCTCTCCGGCGCCTTGAACACTTCCTTCTCGATCACCTTGCCGTCGTTGCCGGTGAATTTGATGGAGATCGTGCCCGCGGTGGGAAATTTGAAATCGGTGGCGCGATACTGGTCGCCATAGGCATGGCGGCCGATGACGATCGGCTTGGTCCAGCCCGGCACGAGGCGCGGCACGTTCTTGCAGATGATCGGCTCGCGGAAGATGGTGCCGCCGAGGATGTTGCGGATGGTGCCGTTCGGCGATCGCCACATCTCCTTCAGGTTGAATTCCTTCACGCGGCCCACGTCCGGCGTGATGGTGGCGCATTTCACCGCGACGCCGACTTCCTTGGTCTTCTCGGCGGCATCGATGGTGACCTGATCGTTGGTCTTGTCGCGATATTCGACCCCGAGATCGTAATAGAGCAGGTTCACGTCGAGATAGGGATGGATCAGCTTGTCCTTGATGAGCTGCCAGATAATGCGGGTCATCTCGTCGCCGTCCATTTCGACGACCGGGTTTGTCACCTTGATTTTCGCCATAGCGTTTCAGAACCTTTGTCGGGGAGGAAGCGTCGGAAAGCCCGAGCAGGGCTGGAGCGGCGGCACTTATGGCCCGGCAAGGCGCGTCCTGCAAGCCAGCTTGCGCATGGCGACGATGCTTCCGCCCGGGCCGCGCCGCGGCTATAGGAAAGCGCGGGCCACCCGCCAGGGGACAAAACCAACCGTGGAATTTCCGGTATTTGCCAGAACGCGGGGCGCCGCCGCCCATGCCCGGCCGAGCTGGCGTTGCGCGCGCGCCATCTTCCACATCCCGGTGCCGTAGCCAATGCCGGGCGCCGGAACCGACAAGACCAAAACCTGGGCCGATTTGCCGGGGCCGATCGTCATCCTGGTCGAGCCCCAGCTGGGCGAGAATATCGGCGCGGCGGCGCGCGCCATGGGCAATTTCGGATTGAAGCGGCTGCGTCTGGTAAAGCCGCGGCAGGAATGGCCCAACCCGAAAGCTCTGGTGATGGCGGCAGGCGCCGACGCCGTGCTCGCATCCGCGCAACTGTTCGATTCGGTGGAAGCTGCCATCGCCGACTGCACCATGGTGCTGGCGGCGACCGCGCGCGCGCATGATCAGGCCAAGCCGGTTGTAGGCGCCGAGGAGGCCGCACGCGTGATGGCGGAAGATGTCGGGCGCGGCGAGCAAGTCGCCATCCTGTTCGGCCGCGAGCGCAACGGGCTGGAGAACGACGAGGTCGCGCTCGCCGACCGCATCATCACGCTGCCGGTCAATCCGGCCTTCGCCTCGCTGAACCTGGCGCAAGCGGTGGTGATCATCGGCTATGAATATTTCAAGCAGGTCACGGGCGGCGCCCTGCCCTTCGAGATGCCGAAAAAATCTCCGCAGGCGGGCAAGCAGCAGCTCGCGGCTTTCTTCGCCACGCTCGAGCGCGAGCTGGAGAAGGTGGAGTTTTTCCGCCCGCCGGAAAAACGCGCCACCATGACCATTAACCTGCGCAACATCTTCAACCGGATGACGCCGACCCAGCAGGACGTCCAGACGCTGCATGGCGTGATCACCGCGCTGGTGGAAGGCCGCAAGGGTCCGGCCAAGGGCGGCATTCTCACCGGCGATGAGGCGCAGATGTTGCGCACGCTGCTCGCGGAGCGCGGCGGCGCGCCGGCGCCGATGCAGGGCGGTCCCGCGCGCGGCCTGGCGCGGCTTCTGCGCCGCAACCCGACCGACGTCGAACGCGCTTTCTGGGAAGCGCTGGTAAAGGACCGCCGTTTCGCCGGCCACAGCTTCAAGCGCCAAATTCCCATCGGCCCGCATATCTGCGATTTCGTCTCCTTCCCGCTGCGGAGCGTGATCGAGCTGGTGCCGAAGGACGAGACCCCGGAGGCCAGCGCCGCCCGCGCCGAACGCCGGGCCTGGCTGGCGGAGCGGGACTATAGGGTGATCGAAATAGTGGTCGCGGAAGCCGAAGCCGATATCGCCGGCGTACTCGATCGGCTGGCGCTGGCGATTTCGAAATGCTAGCGGCGCAGGGCTGTCATTCCTGTCTCGGAGGACCTGGCTCTCGGTCCAGGTGATCCCCCTGACGCCCGCCGCAGCAGCTTGAACACAATTCGTCACGAATTGGCCACGTCTGGCACCGGTTCCGCCTGCCGCACAATTACCTTTCGATTGCCCGATCCCCGCCACCCGCCCGCAGGAACAACGGCGCCCGAAATCCATTGGCTCCGTGCAACCAACTTCAGGAGGTTTCCAATGGTGAAAACGCTTACAGCATTGACCGCGGCCGGTGTCATCGCGACGGCGGCAATGGTCACTGTTCCCAACAAGGCCGAGGCTTATCCGGCCTGGGTCATTCCCGCCATCGTTGTGGGCGCCGTCGGCGGCGTGGCTCTCGGCGCGGCAACGACGGCACACGCCGACAGTTACGCCTATAGCCCGGTCTATGCCCCCGCCCCGACGGGCGCGGTTTATGTTCAGCCGCGTGCGGCACGCGCTGCGGCAAGGTGTCAGATCGTGCGTGAACGCACCGCGAGCGGCGCAATCCGCCGGGTGCAGATCTGCCAGTAACCTCGCCTTATCACCAGGAAACCGCCTCGCGGAGCCTTCCGCGGGGCGTTTTCCTGCATCAAACGCGGCTCAGCCCGCCATCGTTTCCTTCACCGCGGCCACCAGCTGCTTGAGCGTGAACGGCTTGGGCAGGAAGGCGAACTGTCCGTGCTCGGGCAGATGCTTTTGAAATGCTTCTTCCGCATAGCCGGAAACGAAAATAATCTTCAGCTCCGGATTGCCCTTGCGCATTTCCTTCAAGAGCGTCGGCCCGTCCATCTCCGGCATCACGACGTCGGAGACCACGAGATCGACCGCGCCGCCGATTTTCTCCAGCAGCGCCATGGCCTCGACGCCGTTGGCGGCTTCCAGAACGGTATAGCCGCGCGACATCAAGCCGCGCGCATTGAGCGTGCGCAGGCCGTCCTCGTCCTCGACCAGCAGGATGGTGCCCTGCCCGGTGTGGTCGATGGTCCGCGCGCGCACCACTTCGTCGGTTGCCGCCAGCGCATCTGCGATAGCAGACGATTCCAGCGT
This sequence comes from Xanthobacteraceae bacterium, assembly GCA_035699705.1. GTDB lineage: Bacteria > Pseudomonadota > Alphaproteobacteria > Rhizobiales > Xanthobacteraceae > CANKHA01. Next base: position 9,338 of record DASSPI010000023.1, read on the forward strand.
GTCCGGCTGCTCGGCGTCCTCCGCGCCCGGCACGTAGCGCGGCAGGAAGATACGGAAGGTGCTGCCGCGGCCGATCTCCGAATCGACATAGATGAAGCCGCCGGTCTGCTTGACGATGCCGTAGACCGTCGACAGGCCGAGGCCGGTGCCCTTGCCCACGTCCTTGGTCGAAAAGAACGGCTCGAAGATTTTCTCGATGATTTCCGGCGCGATGCCGACGCCGTTGTCGGAAACCTCTACCAGCACATAATCGGCCGGCGGCATCCCCTTGGAGGGGAAATCCTTGCTCTCATCGGCCGAAACATTGGCGGTGCGCACGGTGAGCTTGCCGCCTTCCGGCATGGCGTCGCGCGCATTGACCGCCAGATTCACGATCACCTGCTCGAACTGCGAAATGTCCACCTTCACCGGCCACAGGTCGCGCCCATGCACGACTTCGAGCGCCACCTTTTCGCCGATCAGCCGGCGCAGCAGCATGGTGAGGTCGGACAGCGCGTCGCCCAGGCTGAGCACCTGCGGACGCAGCGTCTGCCGGCGCGAGAAGGCCAGAAGCTGCCGCACCAGGCTGGCGGCGCGATTGGCGTTCTGCTTGATCTGCATGATGTCCTGGAAGGACGGATCCGTCGGCTTATGCGCATTGAGCAGGAAGTCGGTCGCCATCATGATGGCCGAAAGCACGTTGTTGAAATCGTGCGCGATGCCGCCGGCGAGCTTGCCCACCATCTCCATCTTCTGCGACTGGGCGAACTGGCTTTCCAGCTTGCGGCGGTCGGTGGTTTCCAGCGCATAGACGATCGCCGCCTCGCCGTCGCGTTCTTCTTTCTCCTCGATCGCCGAGATGAAGAAATGCGCGAAGCGCTCCGGTTCGCCTTCGAGCGCGGCCTCCACCGGCGCGATCTCGCCCTGCCCTTCCGCGGCCTGGCGGAATGCGGCCTCCAGCGCCGGACGGTCGCGCTCGCCTACGACGGAAAGGATCGACGGCTCCTGGCCCTGCGCGCCCTTGCCTTTCAGCACGTTATGGAACATGCGCGCGAACAGACCGTTGCTGCGCGCGATCTTGCCCGCCTTGTCGACGGTGGCGATTGCCATCGGCGTATTGTGGAAGAAGCGCATGAAGCGCACTTCCGCCGCGCGCTGCGGATCGGTGCCGTCGTCGCGCGCGCGGTTGAGCACGAGCGTGCGGGAAGCGCCGGCCGCGCCGTCGGCGCCGAAAGCGACCTTGTGGAAGAGCCGCACCGGCAGCGTGCGCCCGCCGCGGGTTTTCAGATCGAGATCGAAGACTTCGGTCTTCACGTCGCCGGGCGCGGCCGACAGCGTGGTGAGCAGCGCCGCGCCTTCACCCGAGACGACGTCAGCGATCCTCAATCCACCCGAGCCCACCTGCGCCAGGTCGTGGTCGAGCCAATTCGCCAGCGTGGCATTGAGATAGACGATGTCGCCCTGGGCATCGACGGAGAAGAAACCCGCCGGCGCGTGATCGAGATAGTCGATGGCGTGCTGCAGCTCCTGAAAGATATTTTCCTGCCGCTCGCGATCGCGCGTGACGTCGGCGATGGTCCACACCGCCAGCTTGGGCCCGCCGTTGCCACCGCCGAGCGGGCGGACTCGCAGGCGAAGCCAGCGCGCCGGGGAGTCATTCAGCCCCGGGATCCGGACCTCCTCCTGCAGCCTGCGGCCTTCGCGCGCAGCCTTCAGCAGGCGGTAGACGGATTCGGAGACGTCAGGATCGCCGATGAAGACCCGCTCGATCGGGCGCACATCGTTGGCGTCGACCGCGTCGGTGAGATCGAGATAGGCGCCATTGGCGTAGAGCACATGACCGTGCTGATCGGTCACCAGAAGGCCGTCGGAAGCGCCATCCAGGATCGCCTTGGCCATGGGGTTGCCGGCGGTCTTGCCGGGAAAACGCAGGATGCCGGCGGCAAGTGCAAACAGCGAAAAAACGCCGACGCTGGCCAAAATGGCCAACAGCGCGGTGATGTATTGCCCGGCAAAATTGCGATCCAGGAAGAGAAGCCCGGTGGCGGCGCCGACCAGCGCCAGCGCGACGACAATCACCAGCCCGATGCTGCCGCCGCGGGCGGCGCCCGGGCTGCGGTCGACGGCCGCGCGCTCCGAACCTCCGCCTGTGTCCTGCGTGGCCATAATCGGCTCGAATCCCCGTCCCGATGCGCGCGAAGCAGCGCCCTCCTTGAGTGCCCCAGCCGGGGCCGTCCGCGCAAGGGTTTCGCTGGCGACGAGACTGAAAATCAACGGGAAATCGCCCGGCGTAGGCGCATCACATAGCCGATGACCTCGGCCACCGCCTTGTAATGCTCGACCGGTATTTCCCGGTCGATTTCCACGGTGGCATGCAGCGCCCGCGCCAGCGGGGGATTCTCCACGACCGGAATATTGTGCTGGGCGGCGATTTCGCGAATCTTGAGTGCCACCGCATCCACGCCCTTGGCGAGGCAAAGCGGCGCATTCATCCCGCGCTCATATTGCAACGCTACTGCATAATGCGTCGGATTGGTGATGATGACGGAGGCTTTCGGCACTTCGGCCATCATGCGCCTGCGCATCCGCGCCATGCGCAGCTGCCGGATGCGGCCCTTCACCATCGGGTCGCCTTCCGACTGCTTGAACTCGTCCTTGATCTCCTGCAGCGACATCTTCTGCTTCTCGAACCACTGCCGGTACTGGAACAGGTAATCGGCAGCCGCGATCAGCGCGAGGATGGCGACGACGCTGCCCATCACGCTCAGCGCCAGCGTCTTGGTCAGCGGCAGGACCGCGGCGGGATCGATGGTGACCAGCGTCTCGAGCCGGTGCCGTTCCGGCCAGAGCATCGCGGTCATCACGGTTCCCAGCAAGGCGAGCTTGAGGAGGCCCTTGGTGAAATTGGCCAGCGCTTGTTTGGAAAACAGCCGCTTTAGCCCGGCGCCAGGCGAAATCTTGCTGAGCTTCGGCTTCAGCGATTCCAGCGACCAGACCAGCCGATGCTGGATCATGTTACCGGCGACGGCGGCGAGCGCCAGCAACAGGAAAGGGATGGCGACGACGGCAAGGACCTCGATCGCAAGCCGGCCGGTCATATGCATGAGACCGCGGCCGTCGACCGGGATGTCATGCGCATTGGCAACGAGCCCGCGCAGCGAGGTTTGCAGGCCGAAGCCCATTTGCCCGGAGAAGGCCAGCAGGATCAGCGTCGCGCCGGCGATGATGAACCAGGTATTGACCTCCTGGCTCTTGGCGACGTCGCCGCGCTCCAGCGCATCGTCGAGCTTTTTCTGGGTTGGGTCCTCTGTGCGTTCGGTATTCTCGTCGGCCATCGGCGCGTCTTCCTATGAATGCGGCGCGAGCTGGCGCAGCACGCCTTCCACATGATCGAGGAAGGTGCCCATCATCGCCCCGACCACCAGGATCAGGATCAGGAAGCCGAGCAGGATGGAGAGCGGCAGGCCGACGAAGAAAACCTGCATCTGCGGCATCAGGCGCGAGAGCACGCCCAGCCCGAGATTGAACAACAGGCCGAAGATGATGAACGGCGCGGAAAGCTGCACGCCGACGCGGAAGGCGGCCGCCACGGTCTTGCTGAAATGCGCGGCGATATCGCCGAAGATGGGAATCTCCCCCGGACGGAACAGGCTATAGCTGTCGTTGAGCGCGGCGATGACAAGGTGATGCAGGTCGGTGGCAAAGACCAATGTCACGCCGAGGATGGACAGGAAATTGCCGAGGATGACGCCTTGCTGTCCTTGCGTGGGATCGACCGCGGTGACAAAGCCCAACCCAAGCTGCTGGGCCACCACGCTGCCCGCCACTTGCAGGGCGGCAACCGTCAGCCGCGCCGTAAGCCCCAGCACCGCGCCGACCAGCAACTCCTGAAACAGCATCACCAGCACCGGCCCCGGCAGGGCGAGATCGAGCGGATAGGCGCTGCGGTGAAGCGGCAACAGGATGGCGGTCAGCACCAGCGCCACCGTCAGACGCACACGGACCGGGACGCTGAGCTCGCCGAGGCCCGGCAGCAGCATGACCATGGTGCCGACGCGGGCGAAGACCAGCATGAAGGTCGCGGCCAGCGCCGGAAGGAAAGAGACATCGAGCCGCATCTTCGCTCAACCGCCGGCCACGATGCGGGCGGCAAGCCGGGTCATGTAGCCTTGCAGCGTATCGGCCATGAAGGGCAGCGCCACCAGCATGGCGATGAAGATCGCCAGAATCTTGGGCACGAAGACCAGCGTCATTTCCTGGATCTGGGTCAGCGCCTGGAACAGCGAGATCACCACGCCGACGATCAGGCCGATCAGCATGAGCGGGCTGCTGACGAGCACCAGCGTCATGATCGCATCGCGCGCGACGTCCATCACCTCCGGTCCGGTCATGCGCTTGCTCTATGGCTCAGGAGGAAGGACACGCCCGTCAGATCGGCATGCGCATGATTTCTTCGTAGGCCTGCACGACCTTGTCGCGCACTGAAACCAGCGCGCTGACCGCGACCTCGGTTTCCGCCACGGCGGTGACCACATCCACGATGTTGGCTTTGCCAGCCGCGAGCGATTGCGACTGCACGTCGGAGTTGCGGCCGGCTTCGGCCACCGTCCCGATGGCATTCTTCAGCATCTCGCTGAAGCCTCCGCCCTCGCCGCCGGTCGCCTTGGCGAGGCCCGCTGCGGGATCGGTGAGACGCGCGAGACTGGCATAGGCATTGGCGGCAACGGCGGGGGTCGACATCGTTCACCTCGGTTGTTCGGATTTCTTGCGGGAAGGATTCAGGCTTTCAGGATTTCGATCGTGCGCTGGATCATGCGGCGCGTGGCGCTGATGACATTGACATTGGCTTCATAGGATCGCTGCGCGTCGCGCATGTCGGTCATTTCGACCAGCGAATTGACATTGGGATATTTCACGTTGCCGTTGGCGTCGGCAGCAGGATGCCCGGGCTGGTATTTCGTGCGGAAGGCGCTTTGATCGGAAGCGATGCGGCCGAGGTCCACCACCCGCGCGTCGAGCGCACGGTCGACCTCGGCGCGGAAGGTCGGGATCTTGCGCCGGTAGGGATCGGAAGTCGCATTGATCGCGGTGGAATCCGCATTGGCGATGTTTTCGGAAATGATGCGCATGCGCCCGGCCTGCGCGCGCAGGCCGGAAGCGGCGATGGTGATCGATTTAAGGAAATCCAAGGCCTTCTCCTATCCCCTGCCGAGAGCGGTTTTGATCAATCCGAGGCTGCGGCTGTAGAGCGCGGTGGCCGCCTGGTAATCCATCTGGTTGGCGGCAACTTTGATCATCTCCTCTTCCAGGCTGACGGCGTTGCCGGTCGGCCGGATCTGCTTGCCGCTGTTGTTCGTATCGAACGCGCTGCCGCCGCCCGCCGGCGAGCCGGCGCCGGTTCGATGGCTCGCATCGGTGCGAACAAGCGTGACACCCCGGGCCGGGCTCGGCGTCGTCCGGTCGAATTTCGGCGGCACCAGATCGCGCGCGCGAAAGCCGGGCGTATCGGCATTGGCGACATTTTCCGACAGCACGCGCTGGCGCTCCTGATGCCATTGCATGCGCGTGCGCAACATGGCGAAAAGCGGAATATTGGAAATCGGCATGGACGCCCGCCCCCTGTCCCCGTGGCCCCCCGCGGGAATTACGCCCTACCATGGTAGGCAGACATTGCCGGGCCTATGGTTAACAGCCGGTTAATGCGGGGTCGCGGAGGGTCACGGCTTTAAATCGCCGTTCACCAGGGAAACGCCCTGGGTACGGGCATTGGGGCCAAAATGGCTAAAAAAGTTAATGATTTGTTAGTATTGCAGTAGGCAAATATTGCCGCAGGCGTTAACAAAGTGGGGCGAATCCGCCGCACCTCACTCTAAGTAACTGAAAGACGAAAGAGCCCATGTTCGACACGCTGTTCGGCGCGGAGGTCTCACCCGCATTGAAATTCTTTATCGCCTTCGTGATCGTGCTGGCGCTGATCGGCGTTACGGCATGGCTTGTGCGCCGCTTCGGCGCCGAGCGCTTCGGCGGATCTTCCGCGCGCGGACGGCAGCCCCGGCTCGCGGTGGTCGATGCGGCGTCGGTAGACGGGCGCCGGCGGCTGGTCATCATCCGGCGCGACAATGTCGAGCATCTGCTGATGATCGGCGGCCCCACCGACGTCGTGGTCGAGCAGAATATCGTGCGCGCCATGGGCGCGCCGCGCGACAAGGCGGTGGAGGTCACCGTCGGCCGCGGCGTATCGATTTCCGAACCCCTCGCCCGCCCGGTGCCGCTCGGAGAAGGCAGCATGTGGCCGTTGCAGCCGCAGCCCGAAAGCAACGGGCGCGCCCCGCGCGCCGTCCCGGAAGAGCCGGTGCAATGGACCTGGCCCGCGCATTCCGAATCGCAACGCCCCTCGTCCCGCCCCGAGCCTCGCACCGAGCCTCGCGTTGAGAAGCCCGACACCCAGACGAATTTGGCGAATGAGCTCTCGCCGCGCCCCACGCCGCCGCGCGACCTCACCCGGCCGGTTACGCCGCCGACGACGAGCCGATCCGCTCCGACCCTGCCCGCGCCCGCCGCCGCTGCGGTGGAAAAGGTCGAAAAGACCGAAAAGCTCTCCGCCGCCGCTGGGCCGGATCAGAATTTGGCCGAGATGGCGAACCGGCTGGAAGCTTCGCTTCGCCGCGCGAACGAACCGCGCGTCTCCCCGGAGGCGCCTGCGAAGGCCGAGCCGGCCCCGCCGCCGGCGCAACGCGTCACGCCGCCGGAGCCGAAACCCGCAAGCAGCGAAGCCAAGCCGCCGGAGGCGAAGCCGAAAGCCCTTTACGACAGCCTTGAAGAAGAGATGGCAAGCTTGCTCGGCCGTCCCCCGGGAAAGACCTGATGATGCTTTCTTCCGACTGCCGCGTTCGTCGGGTGACGGTGGCGGTCGGAGTAGCAGGGTTCCTCGCAGCCGGTGTTGTCTCCACCACTGCGCAAGACGTCAGCATCAATTTCGGCCAGGGCAGCGGACTCACCGAGCGCGTGATCCAGCTCATCGCCTTGCTCACGGTGCTCTCGCTCGCGCCGTCGATTCTGGTGATGATGACCTCCTTCACCCGCATCGTGGTGGTGCTTTCGCTGCTGCGCACCGCGCTCGGCACGGCGACCGCGCCGCCCAATGCGGTCATCGTCTCGCTCGCCCTCTTCCTCACCGCCTTCGTGATGGGGCCGGCGCTGCAAAGCGCCTATGAGACCGGCGTGCGGCCGCTGATCAACAACGAGATCACGACCGAACAGGCGTTCGAACGCGGCGTGATTCCGCTGCGCGCCTTCATGCAGAAGAATGTGCGCGAGAAGGACCTGAAGCTCTTCAGCGACATGTCACGCGAGCCGCCGCCCGCAAATCCCGAGGAAATGTCGCTGCGGATTCTGGTCCCCGCCTTCATGATCTCGGAGCTCAAGCGCGCCTTCGAAATCGGTTTTCTGCTGTTTCTTCCTTTCCTGATCATCGATCTGGTGGTGGCATCGGTGCTGATGGCGATGGGCATGATGATGCTGCCGCCGGTCGTAGTGTCCCTGCCGTTCAAGCTGATCTTCTTCGTGCTGGTGGATGGCTGGAGCCTGGTGGCGGGAAGCCTGATCCAGAGCTACGGGACGTAAACGCCCTTCACGCAGCGTCGCTAGCGCGCCGCCGCCTGTTGCGCGCCGGCCGGCAGCGGAGCCTGGCCTTGCTTGCCCGGCTCGCCGGTGGCAGCGCCGCTGGCCGCGCCCGCATCCGGGAAGCGCGTGCGCAGCGCGCGCAGGAAAGCGTCGAGGGTATCGACCGCCGCCACGGAGCGCGCCACCTCGCGGAATTCCGCGCTGTTGTCGCCCGTCGATGCGGTGATGACGTCGAAGGCCCGCCGGTCCGCGCCATCGGCCATCTTCGCCGCGTATTTTTCGCGAAAGCGGATCAGCCCGATGGCATCCTCGCCCAGCGCAAAGCCGATCGCCGCGCGCAGCACGTCGGCGCGCTCGCTCTCCGCCAGCGGCGCCCATTCCTGCCAGCGCGTGCCGTAAAGCAGCTCGAGCTGTTCCGCCGCCTCGGCCCAGCGCCGCGCCGCCCACAGAATGTCCGAGCGCAGCCGGATGGCCTCGCGGCCGGGAACATGCGCGATGATCTCCAGCGCCACATCATGCCGCTTCATGTCCGACAGCGCGCGTGCTTCGACCAGCAGACGCTGGTTGCGCAGTTCATTGGGAAGATCGGCGGTGCGGGTCGCGCGCAGGGTCGCCAGCGCACGGTCGGCCTTTCGGTTCATCAGATAGATCACGGCAAGCCGCGTCGCCACCTGCACTCGCGCGGCGCCCTGCAGCCGGTGATCGATCTGGTATTGCAGCAGTTCCGCCGCCTGATCGAGCAGGTCGACACCGACCAGCCGGTCCGAGAGCCGCCGGATCATCTCGTCGCCGCGCCGGCCGATCGGCGTCAGCTCGCGGAAATCGTAGAACAAGGCGAGCGCGTCGATCGTCGGCAGGCCGTCGCCTTTGCCGCCGAGGAACAGCGAATCGAATGTGGTCGCCGCCTCGTCGTGGATGCGTCGCGTCATTTCCGAATTCGGATGCGCCAGCATCGCGCTGCGCATGGTGTAGAAGGCATCGCGGTAGCGGCTCTCCTCGGTATAGAGCCGCGCCAGCACCTGCAGCGTCTCCACCTCGGTCTGGTCGCCGCGCCAGGTGACCGCGAGCCGTTCCAATTCCGAGATGACTTCGCGCCGGCTGAGGTCGCCGAGGAGCGCGCGCAACGCGATCTGCCGGAGCCGCGCCTGTGCGGCCGCAGGCCGGTCCGAGGAGTTGGCGGCGGTCCGGTAAGCGGTGAGCGCTTCGTGGGTACGGCCGAGACCTTCCGCCAGCCGGCCGCTCAGCAGCGTCAGCCGCGGCTCGAGCTCGCGCGGCACGCCGATGGTCTCGAATTCATTGAGCAGCGCGGCAGCGCCGGCAAAATCGCGCACCTCGATAAAGGCCTGCACCGCCTTTTGCAGCGCGAGCCGCTGCAGCTCGATCGGCAGCGTGCCGATGGCCGCGGCGACATTCTTGAAACCTTCGCGGGCGTCGGCGTATTTGCCCTGCTGGGTATAGGCCAGCGCGCGCCACAGCGGCGCGTCATACTGATTTCCCACCAGCGGGTTGGAAAGATCCTTCAGCGCGTCGTCCGGGCGCTCCATTCTGATTTCGCTGATACTGCGCAGCACCAGGCTCGGCGCGTCCTCGGCCGTCAGCCGCCCCGCCGACAGCGCGATGTCGAGTACCGCTTTTGCTTCCGCATCCAGCCCCTGCGCGAGATAGAAACGCGCAAGATCGAGACGGGCGGCGTTGCGGCGCTGCTCGGAGGCTTCCGCCGCCATGCGCAGCAGCAGCGACTGCCGCTCGATGAAATTGGCCTGGCGGTCGAAACCCCAGAGCTGCGGGTCGAATACCACCGGGGTGACGCCGGACCTCGTATCTCCATAGCCGCCGGTTGACAGCGTCAGCCCGGCTGGGCGGCCGACCAGGATCTTGTCGGCGGAAAGCTCGGCGTTGAGGTCGTCGGCGAGCGGCTGCAAGACGACGCCATGGGTGGAAGCGAGCGCGCGGAACTCGACGAAATCCTGATTCTTGAGAAAGCCGCGCGCGGGACCGAGCGCGGTGATCACCAGCAAATTGTCGCCGACGTCGGGGTCGGCGATGCGGTGGAGCCGGCGCGGCTCTTCGAAAGGAATGATGACGCTGGAGCGCATTGGGCTCGCAATGTTGCGCGTGAGCATCAGCGGACGCGTCGGAGTCTCGATCGTGTCGCTGATGGTCAGCAGCCAGCCCGCGCCCTCAACCGCGAGACTGGCCAGCCGCGGCCGTTCCAGCTTGATGCGCAGGACCTGCGCGTCGTCCGATCGCGTCAGCGCGGCACTGCGAATGGTGCCGCTGGCGTCGCTGTCCAGCGCCTGCACGTCCATGTCGCGCTGGGTGTCGAATACGACCCATAAGGTATCGGCGCGACGAAACACCGCTGCTGGAGTCGGCGCTTCGAAAGGGAATTTGATGCGCAGATCATCGCCCTGGCGCATTTCGGCGACCACGGCGCCGGCGACGGCCCGCCCGGCCGGCTTCGGCGGTTCGGCGATTACAGGAGCCGGACCCGGACCCGGAGCGGGAGCGGGCATTGCCTGTACCGACGGCGGGCCCGCCGGTGGCGCCGCCTGTTCGATCTTCGCTGCCGGCGCAGAGGCCGGCGACGCCGGCGCGATCTTAGGCGCGGGCACGGGCGCCGCGGGAGGCCGCGGCGCGGCAACGGCCCGCTTGGCAGGCGCTTCCGCGGGCGCGGCTGGCGCGGAGGACAGCGCCGCTTCTGCGGATGGCGCGGATGAGCGCGGCTCCGTGCGCGCGGCTTGCCTTGTTTCGGATGGCTGGGGCGTCTCGGATTCCCTGAGCTCTTCGTTCGGCGTATCGGATCCCGTGCTTTGCTCGCCCTGCCCGTCCTGCTTTTTCGGATCCGGGTGGCCGATGTCGACGACGTAGCTGCCTTCTTCGCGGAAGGTGCGGACATCGACCTTGGCAGCCAGGATGAAGCGCAGCGAGATGGAATCGCTGTTGGCTTCAGTCTCGATCGACTCGAGGCTGGCCGGCTGCTCCGCCTGCGCATCGGCAAGATCGAATTTGAGAGGCGCGTCGAAAGTAAGTTTGATCTCGTTCTTTACCCGGTCATTCGCCACCGCCACGCTGCGCGGCAGATCGAAGCTGTAGCGGGTGAAGGTCGGCTGCTTGCCGACACGCACGCGGATCAGCCCCTGCTTGCGCTGCTGTACGAGCGCGACCTGCTGGCGCGCCCGCTTCTCCGCCTCGCGCGCCCGGCGCGTGAGATCATCGATGACATCCTGCGGCAGCCCCGGGATCACCCCGACCCAGGGCTCCGGCAAAAGATCGACGAACAACCGCTCGCCCGCGGCCATGGAATTCACGCGCACCTTGCGCGCCAGCGCGATGCGCACTCCCATCCCGTCCGGGTCGCGCCGTGCGGCGCCGATATAGTCGGACGCGCCGGCCGCCACGCGGTCGACGGCGATGTCGACCGGCCGCTTGAAGGCGACGATCACGATGCCGTTGGCGATCCGCACCTCGGATTCGACTTCCTCGGCCAGCCGGAAAACAAGCCGCGCATAGCCTTCCTCGGCGACGGCGACGCTGATCTCGCCCTTGACCGGACCTTCGGCCGCGGCACGCGCAGGGGCGAGGATGACGAGCGCAAGCATGGCCAATGCCCCGAGCCAGCCGAAACCGGGGGGCCCCGGGATTGCCGGCATCCCGCTCGCACGCCTTAAAGCCTTGATGATCGCTCGAATCGCCATGGCGCCTTCCGCGCCGGCAAGACGCCGGGCGATTGACCTTAAGATTCCGCGGTTTACGTTGTCTTAACCCTGCCGTTTCAGCCGCCTGGCCGGCCCTGAATTTTCGGCAGATCGGCGGTATTGGACGGCCGCTCGCCCGGCCCGGCGCGGTTGGCGAGCTCGACGGTCAGGCGCTCGGCGGCCTCCGGCGACATCTGCCCCAGAATGTCGGACATCTTGCGCGGATTGATCAGGCTGGTGACCTGCACCAGGATCGTCAGCTCGAGCCGGTCGAAAATCTTGGCCGCGTCCTTGGGCTTCATGTTCTCGTACATCGAGACCAGGCCCTTGAAGCGGGCGGAGTCCGAATCTTCCTTGGTCTGCACCGCGGCGGTGACGCGCGCCTCCATCGCTTTCAGTTCCTCGATGCGGGCTTCCAGCCGCATTTCCGCGGCCTTCAACAGGCCGTCGCGGATTTCCAGCTCGCGCGCGCGGGCCTCGATTTCCTGCCGGCGTTCCTGCAGGCGTTCGAGAATGGCGCGCTCGGACGGCGATGACGGCTTGCTTGCATCGATCATCACCGGCGTGCCGTCGGGTGTTTTTGGCGGCTCGACCGGCTTCTTGACGGCCGGCGGCTTCTCCGCCGGCTTGCTTTCGGGCACCGAGCCGGTGACGTCGGGATAATTGAACATCTCCTGCGCCCACGACTGCTGCTTGACCTTGACCTCGGCGGCCGGCTGCGGGCGATCAGGCGCGCGCGATGCAGCGATGCGCGTGCCGAGCGTCTCGCCGAGAAACGGCTCGCTGGTCAGCAAATAGCCATCGCCGCGCACGATCCCGATCACCTTCAGCGTGAGCAGGCAGATCGCGGCGAATAATACGACCGGGATAATCCTGAACTCGCGCATCAGCTTCATCATGCCGCGAGACTGCGCGAGCGGGCGCGCTCGGCAAAGGCCTGCGCCGCGGCGACGATGGATTTGGCGTCGATGGCGGTGTTGGCGGCCTCCTGCAGCGGCGCCGCGGCCGAGACGAGGCGAGAAAATCGGCCCAGCAAAGCTTCGCCGGTGGCGAGCTGTCTTTCCAGTTCGGCCGACAGGGTCTGCGCATTGCGCAGTCGCTCGCCGAGGCCCTGGTCGCAGTCATGCACGGTGTGCTTGAGGCCGGAGATCGCGCGCTCGGCCAGTCCGGTCGCCTGCATCAACTCGGAGATGGTGGCCTTCAGCGCGGATTCGTCGGTCTTCAGCCGCCTGATCTGCCGGTTCAATAGCGCGCAATAGACGATGGTGAGCGCCAGCAGCAGCGACACCATGCTCTCGATGACAAGTCCGAAGGAGTGGCTCACGGTGCCTCCATGCGATTGGTCGATTCATCCGCCTTTTCGAACATGGCGAAGGTGGTGTTCGGTTTGCGCAGTTGCTTGGTTACCCGCACCGCCACGCGATCGCCCACCCGGCCCATGCGGCCTTCGGTGAGCGGAATGTCGCCGCAGCGCACGGTGACCATGGCGTCGGGCTTCAATTCGAGCGCGAGGATGTCGCCGACGCGCAGGTTCATCATCTGCTTGAGCGGCAGGCGCGCTTCGTAAAGCACCGCATCGACGCCGATTTCGGCCTGGCCGATCTCGGTTGCCAGGTGGTTTTCCCAGATCGGGTCGCGGCCGAATTTTTCGCCCATGAACATCTGCAGCAGCACGGCGCGGATCGGTTCGATGGTGGCGTAAGGCAGCAGCAGCTCGATATTGCCGCCGCGATCCTCCATGTCGATGCGCAGGCGCACCAGGATGGCCGCATTGGCGGGCCGCGAGATGGCGGCAAAGCGCGGGTTGGTCTCCAGCCGGTCGATGTTGAACTTCACCGGCGACAGCGGCTTGAAGGCGAGCTCGGCATCGGCCAGCACCACCTCGATCATGCGCTTGACCAGATTGGATTCGATCGTGGTGTAGGGCCGGCCTTCGATGCGAATGGCGGTGCCGCCGCGCCGGCCGCCCAGCAGCACGTCGATCATCGAATAGATCAGGCTGGAGTTGACCGTGAAGAGGCCGAAATTGTCCCATTCCTCGGCCTTGAACACCGCCAGGATCGCCGGCAGCGGAATCGAATTGAGGTAGTCGCCGAAGCGCACCGAGGTGATGCGGTCGAGCGAAACTTCCACGTTGTCGGAGGTGAAATTGCGCAGGCTCGTCGTCATCAACCGAACCAGCCGGTCGAACACGATCTCGAGCATCGGCAAGCGCTCGTAGGAGACCATCGCCGAGTCGATGATCGCGCGGATGCCGGAATTGTCGTTGAGCGAGAGATCGGTGAGGCTGAAGCCGAGCAGGCTGTCGATCTCATCCTGGTTGAGGATGCGCTCGGCGCCGCCCTTGGCGGTCTGGATGAATTGACCGCTGCCGTCTTCGGCCAGCGACTGCCATTGCGCAGCGCCCGCCTCGGCGGCGGCGCTGCCCGGCTCGGGGCCGGGTTCGGGCGGGTTCGCCTCCGCCTCGAGCGCAAGGCCCCATTCGGCGGCGAGCGCGTCCTGATCGATATGGTCTTTGTGGGTGGCCATGGTTCAGACCGTCACTGGACGACGATTTCCTTGAACAGCACGGCGTTGATGCGGCCCGGCGCGATCGCCACATTCACCCGGCGGGTCAATTCTTCCTTCAGCCGGTAGAGTCCGGCAGAGCCATCGAGATCGGTGGGGCGCAGCTCGCGCAGATAGGTCTGGAAGGCGTCGGTCACCCGCGGCATCACCGGCGCGATCTGTTTCGCCAGTACCTGATCCGGCACCTCGAGCGTGATCTTCACCTTGAGATATTGCGTGCGGTCGCTGCCGGCATTGGCAAGATTGACCAGGATATCCGGCATGTCGACGAAAACCGCGGGCTCGGGCGCCTTGGCAGTTTCCGCAGTTTCCTTGTGAGGAGCGAAGAAGAGATAGGCCCCCGCTCCGCCGCCGATCACGGCGAGGGCCGCCGCGGCGATGATGATCGTCTTGAGCGACAGTTTCGGGATCCAGCCGGATGTTGGGGAGGCGCCGGCCTCGCCATCGGCAACTTCGTCTTCGGCTTCTTCGATTTTTGGCTTTGACGCCATGAGCTTGTCCTGATCGCTGACGGAACGAAAAGCGGCAAAACGCAGGACAAAGCCGCAGGGCGCGGGCAACGGCGCCCTCGAATGGAAGCTACGGCCCGTATGGTTAACAGAACCTTTCAGCGGTAGCGGAAGGAGGAATTTTTTGCCGGGCGAAGCTTGCCCCGCGTGCTGCTTTCTGCCCTGCGCGCCGACGGCTGTTTGGCAGCAAGCGATTGATCAGAAACGACTTTCACATCTGGCACGGCCCCTGCAACACCTGCGACGAGCCGCGGCTTGGGAGAGCCGGCGGTTCGGAAGACCGGTTAACGCCTGGGAGGGCGGCAGCCGG
>DASSPI010000024.1:0-10001 GCA_035699705.1 Xanthobacteraceae bacterium
GGAAAAATCTTTGTGCAACCTGGTTTGGCATTATCCCCGGCGTGCCGCGAAACGCGGGATAACCCCCCTGCCTCATGATCCATTGGTGCAAATCCGAGCTCAACGGAATCGCGCGGTTGTAATTGGTCTTGTGATACGCAAAAACCGCGCGCTCGGTGATGCATGTCCGAGGCCGGGCGCGGTCCGCCATTACCATGCATGCGGAGGCGCAATATCCGTCGATGATAAGTTTTTTCCGGGCTCGCCGGATAACGTGTGCAGCATCCTCGAAATAGACGATGCTGCCACCATTGTTGCTCCGGACCACACAGTCTTCGGCGCAGGGACCGATGACCCGCGCGACGGCCGCCGCTCCCCCGGGCGTAAAGGGAAGGGCGCGAGCGGGCGTGCTTGCAATGAACAGCGCGCCGGCAAGAACAAAAAGAAGCTTCATGACGCATCCTCCGTTGAGGGCGTCAGTACCGCAGATTTGTTTTTTATGATTTGGAACGTGTTATCGGTTTTGATTAAAACTTGTCGAAATCTCGATCTTCGGCCCTTCGCCGCTCTCTTCCCAGCAGACGTCGGACAGATCGGATGTCCGCCGCTCATTAATGAAACTCGGTAATGCCGAAGCGCGGCTAAGCTGAGGGCGGCCGGCCGGGGAAAGCACAGCGCGGCCGGCTCCTACTCCCGCTTTATCCATTCCCCGATCCGCGTCACCGCCTCATGCATGTCGGCGGCGGAGCCGGCGTAGGAAAAGCGCAAGAATTCCTTGCCATGCAGCGGATCGAAGTCGAGCCCCGGCGTCGCCGCCACGCCGGCCTGTTCCAGCATGCGCTTGGCGAAATCGATGCTGTCGCCGGTGAAACGCGAGACGTCGGCATAGAGGTAGAAGGCGCCGTCGACCGGCAGGAAACGATCGAGTCCGATCTTGGGCAAACCTTCCAGCAGAATGCGCCGGTTCTCCTCGTAGCCGTGTTTGACGGCCTCCATTTCATCGCGGCCGTCGAAAGCAGCTTCCGCCGCGATCTGCGAGAGCGTGGGTACCGAGATGGCGAGGTTCTGTTGCAGGCGCTCGATCGGGCGCACCAGCACTTCCGGCACCACCAGCCAGCCGACGCGCCAGCCGGTCATGCAGAAATATTTCGAGAAGGAATTCACCACGACCGCGTCGGGTGACAGCCGCCCCGCGGTCTCCGCCGCAAAAGCATAGTCCAGCCCATGATAGATCTCATCGGAGATCACGCGGATGCCCTCGGCCTGCGCCGCTTCGATCAAGGCGCGCAGCGCCACGGTTTCCATCATGGTCCCGGTCGGATTGGCCGGGCTCGCAATCACCACGCCCTTGAGCGGCTTGCGCCGGTGTTCGGCCAGCAGCGCATCGGGCGGAATCGCCCAGCGGGTTTCCGCCGAGGTCTGGATCAGCACCGGTTCGCAGCCGAGCGCGGACAGGATGTGCCGGTAGGGCGGATAGCCGGGGTTGGCGAGCGCGATGCGGTCGCCCGCCTCGAACATCGCCAGGAACGCGAGGATGAATCCACCCGACGATCCGGTGGTCACGACGACCCGGGCCGGATCGACCGAGAAGTCGTATTGCTCGGCATAATGCCGCGCGATGCGCTGGCGCAGCGAGGGGATGCCGAGCGCTTCGGTGTAACCAAGATAGCTCCCCGATAGCGCCGTGCGCGCCGCGGCCAAAGCGGTCGAAGGCGCGGACGCCGCCGGCTGTCCCACCTCCAGATGAATGACGCGGCCGCCCGCGGCCTCGATCCGCGCGGCCGCCGCCATCACGTCCATGACAATGAAGGGGGGCACGTCGCTGCGCAGCGAGGGCGAAATCAGCCGTTTGGCCTGCTCAAGCATGGCGGCGACGCTTCATTGCTGTCCCGGCGGCAGGCGCGCCGCCCCGCTGTTGCCGCATTCCGCCGGTTCCCTGCGCGCGGCGCCAAGCTGCCGCGGCGGCGCGTTTGAGGCCGGTTTGCCTGGCATTCAGCGTGATCCAGAACATCGGTTGACCGCCGTGTCTCACATCCCTAGCGTGCGGGCGCATGGTCCCGAAAGTGGAAACTCGTTTTCGGATAAGATCATGCGGCATTTTGATAAGCCAGCGCGCGAACCGCAGACAAGCCTGCGCAACCTGCGCAAGCCCGATTGCGACGCAAAGCCGCTAGCCGGTCGCGCGCGTGCGGCACAGTTTGAGATCATGTTGCGATGAGCCTGGGGGAAAGACCTATCAAGGGACGGCGCACGACGCCAGTTTGCCGCCTCGCGGCCTTGGCGGTGGCCGCGCTCGCCGCGATGCCTGCGGCTGCGCAGGCCCAGGGCCTGCCGCTCATCCGGGACGCGGAAATCGAGCAGCTGCTGCGCGACTACAGCGCCCCGGTCCTGCGCGCCGCCGGACTGGCGCAGCAGAATATCCGCATCGTCGTTATCAATGAACGCGCCTTCAACGCCTTCGTCGCCGATAGCCGCCGCATCTTCATCAATACGGGCGCGCTCAGCGAAGCGGCGACACCGAACGAAATTATCGGCGTTCTGGCGCACGAGACCGGGCATATCGCCGGCGGTCACCTCGCAAAGCTGCGCGAGGAGTTGAGATCGGCCTCGACCCAATCGATCATAGCCGCGGTGCTTGGGGTGGGCGCGATGGTCGCCGCCGCGCAAAGCGGCAGCACCAATGCGGCGCATGCCAGCGCGGCAGCCTTGAGCGCGCCGCAGGAAGTGATCCGCCGTTCGTTGCTCTCCTATCTGCGCGCGCATGAAGAGCAGGCCGACCGTGCCGGCGTGAAATTCCTCAACGCGACCAGTCAATCGCCCAAGGGCATGCACGAGACCTTCAAGCGGCTGGCGGACCAGCTGCTGTTCGCGGCGCGCGGCGCCGATCCCTATATGCAATCGCATCCGATGCCGGCCGAACGCGTCGCCGCGCTGGGCGAGCTCGCCCGGGCGAGCCCGTTCTGGGACAAGAAGGATCCGGCGGATTTGCAACTGCGCCACGACCTGATGCGCGCCAAGCTCTCCGGCTTCATCGACCGGCCGGACACGGTCGCGCGGCGCTATCCCGCCAGCGACACCAGCCTGGCGGCGCGCTATGCCCGCGCCATCTCGGCTTATCGCCATTCCGATCTGCGTGGCGCCTTGAGCCAGATCGACGGCCTGATCCAGGCGCAGCCGAACAATCCTTATTTCTATGAGCTCAAGGGCCAGGCGCTGCTGGAAAGCGGCCAGCCCGCCGCAGCCATCGCGCCGCTGCGGCATGCGGTGAAAACCGCGCCGAATCCGGCGCTGATTCAGATCATGCTGGCGCAGGCGCTGACTGCTTCCAAAGAGAGCAAATACGCCGACGAAGCGGTGACGCTGCTGCGCGCTGCGATCGCCAAGGAGCCGGAAAGCCCCGACGCCTATACCCAGCTCGCGATGGCGTTCGGCCGCAAGGGCGATCTTGCGCAGGCCGACCTCGCTTCCGCCCTGGCGGCGGTGATGCGCGGCGATGCGCGCACCGCGCGCGACCTTGCCACCCGCGCCAAGACCCGCTTTCCCGTCGGCAGCCCCGGTTGGGTGAAGGCCGACGACATCATCTCTTCCAAAGCCAAAGTCAATTGACGCCGAGAAGGACCCGCCGATGACATCGCTCCTGCGTTTATTCGCCGCCACCCTGGCGGTCCTGCTCGCGGCGTCTTTGCTGCCGGCCGCCGCCCAGAACATCTCTCCTGCCCAGCGCAAGGAGATCGAAGCCATCGTCAAGGACTATCTCGTCAAGAATCCGGAGGTGTTGCAGGAAGCCTATATCGAATTGGAGAAGCGCCAGGCCGCCGCCGAAGCCGCCAAGCATCAGAACGCGGTAAAGGATCACGCGGAGGCGCTGTTCAATTCCAAGCACCAGGTCGTGCTCGGCAATCCGAAGGGCGACGTCACCATGGTCGAGTTCTTCGACTACAACTGCGGCTACTGCAAACGCGCGCTCTCCGACATGCTCGAACTGATGAAAGGCGATCCGAAGCTGCGGGTCGTGCTGAAGGAATTCCCGGTGCTGGGCGAAGCCTCGGTGGAAGCGGCGCGGGTTTCGGTCGCGGCGCGCATGCAGGACGCGGCCGGTAAGAAATATCTCGACTTCCATCAGAAGCTGCTCGGCAGCCGGGGGTCGATCGGCCGGGCGCAGGCGCTCGCGGCCGCCAAGGACGCCGGCTTCGACATGAGCCGGCTGGAAAAGGACATGGCGAGCAACGAGCCGAAGGCAACCCTCGAGGAAAGCTTCAAGCTTGCCGACGCGCTGGGGCTGAGCGGCACGCCGAGCTACGTGATTGGCTCGCAGGTCGTGATCGGCGCGGTCGGGCTGCCGAACCTGCAGGAGAAGATCAACGCCGCCCGCTGCGGCAAACCCACCTGCTGAGCTCCCGGCAACGGATCGCATTTACTTTTATCGATAAATGGACCCGGTTCGTTCCGCTCCGGCTTCCCCTGGCGCGCGCAGCCACTTATAAAAGCCCGGCCTGCGCGCCTGTTGTTCCTGATGCGCGCCGAAATCGCCGATAATCCAGTCATGGCCAAAACCGTCTACATCCTCAACGGCCCCAATCTGAACCTGCTCGGCACGCGCGAGCCGGAGAAATATGGGCACGCGACGCTGAAGGACCTCGAGACCTTGTGCCGCAAGGCGGCGCAGGCGCACGGTTTTGCGATCGAATTCCGCCAGTCGAACCGCGAAGGCGAACTGATCGACTGGATTCATGAAGCGCGCGCCAATAAGGCCGCCGGCATCATCATCAACGCCGCCGGCTATTCTCATTCCTCGGTATCGATTCACGACGCGCTGCTGGCGGCGAATACGCCGGTCATCGAAGTGCACATCACCAATATCCATGCGCGAGAGAGTTTTCGTCATCACTCCTTTGTCGCCATGGCCGCCAAGGCGAGCCTTTGCGGCTTCGGGATCGAAGGCTACGCGCTGGCGATCGCCGGTCTCGCCGCCATGACCGGCGCCAAGAAGAAGAGTTGAACAGTGGCCTCCAAGCCGAAGGAAAAATCCGAGCAAAAATCCGCTTCTGAATCCAGGTCCGCCGTGGACAAGGACCTGATCCGCGAGCTCTCCGCGCTGCTGGAAGAAACCGGCCTGAGCGAGATCGAGATCGAACAGTCCGGGCTGCGCGTGCGCGTCGTGCGCGGCGGCCAGTTCATCGCCGCGGCGCCGATGGCCGCGCCAATGTCGGCCGCGCCCGCGGTGGCTCCCGCCGGCATCACCTCGGCGGCCGCGCCCGATCCCGCCAAGCATCCCGGCGTCGTCGCATCGCCGATGGTGGGCACCGCCTACCTCGCGCCCGAGCCGGGCGCCCGCCCCTTTGTCGAGGTCGGCAGCCAGGTGCTGGCCGGCCAGACCCTGCTGATCGTCGAGGCGATGAAGACGATGAACCAGATTCCGGCGCCGCGCGCCGGCACCGTGAAGCAGATACTGATCGAGGACGGCCGTCCGGTGGAGTTCGGCGAGCCGCTGATGATCATCGAGTGAGCAGCGCAGGCCACAATCTCTTTCGTCATGCCCGGCTTTATGCCGGGCATCCACGTTTTCTTTCCCGGACAAAACGTGGATGGCCGGGACAAGCCCGGCCATGACGCGTGGTGTAGTAGAGCCATGTTCGATAAAATCCTGATCGCCAACCGCGGCGAAATCGCCTTGCGCGTGCTGCGCGCCTGCAAGGAGCTGGGCATCGCCACCGTGGCGGTGCATTCCACCGCCGACGCCGACGCCATGCATGTGCGGCTCGCCGACGAAAGCGTCTGCATCGGACCGCCGCCCGCGCGCGACAGCTATCTCAATATCCCCGCGCTGCTGGCCGCGGCCGAAATCACCGGCGCCGACGCGGTGCATCCCGGCTATGGATTTCTTTCGGAAAACGCGCGCTTTGCCGAAATCCTCGGCGAGCACAAAGTGCAGTTCATCGGGCCGAAGCCCGAGCACATCCGCCTGATGGGCGACAAGATCGAAGCCAAGCGCACCGCCAAGCGGCTCGGCATCCCGGTGGTGCCCGGCTCCGAGGGCGGCGTGAAGGCCGACAGCGAGGCGCTCGTCATCGGCCGCCAGATCGGTTTCCCGGTGCTGGTGAAGGCTGCCGCCGGGGGCGGCGGGCGCGGCATGAAAGTGGCCCATAGCGAGGACGAGCTTTCCACCGCTCTCTCCACCGCCCGTTCCGAGGCGCAGGCTGCGTTCGGCGACGACGCCGTCTATCTGGAGAAATATCTGCAGAAGCCCCGTCATATCGAAATCCAGGTGCTGGGCGACGGCCGCGGCAATGCCATCCATCTGGGCGAGCGCGACTGCTCGTTGCAGCGTCGGCATCAGAAGGTGTGGGAGGAAGGCCCCTCGCCTGCGCTGAACGTGGCCGCGCGCGATGCGATCGGAGAAACCGTCGCCACCGCCATGCGCGAGCTGAATTATCTCGGCGTCGGTACGGTCGAATTCCTCTATGAGGACGGCCAGTTCTATTTCATCGAGATGAATACCCGCATTCAGGTCGAACATCCGGTGACCGAGATGATCACCGACATCGACCTGGTGCTGGAGCAGATCCGCGTCGCGGCCGGCGGCGAGCTCCCGCTGGCGCAGAAGGATGTGAAATTCCACGGCCATTCGATCGAATGCCGCATCAACGCGGAAAACCCGATTTCCTTCCGGCCCTCGCCCGGCAAGATCCTGCACTATCATGCGCCCGGCGGGCTCGGCGTGCGGATCGATTCAGCGGTCTACCAGGGCTACAGCATCCCGCCCTACTACGACTCGCTCGTCGGCAAGCTTATCGTGCACGGCAAAACCAGGCCGGAATGCCTGATGCGGCTCAAACGCGCGCTCGACGAACTGGTGGTGGACGGCGTCGAGACTACGCTGCCGCTGTTCCGCGCGCTGGTGCGCGAGCCGGCGATCATCGACGGCGACTATCACATCCACTGGCTCGAGCACTTCCTCGCCAACGGCGGGATGGAAGAGTAGCCAAGCCGTTATTCGGGACACACCAAAGGCGCGTGACCGGAATCCGGAACCTGACTGGAAGCGGCCCTTTCACCTCTCCCGTGGGGAGAGGTCGACGCGCGCAGCGCGCCGGGTGAGGGCGTACAACGTATCGATAGAACTTACCCCCTCACCCCAACCCTCTCCCATGGGAGAGGGCGTCCCTCTCAATGCGTCGCGACCAGCCGCATCAGCAGGGTGCCGGCGTCGCGCGGATCGTAAGGCTTCGGCAGGAACACCGAGCGCGGCACCAACCGCTCACGATCGGTAGGATGCCACCGCCCTGACGCATAGACGATCGGCATTTCCGGCCGCAGCGTGCGTACGCGGCTTGCCAGTTCCGAACCGTTCATCCCGCCCGGCAGGTGAATATCGGTGAGCAGGGCATCGACCGCCGCTCCCGATTCGACGTACCGCAGTGCGTCGGCCGCGTTTGACGTCACAAATACTTGAAAGCCCTGCTCTTGCAGCGCTTCGGCTATCATTTCACCGATCAGGGCTTCGTCTTCCACGACCAGGATGGTGGCGCTAGCGGGTATCGGGTGCAACTCCCCCATGACTTTCTCCTCCTCGCATTCGTCCCGAGTGGGCAACGCCTCCCCGCGCTTTTGTTTTCAAACTTTCGCCAATTTAAAGATTTCATCCCTAGCGCCCGGTTAATGTGGAGAACGCCTCCACATTCTCCGGCTGCCGTCGTAAATTGCCGAAAGCCTGTATCCGCAGGAGTAGCTATGGCCAGCCGCGACAACGCCGCCGTCGAGATCACACCCGAGGTTTTGCTGAAGGCCTATGCCTGCGGCATCTTTCCGATGGCGGAGAGCGCGGATGACAATGCGCTTTATTGGATCGAGCCCGAGCAGCGCGGCATCATTGCGCTCGACCGCTTCCATGTGCCGGGCCGGCTCGCACGCACCGTGCGGTCCGACCGTTTCACGGTGGCGGTCAATCGCGATTTCGAGGCGGTGATCGCGGGTTGCGCGGCGCCCAAGCCTGGGCGCGGCCGGACCTGGATCAATGACCGCATCCGCAATCTCTATCGCAAGCTGCACGAGCGCGGCCATTGCCACAGCATCGAGGTTTACGAAGAGGATCAACTTGTCGGCGGTTTGTACGGCGTGAGTCTCGCCCGCGCCTTTTTCGGCGAGAGCATGTTCCATCACGCCCGCGACGCTTCCAAGGTGGCGCTGGTGCATCTGGTGGCGCGTCTGCGCGTCGGCGGCTTCGCGCTGCTCGACACGCAATTCGTCACCGATCACCTGAAGACGTTCGGCGCCACCGAGATCCCGCGCCGGCAATATCACAAACAGCTGGAGGCGGCGCTGATCGGCCAGGCCGATTTCGCCGCGCTGCCGCTCGATCGCCCGCTGCCGGGTGGTGAAGCGCTTCGATACGCTGCCGCGAGCTAAGGCCCGGAAAGCTCACCCCGTCGTCCCCGCGACCCGCCTACGCAGAAGGCTGCGGCGGGTTCGGCCTATGTCCGCCGACGCGGCAGCGAAGCGGCTGCCAATCAGAAATCGCGCTGTGGCGCCCGGCGCTCTCGCGGCGGCTGCCTTTGCTGCTGTTGTGACGGCTGCTGCTGCTGGCGCGCCGCACGCGGGGCCGGCTCCGGCTCGGGTTGTGCTTCGGCCACCACGCCGCCTTTACAGTCGGTGAGCCACACATCGTAGATCGGATGTTCCACCGCATGCAGCCCAGGGCTCGCCGCGAACATCCAGCCGGTATAGATGCGGCGGATTTCGCCCTGCAGCGTCACCTCGTCCACCTCGATGAAGGCATCGGTATGCGGCGTCTCGGTCGGCGGTCGCGTGTAGCAGGCGCGCGGCGTCACCTGCAGCGCGCCGAACTGCACGGTCTCGTTGAGCGCCACGTCGAAGCTGGTGATCCGGCCGGTGATCTTGTCCAGACCGGCGAAGACGCCGGTGGGATTCGGCACCTTGTTGCCTGGCGGCTGGGTGGCGACCTCGTCGCTTGGCACCGCGGCCTCGACCGGCTGCTGCTGCTGCTGTTGTTGTTGTGGTGGTTGCTGTTGCGGCGCGCCGCGCGCCGGGCGTTGCGCGGGCTGCGGCGCCGGTGCGTTCGGCGCGATGCCGGGTGAAGCGGCGCCGCCCGGCGGCGGGGGCAGCGGCTGGGATTGGATATTGCCCTGCGGCTGTCTCGGCCTGCCCGGCGGGCCCGGCGGCTGCAGCGTCGGCGGCGGTTCTTCCAGACGCTGTTGCGGCTGTTGACGTCCCGGCACGGATTGCGGCGGCCGCGGCGGCGGCTCGCCGAAGATCGAGCCGAATTGCGCGCCCGCGGGCGTCACGGCGAGTGACGATCCGGCGACGGCGAGCAGGATGAAGGGGAGAAAAAATCGGGACATTGGCCACACGCCGCGCATCACGCGCCGGTAGGCCCGGTTAACACGGAGAATACGGCGGGGAAAGGGCGATTGCTCGGCCATCCAAAACCAAGCTGGATCACGAGCGTTCGCCGGGCACCCAGGCCTTGTAGTCGCCGGTGGCCTTCGGCCGGCGGCCGGCAGCCAGGGTCGAGCCTGGCGGCCGAAAGGCGGCCGGCGTCCCGGTGAGATTCGGCAGATGCGGCTTCTCCCATTCATTCGGCCGATAGGTCTCCTGCGTCGGCGGCACGTCCACGGTGTGATGCATCCAGCCATGCCAGGCCGGCGGGATTCTGGAGGCTTCAGCATCGCCGTTGTAGATCACCCAGCGGCGCTCGAAGCCGAGGCTGGGATCGATCGCGCCGTCCTTCGTCCGATAATAGCGGTTGCCGGCTTCATCTTCGCCCACCAGCTCGCCATAGCGGCGCGTCCAGAGCAGCGTGCCGAAAGTGGCGCCGTTCCACCAGGTGAAGAAGAGCTGCAGGAAGCGTTTCATCGTCGCGGGAAGCCTATCGTTGCGCTGGTTCCTTCTGCCACCCGCGGTCCCGGGTGTCCAGCACGGCCCGTTTGGCGCTGGATTCCGCGCGTTGTTGCAAAAAGGTCACGGCCAGCGAGAGACAAGTAGGTTAGTATTTTTGGAGTCCA
>DASSPI010000025.1:0-4313 GCA_035699705.1 Xanthobacteraceae bacterium
CGAAATCCAAAAACAGCCTTGAATTATTGGAGTCGCGGCTGAAGTTGCTGGGCCCGAAAGTGGGCCCGGTGCTGTTTCAGCTGCCGCCGCAGTTCAAGGTCAACCGCGAGCGCCTGGCTGCTTTCCTCAAGATGCTGTCGAAGAAGCGGACCTACGCCTTCGAGTTCCGCGACAAGAGCTGGTACGCGGACGACATCCTCGAGCTGCTGCGCGCGCACGACATCTCGCTCTGTCTGTCGGATCATCGCGACGCCCCCTCGCCCTTCGAGGTGACGGCAAAGCATGTCTATGTGCGCGGGCATGGCCCGGGCGGCGCCTACAAGGATCATTATCCCGACCAGACGCTGCGCGCCTGGGCGCGCGACATCGAAAAATGGAAACGGCAGCGGCGCACGGTCTATGTCTATTTCGACAACGACCAGAAAAGCGCCGCGCCGAAGGACGCGCTGCGGCTGATGGAGATGCTCGGGATCGGGGAAGAGAAAAAAGCCGCCTAGCTCGCGTTCAGGAATATAGAATCGTGCCGCGAACTCCACTTCACCTCTCCGCATGGGAGAGCGAGCACAGTGCCGCAACGTCCAAGAGCCTTAAAGCGGCAGGACGGACGCTTCCCCGCGGCGTGAGATGATCGCCGCCTCCTCCAGATCGAGCTCGCGCTCCAGCCGCCGCCGCGCTTCGTCGGTGATGCGGCCTTCACGCAAAAGCTGAAACAGGAATTCGCGCTCCACCCGCAGCAGGTCGAGCTTCAGCTCAGCCACCGTCTCGCGTAATTCGTCGCCGACGAGCTGGCGGCGGCGGTGGTCGTGGCGCAGGCGCAAGAGCTCGGCGGCCTCGGCGGGGATTTCCCGGCTCCCCAGCAATTCCTCCATCCGCCGATGCGCCGTCTCGATGGCGTCCTGCCGCGCGGCGAGCTCCTCCGCCTGCTCGTTGCTGCGTTCGGTGTCGGCGTCCCTGGCCAAACCAAGCCAGCGGATCACCGCGGGCAGCATCAGCCCTTGCCCGACCAGCGTGACCACGATGACGCCGAAAGTGACGAACAGGATCAGGTCGCGGTGCGGGAAAACCTGCCCGCCGGCGGTGAGAAAGGGAATCGCCAGCGCGGCCGCGAGCGAGACCACGCCGCGTACCCCGACAAAGGCAAGAACGAAGGCCTGCTCCCAGGGCGGCGAAGGATCGCGGCGCGCCAGCGGAGGAATAAGCCAGCGCGGCAGATAGACGGCGGGAAAAACCCAGACGAAGCGGGCCACGATCACGATGAGCGTGGTGAGCGCGACCGCCACCGCGAGATCGCGCAGGGAATAGGCCTCGATCCGGGCGAGCAACGTGCGCGCCTGCAGGCCGACCACCAGGAAGACGAAGCCCTCGATCAGATAGATGATCAAATCCCAGAAAAAGATTCCCTGCAGCCGGGTGGCGGAGGGAATCAGCAGCGGACCCCTCCAGCTCACGTAGAGCCCGGCGGCGACGGTGGCCAGCACGCCGGAGCCGCCGAGATGTTCGGGGATCCAGTAAGCGATGTAGGGCGTCATCAGCGACAGCGTGATTTCCACCCGCGGGTCGCGCGCCCAGCGCCGCAGCCGCAGGCTGAGCCAGCCGACGGCGATGCCCCAGACGATCTCGCCTCCGACGATGGCGGCGAAGGTGCCGGCCGCTTCGCCGAGGGCAAAGGTGCCGGTGCTGACCGCGGCGACCGCGAAGCGGTAGAGGATCAGCGCGGTGGCGTCGTTGGCGACGCCTTCGCCTTCCAGCACCAGCAAGAGCCGGCGCGGCAGCCGCAGCTTGCGCGCGACCGCGAGCGGCGCGACCGCATCGGGCGGCGAGACGATCGCGCCGAGCAGGAAGCCGACGGCCCAGGGCAGCCCGATCACGTAATGCGCGGCCACCGCGACGGCGCAGGTGGTGAACACCACCGCGCCGAAAGCGAGCAGGAAGATCGGCCGCAGGTTGAAGCGGAATTCGCGCCAGCTCATGGCGACGGCGGCGGAATAGAGCAGCGGCGGCAGGATCACCAGCAGCACCAGCTCGGGCGCCAGCTCGATGCTGGGCAGGCCGGGAACGAGCGCTAGGCCGATGCCCGCGATCACCAGCAGAATGGAGGGAGCGACATCCAGCCGGCGCGCCAGAATCGCGACCGCGGCAAGCACCGACAACAGCAACAGGAAGGTCTGTATCGTCTCGGTCATGAAGGCGCCCCGCGGCGATCATCGGGGGGTTAGGCGGCGGCGGCAAGGGGAGAAGATATCGTTGCCATGGACGGGCTTGTTCCGGCCAACCCGATCGGACGCGAGTGCCTTCTAAACGAGATGGCCGGGACGAAGCCCGGCCATCGCGAAACAGAATTTGCCGCAGAACGCTTACGGGCAGGAATACCACAATCCGTCGTAGCCGAGATAAAGCCCGCTGCCCGGATCGTAAGCCTGGAATAGGCTCATGCAGTAGCCGCCATAGCCAGCATAGGCGGCGGCGCCATAACCAAGCGCGAAGCCGCCGCGGTCGCGATAAGGATAATCGAAAAAGCGGTGCACGACGACGCGCCGCCGCTTGCCGTCGCGATCGCGCACGAGGCGCGTGACGCGCGCGCTGCCGGAGCGGCTGGCGGATCGGCTGCCGAATTGGCGCCGGTCGCCGTCGCGATCGACGAAGCGCTCGCCGCCGCGGTCCATCCGGACAACGCGGTCACCGCCGCCGCTGCCGCCGCGATCGGCACGCTCGCCGCCGCCGCCACCACTACTGCCGCGTTCGCGCACCAAGGCCAGGAGGCCGCTGCTTTCAGCGCCGCCCGCCAGCGCCGGTTGGAAACGGGCGCCTTGAGCGGAAGCGGGAAGCGCCCAGGCGCCAATCGCAGCCAGTCCGAGCGCGGCGGCGGTCACGCCGCCTAAAATTCGATACCGCATGACGGAACTCCTCCATCCGCACACGAACGTCGCCCGACAAAGCAACATCGCCTCGGCCGCGATAGTTCCGCCGGCGCGCCGGCCGCGGATAAATTATCCGCCAAGGCGGACTATTCCGCCGCCGTGCGGCCTTGCCCGAAACGCCGCTCGATATAATCGCTCACCATCTGCTTGAAATCCGCCGCCAGCGTGGGGCCGCGCAAGGTCGCCGCCTTCTTGCCGTCGACGAACACCGGCGCCGTCGGCTGTTCGCCGGTGCCCGGCAGCGAGATGCCGATATCGGCATGCTTGCTTTCGCCCGGTCCGTTGACGATGCAGCCCATCACCGCGACGGTGAGATTTTCCACGCCGGGATAACGCGTCTTCCATGCCGGCATGGAGACGCGGATGAACTCCTGGATGTCCTGCGCCAGCTCCTGAAAGGTGGTGGAGGTGGTGCGGCCGCAGCCCGGGCAGGCGGCGACCGAGGGCACGAAGACGCGAAAGCCCATGGTCTGCAGCAACTCCTGCGCCACTTTCACTTCCAGCGTGCGGTCGCCTTCCGGCTCCGGCGTGAGCGACACGCGGATGGTGTCGCCGATGCCCTGTTGCAGCAGCACGCTCATGGCGGCGGAAGAGGCAACGATGCCTTTCGAGCCCATGCCGGCTTCGGTCAGCCCGAGATGCAGCGCATAGTCCGAGCGCCGCGCCAATTCCTGATAAACCGCGATCAGGTCCTGCACCGCCGACACCTTGGCGGAAAGGATGATGCGGTTTTTCGGCAGGCCGATCTCTTCGGCGCGCTGCGCAGACAGCAGCACCGATTGCACCATCGCTTCGCGCGTCACCGCGCGGGCCTCCAGCGGCTGCGCCTTGCGGCTGTTCTCGTCCATCAAATGAGTGAGCAGTTCCTGATCGAGCGAGCCCCAATTGGCGCCGATGCGCACCGGCTTGTTGTATCTGATCGCCGTTTCAACGATCGCGGTGAATTGGCGGTCGCGCTTGTCCTTGAAGCCGACATTGCCCGGGTTGATGCGGTATTTATCCAGCGCCTGCGCGCAGGCCGGATGATCGGCCAGCAGCTTGTGCCCGATGTAATGGAAGTCCCCGACGATCGGCACGTCGACGCCGATACGAAGGAGCCGCTCCTTGATCTGCGGCACCGCCGCGGCGGCCTCGTCCCGGTCCACCGTGATCCGCACGATTTCGGAACCCGCCTGCGCCAGCGCGGCAACCTGCGCGACGGTCGCGCTCACGTCGCCGGTATCGGTGTTGGTCATCGACTGCACGACGATGGGCGCATCGCCGCCGACGGTGACGCGGCCGACCTGCACCGGCACGGAACGGTGCCGCTTATGCGCTGCCGCTTGTGTCATCATCACGCTTTCCGGCAATGCGCGCAGATGCCGGCGATCTCGATCACCGGCGTCTTCGGCGTGA
>DASSPI010000026.1:0-6936 GCA_035699705.1 Xanthobacteraceae bacterium
TCGTCGAGCTCGCGCTCGATCCGGGTGATGCCGTTGAGTTGATTTTCCAGCGTGGTGCGCTCGCGCATCGCTTTCTGCGCGCGGGCGGCATCGTTCCAGAATTCGGGATCTTCGGCCTGCTTGTTCAGCTCGGCCAGACGCATCTTCGACGTGTCGACGTCAAAGATGCCTCCTCAGCAGCCCAAGGGACCGCTTGATGTCGTCGACAAGACTTTCAGTTTCTGCGCGCATCGAAATGATCTAGTGCGCGCGCGCCGGCAACGCAATGCAAGAACGCATCATCAATACAATCCGCCCGGCCCGCGGCGAATGGCGCGGTCGTCGTCCGGCGAAACCGACCAGGCGCGGCCGCCGCCGCGGCTCTCGTTTTCATAGTCGGCATAGGCATAGCCGTCGGGCGGCGCGGTGCCGGGCTTGAAGCCCTCGAGGATGGCCGGGCTGCCCGGCCCGACACGCGTGCCGGTGCGCGGGTCGACGCGCACAAGCTTGATGCCGGAAGGCACGCGGAACGGCACCGGCGGCTTGTTGGCGAGCGCAACCTTCATGAATTCCTTCACGATCGGCGCGGCGAGGCCGCCGCCGGTGGCGCGGCTGCCGATCGAGCGCGGCTTGTCGTAGCCAAGATAGACCCCGACCGCGAGATCGGGCGAGAAGCCGATGAACCATACATCCTTGGCGTCATTGGTGGTGCCGGTCTTGCCGGCGATCGGCTTGCCGACCTCGCGCAAGGCGGTACCGGTGCCGCGTTGCACGGCGCCTTCCATCATCGAGGTGATCTGGTAAGCGGTCATCGGATCGAGCACTTGCTCGCGCCGGTCGATCAGCGTCGGCTCCGGCTGGCTGCGCCATTTGTCGGCGTCGCAGCCGCGGCATTCGCGCTCGTCGTGCCGGAAAATGGTGTGGCCGTAGCGATCCTGGATGCGGTCGATCAGGGTCGGCTTCACGCGCTTGCCGCCGTTGTCGAACATCGAATAGGCGGTGACCATGCGCAGCAAGGTGGTCTCGCCCGCGCCCAGCGAAAACGACAGATAAGGCGGCAGGTCGTCATAGACACCGAAGCGCTTGGCGTAGTCGGCGATCAGCGGCATGCCGATGTCCTGCGCCAGCCGCACCGTCATGACGTTGCGCGAGCGCTCGATGCCGAAGCGCAGCGTCGAAGGGCCGTAGAACTTGCCTTCGTAATTTTCCGGCTTCCAGGTTTCCTGCCCGGGGCCCTGATCGATCTCCAACGGCGCGTCCAGGATCACCGACGAGGGGGTGTAACCATTGTCGAGCGCCGTGGCATAGACGATCGGCTTGAAGGACGAGCCCGGCTGGCGCAGCGCCTGCGTGGCGCGGTTGAACTGGCTCTGATCGTAGGAAAAGCCGCCGACCATGGCGAGGATGCGTCCGGTCAGCGGATCCATCGCCAGGATAGCGCCGGAAATCTCCGGCACTTGCCGCAGCCGATACAGCCCTTCGCGCGCCTTGCCGTCTTTTTCGGTGAGCGGATCGACATAGATCACGTCGCCGGGCTGCAGCACCTGTGAAACTTTTGCCGGCACGCGCCCGCGGGTCGGCCCGGAGGCGGCTTTCGCCCAGCGCACGCCGTCGAGCGGCAGGATGCCGACCTGGCGTTCCCTCGACACCGCGCCGCTCGGCTCGCGCGCGGGCTGGAAGCCGATGCGCGCGGTTTGATCGCCGATCTCCAGCACCACCGCCATGCGCCAGGGCGCGATATCCGTCAGCGAGCGGACTTCGGCCAGCGTGGTTCCCCAGTCGCCGGCAAGGTCGATCTGCTGCACCGGCCCGCGCCATCCCTGGTTCTCATCGAAATGCACAAGGCCGTCGATCAGCACCTTGCGCGCCAAAACCTGCAGCTTCGGA
The DNA here is from genome assembly GCA_035699705.1 of Xanthobacteraceae bacterium. Classification (GTDB taxonomy): domain Bacteria; phylum Pseudomonadota; class Alphaproteobacteria; order Rhizobiales; family Xanthobacteraceae; genus CANKHA01. The sequence goes on from DASSPI010000026.1 coordinate 1,867, forward strand.
TCGAGCGTCGCGCGCACCGACAGCCCGCCTTCGTAAAGCTTCTTGGCGCCGTAGCGCTCGTAGATTTCGCGCCGCACTTCTTCGGCAAAATATTCGGCAGCGAAGATATGCGCGCCGGTGGTCCGCGCCGTGATGTCGAGCGGCGACTTCTTGGCCGCCTCGCCTTCGCGCGCGTTGATGTATCCAATCTCGATCATCCGATCGAGCACGTAGTTGCGCCGGTCGACCGCCCTGTCACGCTGGCGATAGGGATTGAGATCGCTCGGCGCCTTCGGCAGCGCGGCGAGATAGGCCGCTTCCTGTACGGTCAGTTCGTGCACCGACTTGTCGAAATAGATCAGCGAGGCGGCGGCGATGCCGTAAGCGCCGAGCCCGAGATAGATTTCATTGAGATAAAGCTCGAGAATCTTGTCCTTGGAATAGGTGCGCTCCATCTTCAGCGCGAGCATCGCTTCCTTGATCTTGCGCTCCAGCGAAACCTCGTTGGTCAACAGGAAGTTTTTCGCCACCTGCTGGGTGATGGTGGAGGCGCCTTGCGGCCGCCTTTTGACGCCAGCCATCCAGTCCTGGGCGTAAATGGTGCCGGCCCGCACGATGCCGGCGAAGTCGAGACCGCCGTGCTCGTAAAAATTCTTGTCCTCGGCGGCGAGGAAGGCATTGATCACCATCTTCGGCACGGCCTGGATCGGAATGTAGAGGCGGCGCTGATTGGCGTATTCCGCGACCAGCGAGCCGTCGGTCGCATGCACCCGGGTCATCACCGGAGGCTCGTAATCCTGCAGCTGGGAATAATCCGGCAGGTCCTTGGAGAAGTGCCACATCAGGCCGGCGGCACCGGCGACGGCGACCAGGAACAGGATGGTGCCCGCCGTGAACAGAAAGCCGAAGAACCGCAATATCGCCTTCATAGCCGAGCTATCCCATTCCCGCGCGACGATTTTTCGCTGCAGCCCCTGCCCGGTTCAACGGTCGCCCGCCCTGACCCGGGGCGTTGAGACCGCTTCGGCGGCTGCATGAGTCGCGCCGTTTTATGTTTAAACTGAGGCTGGTAGCGCATCAAAGGCTTTCATGGCCCGGCCGGAGCGGCCGCCGTCCCGGCGACACGGGTGCTGAAATACGCATCGACAGCCGCCACGACCGCGTCGGCCGTGCGCGACCGCCAGGCTTCCGAAGTCAACTGCTTGAGGTCCTGCCGGTTCGAGACAAAGCCGAGCTCGAGCAGCACGGAGGGTACATCGGCCGCGCGCAGCACCCGGAAGCCCGCGGATTTCAGCGGATTCTTGTGCATGCGCGCCACGGTCTTGATCTCGCTTACCAAGGTCCGGGCGAAATGGCCGGAGAAGGTCTTGGTCTCGCGCTGCGCAAGATCGATCAGGATGTCGGCAACGTCGCCGGGCTCGCTGGACAGGTCCACGCCTGCGATGACGTCCGCCTTGTTCTCCGCCTCGGCCAGCCGGTCGGCTTCGGCATCCGATGCCGTCTCCGACAGCGTGTAGACGGTGGCACCCTGCGCGTCGCCGTCGCCGCGCCCGAGCGCGTCGGCATGAATCGAGATGAAAAGCGATGCCTGCCGCTGCCGCGCCAGCCGCACCCGTTCCGCCAGCGGCACGAAGACATCGTCGGTGCGCGTCATCACCACGCGGTATTTGCCGAGTTTTTCGATCTTGTCGCGCAGCGACAGGGCAAAATCGAGGACGAGGGTCTTCTCGTTCTCTCCGCTGGGCGCGTGGGTGCCATTATCGATGCCGCCGTGCCCCGGATCGAGCACGATCAGCGGCCGGGGATCGCCGGCATTCTTGCCGGCATCCTGACCGTTTTTCCTCTGCTGGGCCTGCGGTGGCGCGCGGTTCTCCTGCGCGATGGTGCGCAAGAAAGTTTCGCGGTCGACCGCGGTCAGATCGATGACAAGGCGCGCCGGCTGGCCTTCGGCGGCGTCCAGGGTGAAGGCCTTGTCGATCCGCACCGGTTTGGTCAGATCGAGCACGATGCGCGAGCCGCCCTGCATCACCAGCCCGAAGCGGAAGGCCTTGATCAGCCCGCGTCCGCTTTCCCCGGCCTTCGGCTTGAGCTGGAAGGTGACCTGCGGCAGGTCGACCACCACCCGATAGGGATCGGCGAGCGTAAAGGCGCGCAGGCCGACCTTGGCGCTGAGATCGACGACAAAACGGGTCTGATTCTCATCTCCCCCGATCCGGGAATCGGTCGCGACAGGAAAGCCGGCCGCGGCGGCGCGCGCAAACCATCCCGTCGGCGACGCCGGAAGCAGGCCCGCGAGCATGGCCGCGCCCGCGAGGGTCAGAATGAGGCTTTTCGCCCGGATAGACATCGAATCCAGCCCTCCGTGCCTCTCCTTACTCCATAAGCGGGGTACGGTGAATCGGAACTTAAAAGGGCCTCGTAACCGCCCGCGCAGGCCACATTTTTTGCTCCGGACAGCATGCTTGCTATCGGGGACCGGCGGCCTTAAGAAAGGTGTGCTGACGGTTCCAAGTCCCGGTTGTACCGCGTTCGGGCATCCGGCACGTCCGCTCCGGGATCGTCCTCATGCCGAGGGCGATACGGTGGACGCCCCGGGCCAGCTTTCTGGCCCTTTTGCCGATGTCCTTGTTGAACGGCCGGATTGTCCGCACGGCGGAAGCCCTGCGAGGCGGCGTGTCGCCGCCAGCCCTCAGCGACAGAAACCACGGCCGCGTTCGCGCTGCCGTCGCTACGGGCCCGAAGTCATGGCCAACATACGCCTCAAGATCCGGCTCCCTCGCCAGCGCGGTGCCTCCGCGCCCGCGTGCCATGCCGCGTCGGCGCTTGCGCCCGCTTCGGCCACCAACACCTGCCTTATTATTTCAACCAGAAATCAGGCAACCCGCGCCTTGCGCCGCCCCCCGCCTCCGTTGCGTTCGACGGCGCCGGCGAGCCGGATTGCCGCTATGAGAAAAATCAATGGCCAACAAAATGCTGATCGACGCGACCCATCCGGAAGAAACCCGGGTGGTAGTTTTGCGCGGCAATCGCGTCGAAGAATTCGACTTCGAGTCCGCCACCCGTAAACAGCTTCGCGGCAATATCTATCTTGCCAAGGTGACGCGGGTGGAGCCTTCGCTCCAGGCCGCCTTCGTGGATTATGGCGGCAATCGCCACGGCTTCCTGGCCTTCTCGGAAATCCATCCGGACTATTATCAGATCCCGGTTGCCGACCGGCAGGCGCTGATCGAAGAAGACGAGCGCGCCGCCCGCGCCGCGGACGCCGAGGCCGACAGCCGCGCCAGCCGCCGCCGGGGCCGCCATCGCGGCGCCCAGCGTCAGGATGAAACCGTCAAAAGCGAACCGATCGAGGGCGCGCAAGCCGAAGACGCGCAAGCTTCGGGCGAGGCGGTGACCGATATTTTCCGCGGCGAGGCCCCCTCCGACATCCAGCTGGATAGCGACCCCTCGGCAGAGCCCTCGACGCCGGAGCATCTCGCGGCCGCCGACCTGGTTCCGGAAGAACCGATCGGCATGATCCAGCAGGCGGAGTCGGAGGATACTCCCGAAACCGACGGCCGCGAAGCGGTAGCCGATACGGCCGAGCACGAAGATCTGGCCGCCGCCGAGCTGACGCCGGAAGAGCCGATCGGGATGATCCAGCAGGCGGAGGCATCGGAACACCAAGCTGACGCAGGCAGCGGCGGCGAAGAAGTGGAACATGAAGAGCCGCCGGTGGAGTCCGTCGGCGGCGCCGATGCCCTGGAGGAAGTGCCGGAGCGCATGCCGCGCGGCCGCCGGCAGTACAAGATTCAAGAAGTGATCAAGCGCCGGCAGGTCATGCTGGTGCAGGTGGTGAAGGAAGAGCGCGGCACCAAGGGCGCGGCGCTGACGACCTATCTTTCGCTTGCCGGCCGTTATTCGGTATTGATGCCGAATACCGCGCGCGGCGGCGGCATCAGCCGCAAGATCACCGATTCCACCGACCGCAAGCGGCTGAAGGAAATCGCGCAGGAGCTGGAAGTGCCGGAAGGCATGGGCGTGATCCTGCGCACCGCCGGCGCCAGCCGCACCAAGACCGAGGTCAAGCGCGATTTCGAATATCTGTTGCGCATGTGGGAGACGGTGCGCGACCTGACGCTGAAATCCACCGCGCCGAAGCTCACTTATGAGGAAGGCTCGCTGGTCAAGCGCTCGATCCGCGATCTCTATAATAAAGACATCGACGAGGTCATCGTCGCCGGCGAAGAAGCCTACAAGGACGCCAAGGAGTTCATGCGCATGCTCATGCCGAGCCATGCGAAGAACGTGAAGCCCTACAAGGACGTCCAGCCGCTGTTCACGCGTTACGGCATCGAGAGCCAGCTCGACGCCATGTTCTCGCCCACGGTGCAACTGCGCTCCGGCGGCTACATCGTGATCAACCAGGCCGAGGCGCTGGTCGCCATCGACGTCAATTCCGGGCGCGCCACGCGCGAGCACCACATCGAAGATACCGCGCTGAAGACCAATCTCGAGGCGGCGGAAGAAGTCGCACGCCAGTTGCGCATGCGCGACCTCGCGGGGTTGATCGTCATCGACTTCATCGACATGGAGGAGAAGCGCAACAACCGCGCGGTCGAGCGCAAGCTGAAGGAATGCCTCAAGCACGACCGCGCGCGCATCCAGGTCGGCGGCATTTCACATTTCGGCCTGCTGGAAATGTCGCGCCAGCGCATCCGCACCAGCGTGCTGGAAAGCTCGACGGAGAAATGCCCGGCCTGCGGCGGCACCGGGCATGTCCGCTCGGTCGCCTCGGTGGCGCTGCAACTGCTGCGCGCGCTGGAGGAGACGCTGATCAAGAGTGCCACGCATAATCTCATCGTGCGTACCCGCGCCGAAGTCGCGATCTATGTGCTCAACCACAAGCGCGCGCATCTGCGCAGCCTGGAGGAGCGCTTCCGCGTCACGCTGACGATCACGACCGATCCCAGCATCACCGGCCAGGTTTCCTTCGCCGTCGACCGCGGCGAGCAGGTGCACACGGTGGAAGCGGCCAAGGCGCTGCTGGCGTCGCAGCCGGCGTCACTCCCAACCACGGTGGAGGACGACGAGGACGAGGCCGAATTCGAG
>DASSPI010000027.1:0-17743 GCA_035699705.1 Xanthobacteraceae bacterium
CCAGACGATGCCGGCCAAGCCGATGGCTACGATCACGATGAGCAAGAGATGCGGTGCGATCTTTTCCACCAGCCGCCCGACGGCGAGCTGCGCCAGCGCACCGCACATGAATACCGCCGTCGCCAGCCCGCCGACCGCAACCAGCGGCACGTCCTGCCCCAGCCGTTCTTCCACGATCTTCGGCAACGCCACGGTCACGGCATTGAAGATGAGGCCGGCGGTGAGCGCGATCATGATGAACAGGCCGAACATGGTGGCGGCGAGCGCCGGGTTGAGCCGCACGCCCGGCCTGGATTCGCGTCCCGCGGCGTGGCGCCGGTCGTCCGGAACGCTCAACAAGAATAGCGGCGCGGTCGCAAGGCAGAACGCCGCAGGCACGAGGAACGCCGCGCGCCAGCCCAGCCAATAGGCCAACAAGGCGGTGATGCCGGCGGCCAGGGCCGCCCCGAGATTGCCGCACACGCCGTTGAAGGCGAGCGTGCGCCCCCTCGCCTGCGAGGCTTCGATCAGCATGGCCATGCCGACCGGGTGATAGATCGCCGCGAATACCCCAAGCAGGAACAGCGCCACCGCCAGCATGACCGGATTGGGCGCGAAAGCCGCCGCGATCAGCGACAGGCCGCAGCCGGCATAGAACACCACCATCATGTTGCGCCGGCTCCAGCGGTCGGCGAGCCAGCCGGCCGGCAGCGAGAACACGCCGAAGGCGACGAAGCACGGCGTGCTCAGCGCGATCAGCTCGGCATAGGGCCGGCCATAAAAGGCCTCGAGGCTGAGCACCACGGTCGGAAAAATCAGCAGCACATAATGGTCGATGGCATGCGCCCAATTGAGAAAGCCGATGGCGCGCCGCGTTGCTGCTGTTTCAGGCGGACTCATGCAGGCTTCTTATGCCGTTCTTTTCCGGGAGTCACGGGGGCGCGCGCGGTCAGCAAAAGTGGACACCGGATCAAGTCCGGGAGGCTTTCGCGGATCATGCGCTAATCGAGCGTGCGGCGGAAGCGGGTCACCGCGATGATCATCGCCAGCAACGTCAGCCCGACCAGCGCCGCCGCCTCGATCTGCAAGTCGGCCAGCGTGGAGCCCTTGAGCATGATGGCGCGCACGATCCGCACATAATGCGTGAGCGGCATGAATTCGCCGATCCACTGCGCCCACACCGGCATGCCGGCAAATGGAAACAGAAAACCCGACATCAACATGTTCGGCAGGAAGAACATCATCGCCATCTGCACCGCCTGCAGCTGGTTTTGCGCCAGCGTCGAGAAGGTATAGCCGATCGACAAATTGGCCGCGATAAACAGCGTGGTGAGCACGGCGAGCAGCGTCAGGTTACCCACGATCGGCACGTTGAACAACACCACACCGGCGACGATGATCAATGCAGCCTGAAAGAACCCGATCAGCACATAGGGCGCGATCTTGCCGAGCATGATCTCGAGCGGCGTGATCGGCATGGCCAAAAGGCTCTCCATGGTGCCGCGCTCGGTTTCGCGCGTGACCGAAAGCGCGGTGAAGATCAGCATGGTGAGCGTGAGGATGGTGCCGAGCAGTCCCGGAACGATGTTGAGCTGGGTCGAGCCCGCCGGATTGTAGCGGGCATGCGAGCGGATCTCGAATGGCGGACTGCTGGCTTCCGGAATAAGCCGGTCGTGGCGGAGCGCCGTCTGCACCAACTGATTGAGAGCGCCGAGCGCCCCGCCCGCCGCCACCGGATCGGTGGCATCCGCCGCCACCAGCAGTGCCGGCTTTTCGCCGCGCCGCACCGCGCGCTCGAAACCGGCCGGCACTTCGATGCCGAACAGCACGCGTCCGCTCGCCAGCAAGTGATCGAACTCAGCCTCGTTGCGGGCGATGTCGGTGACCTTGAAGTATTTCGTATTCTGCAAGGCCGCCAGGATCGAACGGGCGACATCGCTCTGTTCCTGCATCAGCACAGCCGCCGGCAGATCGCGCGGCGAGGTGTTGATGGCATAGCCGAACAGCACGAGCTGCATCAGCGGCACCGTCACCATCGTGGCCAGGGTGATCCGGTCGCGGCGCAACTGCAGGAATTCCTTCACGACCATCGCGCGGACGCGGCGCCAGAAATCCCGCCAGTTGTTGCCGAACAATCTCATTGGAAATTGTCCCTGGCCTGGCCCATCAGGTCGATGAAGACATCTTCCAGCGAGGGGCTCGACGCCTCCCACTCCAGCTCGCGATCCTGCCGATAAGGCGCGATCGCCGTCGCCAGCGCGGCTTCATCGCGGGCCGAGACATGCAGGTTCGCGCCGAACGGCGTAACCATGATGCCGGCCTTGTCCGCCAGCTCCGCCGACAGCCGCGGCACGCCACGGCCGCTGACCGTGTAGGTCGTGAGGCCCGAGTGACCGATCACTTCGCCGACCGTGCCGTGCACCAGCAGCCTGCCATAAGCGATGTAAGCGATCTCGTGGCAGCGCTCGGCTTCGTCCATGTAATGGGTGGAGACCAGCACGGTCAGCCCGCCGTCCGCGAGCGCATGGATTTCGTTCCAGAATTCGCGCCGCGCCTTGGGATCGACGCCCGCCGTCGGCTCGTCGAGCAGCAGCAATTCCGGATCGGGCAAGATGCAGGCGCCGAGCGCCAGCCGCTGCTTCCAGCCGCCCGACAAGGTGCCCGCGATCTGGTCCTGGCGCTGCGTCAGACCGAGATTCTCGATGGCGGCGCCGGCGGCGGCCGCCGGATCCTTGATGCCGTAGATGCGCGCGACGAATTCCAGATTCTCCCGCACCGAAAGATCTTCGTAGAGGCTGAAGCGCTGGGTCATGTAACCGACGTGGCTCTTGATCTTGTCGGTCTGCGTGCGGATGTCGTAGCCCAGGCAGGTGCCGCGGCCGGCATCGGGCGTCAGCAAGCCGCACAGCATGCGGATGGTCGTGGTCTTGCCCGAGCCGTTGGGGCCGAGAAAGCCGTAGATCGTTCCGCGCTTCACCTGCATCGAGAGATCGTGCACGACCTCGCGGCCGCCGAAGGATTTACTCAGGCCTTCGACATCGATCACGATATCGGGCGACGCTGTCATCGCTTCTCCGCCGGCAGGCTGATGGTCACCGGCTGGCCGACACGCAGCATGGCGGGCTTTTCCGGCCGCGCTTCGACCAGGAATACGAGCTTGGCGCGTTCCTCCAGGCTGTAGATCACCGGCGGGGTAAATTCGGCGGTCTGCGCCATGAAGCTCACCCGCGCGCTGAGGCCTGCCGGACAGCCGTCGCAGCCGACGGAGACCGTATCGCCCAGCGCGATTTTCGGCACCATGGCTTCCGGCAAGAAGAAACGGAGTTTCACATTTTCCGGCGGCAGCAGCGCGAGCACCGGCCGGCCCACCGGCACGATCTCGCCCTGGCGGAAGTAGATCTGCTGCACGACGCCGGACGCCGGGCTCGTAACTTTCCGCCGCGCCAGCCGGGTCTGCGAGGAATTCAGCCTCGCCTCCGCCGTGCGCAACGATGCCTCGGCATCCTCAAAGGTCTTTTGCGTTCCGGCCGCCGTCTTGAGCAGGAGCTGGGCGCGCTCGAAGGCTTGGCGCGCGTTGGTGAGCGAAGCCTGGTTTTGCTTGAGATCGGCCTGCTGCAGTTCGTCATCGAGGGTGAACAAGGGGGCACCGACCTGGACGGTATCGCCCTCGCGCACCGACAGCGTTTCGATCCGTCCCGGTTCGTGCGGGCTGACAAAAACCTGTTCGGCCTCGACCCAGCCTTGGTAGCCGTTCTCGCCGGCGGGGGCGCAGGCCGCAAGCAGGAGGCCGGCAAGCCATGCGCAGCGATGGATCCTCATGCCGCCCTCCTGCCGAAGACGAGATCGAGATAGGCGCGCATGAAAGCCTCGACGTCGATCTTGGCCCAGCGGTCGAACAGACCGCTCCAGATGATGGCGACAATGCCGGGCGCGCCCAGGAGCTGCGGGAAGCGCACCAGCGCGTCATTCGGCAATTCCCCGCGCTCGACGGCGCGTTGCGCCATGCCGCGGATGACCGCCATCACCCGTTCGACCACTTCCCGGTAATAGAATTCGCCGATGGCGGGAAAGCGCGGCCCTTCCGTGAGCACCAGCCGGATCACGTCCTTGCGGTGGGTGCCGAAAATCTCGCGCGCGAACATCGTCACCAGCCGCTCGGCGACGACGCGCAGCGGCAAGTCCCCGACCGGCGCCGCCTCCAGGGCGGCGACCACCGGGCTCAGTTCCGCCCGCACCAGTTCCTGGAACAGGGTCTCCTTGTCGGGGAAATACAAATAGATGGTGCCTTTGGCGACGCCGGCGCGGCGCGCAACATCTTCGAGCCGGCCGGCGGCAAAGCCGCGCGTCGAGAATTCCTCCAGCGCGGCCGAGAGGATGGCCTCCCGCTTGCCGGCTTGTGCGGCACGCGACCGCACGCCACGCCGGGGGGCAGCGGCAACGCCGCCTTTCCCTCGCCCCGCCGCGGATTTCTTCCTGGCTCTTTTCATGGGCCTGCCGCAATATGACTGACCGGTCAGTCATATTTAGCCGATGCGGCCCGCCCCTACAAGGGGCCTTGGACGGCGAACACGCGCAGTTGAAGGGGCGCCAACCAGCAGGCCCGCGAACGATTCACAAGCTGGATTTGGGATAATTTGGCTATTTCGCCGGCGCGCTTTGCTTTTTCAGCGTCTGCAGCGCTTCCGGCGTGTCCACGTCGATAAAAGCCGCCTCCCCATCCACCGGCACCTCGGTGACCGCTTCGGCATAACGCGCGATCAGGTGGCGGGCGCCCACATCGCCCTCGATGGCCATCAGATCCGGAAAGAAGCGCCGCGACCACAGCACCGGATTGCCGCGTGTGCCCTCGAACGTCGGCAGCACCACCAGCGCGCCTTTCTCCGGATCGAAGGCGGCGACCAGCTTGTCGATCAGCGCGGCATTCACCTGCGGCATGTCGGCAAGACAAATGACGGCGCCGTCATTCTCGGCCGGCACGGCTGCCACCCCGGCTTTCAATGAGGTGCCCAGTCCCTGCGCGAAATCCGGATTGTGCACGGTCTTTACGTCGAGCCCGGCAATCGCGGCTTCGACGTCCTTGCGCTGATGGCCGGTCACCACGATGACCGGGCTGGCGCGCGAGGCCAGCGCTTGTTCGACGGCGATGCGGACGAGCGGCTTGCCGCTGACCTCGGCCAACAGTTTGTTCGGTCCGCCCATGCGGGTGGAGCGGCCTGCGGCGAGAACGACCGCGGCGACGCGCCCCGCTCCGGCGACCGGCTCGTCGCGCGGCTGCGGCCGGGTGACGATCTCCATCAACAGCCCGCCAACGCCCATCCCGGTGATGTCGTCCCGCGTGACCGGAATGCCGGCCAGCATGCGCATCAGCACCCAGTCGAAGCCATTGTCCTTCGGGCTGCGCGCGCAGCCTGGCGCGCCCAGCACCAGGCGGTCATGCGCGCGGCCCACCAGCATTAGGTTGCCGGGATCGACCGGCATGCCGAAATGCTCGATCGCGCCGCCGACTTTCTCGATCGCGCTCGGAATAACGTCGCGCCGGTCGGCGATGGCGGAAGCGCCGAAGATAACGGCAAGCTCTGCGCCTTCCTTCAGCACGGCATCCAGCGCCTGCGCCAGCGCCGCTTCGTCATGCGGCACGCGGCGCTCGGCGATGATTTCCGCACCGGCGGGCGCCAGACGCTCGCGCGTCACCTTGATTGTCTTGTCGATGATCTTTTCCGCCAGGCCCGGCAGCTTGGTCGAGATCACCCCGATCTTGCGCAGCTTGTAGGGCGCGATCCGGATCAGCGGCTTGCCTTGTGCGACGGTCAGCGCCGCGTCGCGATGCGCAGCGGCGACGGCGAAGGGGATGATCTTCACCGTGGCGATCATCTCCCCTGCCACCACCGGCTTAAAGGCCGGCAAAGTGGCAACCGTAATCGCCTCATCGACGCGGTTGAGCCGATCGATGCTTTCTTTATCGACCACCAGGACGCCGGCCTGCTCGGCGAACAGATTGCAGCGGCCGGTGAAAGCGCGGTCGGTGCGCGTGCCCTCGCCGGCGACCGCGCGCGCGATTTCCGCGGCGGCGGCGTCTTCGGAGACATCGCCTGGCTCCAGCCGCACGACCACGATTTCATCAACGCCGGCGGCTTCCAGCGCCGCCACTTCCGTCTCGCCAATCACCGTGCCTTTCTTCAGCACTAGCGGGCCCTGCCGCAGGGTGTGAACAGCGGTGGCGCCGAGCGCGTCTTTCGGTGCGACCGGACCGAATTTCATTTCGCCGCCCCGGCGGGCTGGCGCAGCTGCGCGGTAATCTGCGCCATGACGGCGACGGCGATTTCCGCCGGCGACACCGCGCCGATCGAAAGACCGATGGGCGCGTGGATGCGGGCGATATCCGCCTCGGCCACGCCCTGCTCCATCAGCCGCGCGACGCGCCGCGCATGCGTCTTCTTCGAGCCGAGCGCGCCGATATAGAAGCAGTCGCGTTGGAGCGCATGCAGCAGCGCCGGATCGTCGATCTTCGGATCATGGGTGAGCGCGACAAAGGCGGTGTAATGGTCGATGCCGAGCGGCGGCAGCGCCACATCCGGCCAGTCCGGGATCACTTTGACTTCCGGGAAGCGGTCGACCGTGGCAAAGGCGGTTCGCGGATCGACGATGGTGACGTCATAGCCGAGCATGCGCGCCATCGGCGCCAGCACCTGGCTGATATGAACGGCGCCGGTGATGACAAGACGCGGCGGCGGCACATGCACGGTGATGAAGACCTGATCGCCGGCCGCCTCCTCCATGCCGCTCTTGCCGCTGTGCAGGTGCTTTTGCAGCACCTCGCGCAAGGGATCGGCGGAAACCTCCGCGGCTTTCACCAGCCGCTGCGCGCCGCTCGCGATATCGGTGACGATGGCGACCGCGCGGCGGGCCGCGCGTTCGGCGTTGAGGGTGGAGAGGATGTCGAGGCGCAAGAAGCGTTACTCCACCTTCTCCACGAAGACCCGGATGGTGCCGCCGCAGGACAGGCCGACCTTCCAGGCCGTCTCGTCGGCAACGCCGAATTCCAGCACCCGTGGCTTGCCGCTGCCGATCACCTCCATCGCCTCGGTCACCACCGCGCCTTCGACGCAGCCGCCTGAAACCGAGCCGAGGAAATTGCCCTCGTGATCAATCACCAGATTGGAGCCGACCGGGCGCGGGGCCGAGCCCCAGGTCTCGACCACGGTGGCCAGCGCCACGCCGCGGCCGGCCTTGCGCCAGTCTTCGGCCGCCTTGAGGATGTCTTCGTCACGCGCCAGCATCTGCGCCTCCTGTTGCCCATTATAACGGGCTTCCTACATGTAAGGCGACGCACCTTCCCACGAAAGCCGGGGCGAACGCCATGAGCGACAGCAAAGCCGACAAAACCATCGATCCCGGCGTGCGGATCGGCCATGTCCACCTGAAGGTAGCGGATCTCGACCGTGCGCTGGCTTTCTATGCCGGCGTGCTCGGTTTCCAGGTGACGCAGCGCTGGCCTGGAGCCGCGTTCATGTCCGCCGGCGGCTATCACCACCACATCGCGCTGAACACCTGGGAGAGCGAAGGCGCCTCACCGCCGCCACCGCGCAGCACCGGCCTTTATCACCTCGCGATCCTCTATCCCACGCGCGCGCTGCTGGCGGATGCACTGCGCCGTGTGGCCGAGGCGAATATCCCGCTCGACGGCGCAGCCGATCACGGCGTGAGCGAGGCGCTTTACCTGCGCGATCCGGATAACAACGGCGTCGAGCTGTATTGGGACAAGCCGAAGGAGCAATGGCCGCGCACGCCGGACGGCCAGCTCAACATGGTGAACGCGCGGCTGGATCTGCAGAACCTGCTCGGCGAGCTCAGCTCCGCTGCCTGATCAGCCTGTTCAACTTTACGCTGTCGCCTTGGCGACCGCGCGCCTGGCCATCACGCCGATCAGGTGGGCGCGATACTCTGCGCTGCCGTGGATGTCGCCATTGAGGCCGTCCGGGGAGACGGTGAGCCCCTCAAGCGATTTCGGCGAAAAGCGCTTCTTCAACGCCTCTTCGAAATGGGTCACCCGGAATACGCCGTTGCCGCCCGCGCCGGTCACCGCAACGCGGATTTCCGACGAGCGTTTGGAGACGAAGACGCCGACCAGCGCATAGCGTGAAGCCTGGTTGCGGAATTTTTCGTAAGCCGCCTTCTGTACCAGCGGAAAGCTGATCCGCACGATGATCTCGTCGGGCTCGAGCGCGGTCTCGAACATGCCCTTGAAGAATTCATCCGCATGGATGCGGCGCTTGGAGGTGATGATGGTGGCGCCGAGACCGAGGCAGCCGGCGGGATAGTCGGCGGTGGGATCGTTGTTGGCCACCGAGCCGCCGATGGTGCCGCGATGGCGCACGGCGGGATCGCCGATCACCCCGGCAAGATAAGCCAGCGCCGGCAGCTTTTCCTTCACCACCGGAGAATTGGTCACTTCGGCGTGGCGCATCATCGCACCGATGACGATGGAGCGGCCTTTCAGCTCGATGCCGGAGAGGCCCTCGATCTGCGACAGATCGACGAGCTGCGACGGCGACGCCAGCCGCAGCTTCATGGTCGGGATCAGCGTGTGGCCGCCGGCCAAAAGCTTGGCGTCCTCGTTCTTGGCGAGGAGATTGGCGGCCTGCCGCACCGTGGTCGGGCGATGATAGGTGAAAGCGTACATGGCGGTTTCCCTGGAAGTCCCTTGCTGCCTTTGCCCTTACGCTGCGGCTTTCTTGCCGCCCATGGCGGCGGCGCCGGAAGCAATCGCCTTCACGATGTTATGGTAGCCGGTGCAGCGGCAGATATTGCCTTCGAGCTCTTCGCGGATGACGTGATCTTCCAGCGCAAAACCCTTGCGGTTCACGATATCGATCGCCGACATGATCATGCCCGGGGTGCAGTAGCCGCACTGCAATCCGTGATGCTCGCGGAAGGCCTCCTGCATCGGATGCAGCGGCTCGTCGGGCGCAGCCAAGCCTTCGATCGTCGTGACGTTCGCACCCTCGACCTGCCAGGCGAAGGTGGTGCAGGACTTTAGTGCCTTGCCGTTCACATGCACGACGCAGGCGCCGCATTGCGAGGTGTCGCACCCGACATGGGTGCCGGTCAGGCGCAGATGCTCACGCAGGAACTCGACCAGCAGCGTGCGCGGATCCACATCAGCGGTGACGGCTTTGCCGTTCACCGTCATCGCGACGGCGGACATTCATTCCTCCTCGGATTTGGTCCGATAAGCCTGGAAAGGCGGTTTCGGGCGGGACTTTAGCGACACGCCGGACGGGGTCAAGGTGCGCAAGCCGGGGGGTCAGGCCGCGGACATCGCGGCCGCGGCGGCGAATTTCTCGAAGAACTCATCGGCCATTTTCTTCGCGGCGCCGTTGACCAAACGCTGGCCGATCTGCGCCAGTTTGCCGCCGACCTGCGCCTCCACGTTATAGGTGAGCAAGGTGCCGCCGTCCTTCGGGATGAGCGCGACCACAGCGCCGCCCTTGGCGAAGCCGGCGATCCCGCCGTCCCCGGTCCCGGAAATCTTGTAACCGTTAGGAGGGTCGAGATCGGTGAGATTGACCTTGCCTTTGAACTTGGCCTTCACCGGGCCGATCTTGGTCACGGCCACGGCCCGGAATTCGGTATCGGAAAGCTTGTCCAGGCTCTCGCAGCCCGGGATGCAGGCCTTCAGCACTTCCGGGTCGTTGAGCTTGACCCAGACCACCTCGCGCGGGGCGGCGATCTGATATTCGCCGCTCATCGTCATTGCCATCCGTTCTCTCCGCCGTCACAAAAAGCTGATCGGGGTTCTTAGTCATTCACGCGGCGCAGCGATAGTCTTGCACGCACATGGCTAACCGGTCCTGCGATTTGACGGCCGGGCCAGCCGTTTCCCTTTTCTTTCCCCAAACGGGGAATGGAGCGCCGGGAGGCGCCAGGCGCTTTGGCAGGGACCTTGCGATCGGCCCCCGCCGCACGCCGTTGACGAAGGCGTGCAGGCCCTTTGGCGCAGAGCCCAGCGCCTCCCGGCGCTCCACCAGACGCTGGAGCCTCATAAAGCATCCGCCGCAGTCTTAGGATTAAAAGCCAAGGACGGGAGATAAAGTCAAGAAAGCCGATAGTCCGGGCTGTGAGTAGTCAGCCAGACATCGTCGGCCGGCATGGAAAGGGGCGCTTCAGCCTATTTCGGCGGCTCCAGCAAATTCTTATACCGCTGGATAACCGCCTGAGGCGTTTGCGCAGCGCGCTGGAGCATCGATTTCACTTTGTCGCCATCAAGCGGGCTGACGTCGAAGCCGAGCTTCTCCGCTTCCGCCAGATAGTCCGGATCCTTGAAAGTTTTCATGAAGGCGGTTTTCAGAATTTCGGCCCGGTCGGCCGGCACGCCCGGCGGTGCGACGAAGGGATACGTGATCTGCAGCGGAAATTCGACCAGCTCGATCAACGCCCGGTCTTCCGGCGTTGCCGCCAGTTCACGCGCGGTCGGCACATGAGACATTTTCGGCCAGCGGGTCTCGCGCCCGAATTGCACGAGATAGTTCAGCTTCCCCTCTTTGACGTAGTTGGCATAGGAGCCGATCTGCAGCGCGGCCCAACCGATCGAACGGCCGTCGATTTCGCCCCGCTCCATCGCGATGCCGATGTCCGCGCTGGCCTTGTAGCCGCGGACGAGGTTGATGTTGAGCTGCAATACCTCCTTCGCGAGCAGGACAATGTCGGTGTCGGTGCCGCCGGCGGCGAGGCCACCGAACTGTGCCGGCTTGTCCGTCCTCTTCTTGAGATCCTCCACCGTCTTATAGGGCGTGCCCGCCATCGTAATAAGGAAATAGGCATTGTCGGCGTAGCTGCTGGCGGTGCCCAGCCACGTGAAGTCTTCCGATTTAAACCGTGCCGCTTCCACGCCCATGAGGGGCTGCAGCGGACTGCTGCGGGAGAGCAGCGCGAATGTCAGCCCGTCAGGTGTCTCCTTGGCGAACATATGGTTCGCCGCGACCAGGCCTCCAGCTCCCGGCATGTTCTTGACCACAATGGTGGGACTCCCCGGGATGTAACGCGGCATGTAGCGCGCCAGAACGCGGGCATTCGCGTCATACCCGCCCCCTGGAGCGTTGGCGACGATCAAAGAGATCGTCTTGCCTTCGTAGAACGACGAGGCGTTCGCGCCGGGAGTGCTTGCGAGACAAAAGACGCCCGCAAGGAAACCATAGGTTACAGGCTTAAGCGTCACCCTCATTCATCCCTCCGTGAGTAACTAACCCCTTCCCTGTCTTGAAATCGCAGGGATATGGTCGCTATGAGCGGCGCAAGAAAACCGCTGCCAGCTTTGCTAAAGCGGCCCACGGGAGGCGTCACCGAAAAACCTTGGTGATCGCACGTTAAATGGATTTTAATGTGGGCCTTGGCGCTAAACAGCTTTTGCGCAAACTGCCTGCACACCGTCACCGCTGGAGACGTGAAGAGGTGGCATCTTCGGTCGGCGAATTTGCCACCCGCTCGAAGCCTAGAGCAAAATCTTCTGAATGTGCATTTGACAATTTTTTGCCGTGACGAGGGACAATCGCGGAACGTAGCCTCTCTCCGACCGAGACGCCGGAAAGAGCGTCGCGGGTCGATAAAACTTGGGAGGGGGATGCATGCGAGGATTCCTGGGGAGCGCGGCAATCGGCCTGCTGTGCGCGATTGTAGCCGCGACGCAGCCGGCCCGCGCCGAGGAGCCCGCTGAGTTCTATAAGGGCAAGTTGGTCACGATCCTTGTTGGATATTCGCCAGGCGGCAGCGCCAGTTTCTATTCCCAGGCGCTGGCGCGGCACATGGGAAAATATCTTCCCGGCAACCCCAAATTCGTCGTTCAGCACATGCCGGGAGCGGGCGGCCTGCTGATGGCGGAGCACCTTTACAATGCCGCCCCCAGGGACGGCACAGTTTTCGGAATCACCGTGCGCACCGCCGGCATCGCGCCGCTCCTCGGCAATACCAAGCTGAAGTTCGACGGGCGTAAATTCGGCTGGATCGGCAGCGCGGCGGTCGAATACAGCACCTGCTTCTCCTGGCAATCGTCGCAAGTCAAAACCCTCGATGAGGCGACAAAGAAAGAAGTCATCGTCGGCGCGGCCGGCGCAGACGCCACCGCATCGATCTGGCCGCGCGCGGTAAACGCGCTGGTCGGCACCAAATTCAAGATCGTCACGGGCTATCCCGGATCAAACGAGGTGGTGCTGGCGCTGGAGCGCGGCGAGATCGACGGTTACTGCTCCTTGAGCTGGACCTACATCAAGCTCCGAAAGCCGGACTGGCTCGCGGAGAAAAAGATCAATCTCCTGTTCCAGATGGGGGTCGACAAGCATCCCGACCTGCCTGATGTGCCGTTGATTTCCGACTATGCAAAAACTCCCGAAGATCGTCAGATATTCGACTTCCTTTTCGCGCCGCAGGCGATGGGCCGGCCCTTCCTGGCGCCCCCCGGCCTGCCGGCGGAACGGCTGCAGCTCCTTCGCAAGGCGTTCGAGCAGACCCTGAAGGACCCTGATTTCGTGAAGGATGCGCAGAAATTATCCCTCGAGGTTGAGCATGTCCCCGGGGAAAAGCTGCAGGAGATCGTAGACAGGCTCTATGCCTTGCCGCGCTCGGTGCTCGATCGTGCGGCGCAGGTGTCCGGCACGGAACCTTAGGACGTTGGGAGGCTGTGATGGCGGCAACGAGTGACGTGGCTTCCCTGCCCGGGATGCACCGCGATCCGGAAATTATCCCCCTGCGCACGCAACTGGCTTCGAAGGGACATACCAAGCATCTCCTTGCCCAGACCGACATGATGACGATGCATATCCATTGCTACGCACCGCAAGGCGGCGAGAATGGTTTGCATACCCACGTCAAGGAGGATCACGTTTTCGTCTGTCTGCAGGGCGAGCCGGTTTTTCGCGGCATCAACGGACCGCTCCCCGCCCTCAGGAAACACCAGGCAATCTTCATTCCGCGGGGATGCTATTACTCGTTCTCCAATGAGACGCTGGAGCCTTGCATTCTTCTACGTTTCGGCGCGAGCCCCGACGGCTACAACAGCGACCGGATCGATCCTCAGGGGAAGCCGATCCCCGGACGCGCGCATCAGAAGGATGCGGTAGCGCCGGTGTTAATCCCAGGCGCGTTCTTCGAATAAGGCGGCCGGCCGTTCAGGCCGTCAGTTCGAGCAACAACGCCCGCATCAGCGGAGACGGCTTGATCCCGCGGCGGTAGACCGCACAAAACGGGATCGTTCCGAAATGCGGCCCCAGCTCGACCCATCTGACATTCACCGGGTGCGCGTGGCCGACACACAGCGAATGCACGATTCCGACGCCAATGCCCATTTCCACGAAGGTGCCGGCGGTCTGGCAGCTCGCAACTTCAATGACGCTCTGATGCCGATTGCGCCCGGGAGCCAAACCTTTCTCAACGGTCTTTCGCGTGTCGGAATGACCGGGAAACAGGATCAGTGTCCGCCGCAGCATTTCCGGGACGCTCGGCGGCCAGGATCGCAGCAGAGGATCACCGGGCTGGCACACCAGCGACAGCGTCGTATCGACAATGACTTCCTTCTTCAGTGTTTTTGGCACTTTGGGAAAGATGCCGACGCTGATGTCGAGGTCGCCGGCCAATAATCCCCGCAAGGCATCCGCCGCCTTCATCACGCTCATGTAGAGTTCGGCTTCGGGATGGCTCTTGAGGAATTTTCCGATCCGTGGCGCGAAATACCACGCATGGTCGAAGCCCGTCGAAATCGAGATGCGCCCTCTCGGTGACGCCGACGCCGAATTCAAACTGAGGATTGCCTGCTTGGCGCGATCGAGGAGACCCTCCGCTTCGCCCAAAAATTGCGTTCCGACCTGCGTGAGGACCAGCCGGTTGGGTAGCCGCTCGAACAGCGACACGCCGAGCTCCTCCTCCAGACGCTTCAGTCGGGTGGAAATCGCCGGAATCGTCTGGTTGAGACGCAGCGCGGCCAACCGAAGGCTGCCGTACTTCGCCACCAGGTAAAATGCTTGAAGACGTTTGAGGTCGAGGCTGTCGATATCCATGGTGGAGGGGATGCTATGGGATATCGACAGTCAGGAAAATAGACCATGCGGCTTTGAACGATGCCGCATGGTCTCTGCTCTCCCCAGACTTAGGCAGCTGTGTAATTGCCGTACTTGATGAGATTCTGCTTCTGCGCCTCGTTGCGCGGGGGAAGCTTGAACAGCCGCGCGGCGGTGCCGCCGAGGATGTTGTGCTTCGCCTTCTCGCTCAGGAAGGGCAGGTCGTAGATCGCGCTGGGCAAGTCGAAGTCCCAGTGCGGATAATCGGAAGCATAAAGAAGCTGGGTCTCGGCATTAATCATGCGGAAGGTATTTTCCAGCGCGATCTTGTCGTCCTGCTCCATCGGCTGCGACGCGAAATACATGTCGCGCATGTATTCCGACGGCAACCTCTTGAGCGTCGGATATTCCGACTTGCGCAGCATGTACTGATGGTCGAGCCGCTGCATCAGGAACGGGACCCAGGCGAGACCGCCCTCGATCCAGATCACCGGCAGTTTCGGAAAACGTTCGCCGAGGCCGTTGGTGATCCAGTTGGTCAGGTGGATGATGTTATAGAACGGGAAGCCAAGGGCATGAACCGAAGCGAAGCGGTTCAGGCTCTTGAATACCGGCTCCATCGGATTGATCGCCGAGTGGAACGAGAGCACCAGGCCGCGCTCTTCGATCGCCCGGAACACCTTCATGTGCGCGTTATGATGCACGGGCTGCGAACGCACCGATGTTACGAGGAAGCCGGTGACGTGTTTCCTGTCGCCAAATTCCTCGATCGTCCGCAACGACGCCTCGGGATCGGCGAACGGCAGGGCCAGCATCGAATAGAACCGGCCATCGCCTTCAACGAGCGCCTTCTCGGTGAGCCAGCGGTTATAGGCCCAGCAAAGCTCGACCTCCATATCGACTTCCGGATGCAAGCCAATGGCCAGCATCAGCGTCGGAAACAGACAGGAATAGTCGACGCTCATCGCATCCATCCAGCGATGGCCGAGCTGCACGTCGCGGCTCTTGCTGCCCTCGCCCTTCTCCGTCTTTTCCGACGATCGAAGCGGGTAGCGGGTGATACGGCCGCCCATGTCCTGAAAGTGAACAGCTACGCTGGGAATAACGCTGCCGCGGCCCTTGGCCCGGCTCGCCATCACCAGCTGGCGGATGACGTCGTTCTCGATGAATGGGATGAATTCATCCATGCATTCGTTTTCGTAGTGATGTGCGTCGACATCGACGATCAACATGTCATCGAAGTTTCGCTTCGCCGCCTGCTTGCGCGCATGCGCCAGCAATCGCGTGGTGTTCAGCTCCTCTACGGAGACACGGCGGCCGCGGTCGGCAATCAGTTCCATGGGTCAGTCTCCTTAATCGTCACGGGCGCCTAGTGGCCGCCCCAGCTTTGCCACATGGCGAATTCGAATGACGCGACGTTCACCGCGCGCAGCAACCCGCTGGCGGTCGTCATCGCATCGGTGGCGTTGGCAAAGGTGCCGGGCGCAAGCGGCAAATCCTTGCTGCCCAACTCGCATTGCGCGGTATAGAGGCGGCAAAGCGCCGACATCAGCGCCTGCAGCGCTTCGGGCGTCAGCGATTCCACATCGCCGCGCATCAGGGCCTTCTCGATTTCCGCCGCAAGCGCTGTGGCTTTGCTAGAAACGTCGCTGTCTGCCGGCACTGACCCGGTCACTGAAGGCGCATGCGCATCGGCCAAGGCCATCGCTCCCATGTCACAGGTCGACATAGAGTTCGTCGCCCTTTTGCACGACCGGATACCGCCGCAGTTTCAGTTTGCGGTTGGAGACGCATTCGCCGGTCTTTAGGTCGTATTCGTAGCCGTGCCACGGGCAGACGAAATGCTTCTCGGTGTCGGAGAAATACAGACCGCGCGAGGTCTTGTCGGGCATGATGCGCTCTTCGACCGCGGCGATGGTCAGCCCTTCGCAGGCTGGCCCGCCCTGGTGCAGGCAGTAATTGCTGTAGGCGAAGAACTCTCCCTTATCCTTGAAGACGCCGACTTCCTTTTCGCCGGCGATGACGATCCTGCGTTCGCCATCGTTGAAGTCAGCCGCTTTGCCGATGAGTTGCTCAGCCATTTGTTTATCCCTCGCAATCCTATTGGGAATTTGCGCAAACCGTAGTGAGGCGGCCTGCTGCCGTCACCGCAAAACTTCTATAACTGCACGTAAGATAAGCTTTAACCTGGCCGGCCTGCCGCCTGCCGTCACCCGGGGGGAATTCGCAGCCAGGAATAACCAGGGCGCCCTCGCGCCGGTCCCGCAAATCGGGCTAAGTGTGCTCCTCACCGAGTCAATTGAACCATGACCAGCCTGTCGTCCTCCCCCTCCCTGCTCGGGCCGCTGTTTTCCAGCGCGGCCATGCGCGCCATCGTGGACGACAAGGCGCGGCTGCAGCGGATGCTGGATTTCGAGGCGGCGCTGGCGAAGGCGGAAGCCGACGCCGGCATTATCCCCGCCCGGGCCGCAGGCCCCATCGCCACCGCCTGCCGCGCCGATCGCTTCGATCTTGGTCAGATCGCCGAGGACGCGGTCGCCGCCGGCAATATCGCGATTCCGCTGGTGAAGGCTTTGACCGCCGAAGTGGCCAAGGCCGACCGCGAGGCCGCCGGCTTCGTGCATTGGGGCGCCACCAGCCAGGACGTGATCGACACCGCGCTGGTGCTGGAATTGCGCGCCGCCATCGATGCGCTCGCGGCCGATCTCGACCGCGCCGTGGCCGCTTTCAACGCACAGGCGAGGCGACACCAGAAAACGCCGGCAGTGGCGCGCACCTGGATGCAGCAGGCGCTGCCGATGCCGTTCGGGCTCAAGCTCGCGGGCTATGCCGCGGCGCTGGCGCGGGCGAAGGACCGGCTCATTCGGCTGCGGGGCGAGGCGCTCGTGCTGCAATTCGGCGGAGCAGCCGGCACGCTGGCTGCGCTCGGCACGCGCGGTCTCGATGTGACCGCAGGCCTTGCCAAGGCGATCAAGCTCCCGGCCCCAGAAGCGCCCTGGCACAGCCATCGCGACCGGCTCGCCGAAGTGGCGGGCGCGCTCGCGATCCTTGCCGGCACCTGCGGCAAGATCGCGCGCGATATTTCCCTGCTGATGCAAACAGAAGTCGGCGAGGCCTTCGAGCCGGCGGAAGCCGGGCGCGGCGGCTCGTCTTCCATGCCGCACAAGCGCAACCCGACGGCGGCGGCGGCGGCGCTCGCCTGCGCGGCGATGGCGCCGCAACTCGCAGCCACCATCTTCGCCGCACAGGTGCAGGAGCATGAACGCGCGCTCGGCGGCTGGCAGGCGGAATGGCCGACTTTTCCGGCGCTGCTTCTCGTCACGTCCGGCGCATTGCGCGCCGTTGCCGAGATCGCCGAAGGCATCGAGATCGATGCGGAAAGGATGCGCGCCAATCTCGACCTCACCGGCGGGCTGATCATGGCCGAAGCGGTGTCGATCGCGCTGGCCGGCAAGATCGGCAAGCAGGAAGCGCATAAGCTGGTGGAGGAAGCCTCGAAGAAAGCGAGCAAAGACAAGCGCCATTTGTGCGACGTGCTGAGCGAGGACAAGCGTGTGACCGCGCAACTTCCCGCGGCCGAAATCGCCAAGTTGTTCGCGCCCGAGGCTTATACCGGCATGGCCGGGGATTTCATCGAGCGACTGCTCGGCTCAATCAAAAGCGGAGAACGAGCATGACCGGACGCGTTGTCGATGCCGATGGTTGCCCGCTCTATGTGCGGG
>DASSPI010000028.1:0-8637 GCA_035699705.1 Xanthobacteraceae bacterium
TGCCCGGCGCGAATCATTTCTTCGACGGCAAGATCGAGCCGCTGATGACCTCGGTCTGCGCCTATCTCGACAAGCGCCTCGGCGCCACCGGCCGCAAACCCAGCGCGGCGTGATCGTCATTCCGGGGGGCCGTGAAACGGCGAGCCCGGAATCCATAACCATCACCGGGAGTATGGATTCCGGACAGTCCGCTGCGCGGAATTCCGGAATGACAAAATTGGCTACGCCCCCGCCACCACGCCGCCGGTCAGAGGCCGGGGCGCTCCCGTGGTCGTCGGAAAGGTGATAGGCAGCTTTTTCAGCACGCGCACCGCCAGATAGGCGAAGGCCTGCGCCTCCAGCGCATCCACCGACCAGCCGACCGCGCCGCCCGTTTCCACCGCCGCCGGCGCCAGCTGCTGCCGCAGCATTTTCACCAGAGTCGGGTTGTGCGCGCCGCCGCCGGCGACGATCCATGAACGCGGCGGCTTCGGCAGATGCGGCACGATGCGCGCGACCGACGCCGCCGTCAGCAGCGACAAGGTTGCCGCGCCATCTTCCACCGAAAAGGTCGGCAGCCCGACATTGGCGAAGGCGAAGGCATTGCGGTCGAGCGATTTCGGACAAGGCGCCGTGAAGAACGGGTGTTCGAGGATATGTTCGACGAAGGCCTCGTCCGCCTTTCCCTTCGCGGCCTCGTCGCCGTCGCGGTCGAGCGGCTTGCCGGTATGCGCGCGCATGAAGTCATCGATCAGCGCGTTGCCCGGCCCGGTGTCGCAGGCGACGGGATCCTTGCCGGCCTCGACATAAGTCACGTTGGCGACGCCCCCGATATTGAGCACCGCCAGCGGGCCCGGCCGGTCGAGATTCTGCGCAATGGACTGGTGGAAGGCGGGAACCATCGGCGCGCCCTGCCCGCCCGCCGCCACGTCGGCGGCGCGAAAATCATGCGCGACCGCGATGCCGAGGTTTTTCGCCAGCGCTGCCCCGTCGCCGATCTGCACCGTCAGCCGCTTCTCCGGCTTGTGCAGCACCGTCTGGCCGTGAAAGCCGACGATCGCGACGTCGGCCGGCGCGATTTGATGGCTGCGCAAAAACTCCTGGACGACCTCGGCGTGGACCTTGGTGACGAAAGCTTCCGCCTTTTCCAGCACGCCGGGCCGCTGTCCCCGTTCGGTGAGCGAAGCGCCTTCCGCCAATGCATCCCGCAACAGCCGCCGCTCGCGCTCGGAATAAGGCCGGTATCCGGTGGCACCGAAGCGGACGACGGCTTCGCCATCGGTCTCGATCAGCGCCACGTCGACGCCGTCGAGCGAGGTTCCGCTCATCAGGCCGACAGCTTTCAGGAGGGCCATGGCAGCCGGGGTCCAGTTGAATCGGTCGGCGGACCTGTTACACCACCGGCCAGCAACATCGATTAGCCAAAGCAATGACGACCTACAAGTCTGACTTCCTCAATGTGCTGGCGAGCCGTGGATTCATCCATCAGCTCTCCGATGCCGAAGCCCTGGATGCACGGGCAGCGGCCGGCCCGGTGACGGCCTATATCGGCTTCGACCCGACCGGCCCCAGCCTGCATGTCGGACATCTGCTGTCGATCATGATGCTGCGCTGGCTGCAGAAGACCGGCCACAAGCCGATCGTTCTGATGGGCGGCGGCACCAGCAAGATCGGGGATCCTTCCGGCAAGGACACGCAGCGGGCGCTGCTCAGCAATGAGCAGATCGATGCCAACATCGCTTCCATTCGCACGGTGTTTTCGCGCTTCCTCGATTTCAACGCCGGTGCGACGATGGTCAATAATGCCGACTGGCTCGACCAGCTTCTCTACATTCCGCTGCTGCGCGAGGTCGGGCGGCATTTCACCGTCAACCGCATGCTCACCTTCGATTCGGTGAAACTGCGGCTGGACCGCGAGCAGCCGCTCACCTTCCTCGAATTCAACTACATGATCCTGCAGGCCTACGATTTTGTTGAGCTGCACAAGCGCCATGGCGTCGTGCTGCAGATGGGCGGATCGGACCAGTGGGGCAACATCGTCAACGGCATCGACCTCGGCCGCCGCATGCTCGACGTGCAGCTCTATGCCTTGACGACGCCGCTGCTCACCACCGCCTCCGGCGCCAAAATGGGCAAGACCGCAAGCGGCGCGGTGTGGCTCAACGCCGACATGTTGCCGCCCTACGACTACTGGCAGTTCTGGCGCAACAGCGAAGACGCCGATGTGGTGAAGCTGCTCAAGCTCTTCACCGAATTGCCGCTCCCCGAAATCGGGCGGCTCGCCGCCCTGCAGGGGCAGGAGATCAACGAGGCGAAGAAAATCCTCGCCACCGAGGCCACCGCGCTGCTGCACGGCCGCGACGCCGCCGAGCAGGCGGAGCGCACCGCGCGCACGACATTTGAAACCGGCGGCTTAGCCACCTCGCTGCCGACGATCGAGCTGCCGCGCCGGGAATTTGAACAAGGCCTGGGCGTGCTGGCGGCCTTCATCAAGGCCGGGCTGGTGCCCTCCACCAGCGAAGCGCGCCGCCAGATCAAGAGCGGCGGGCTGAAGGTGAACGACGCCGCGGTGACCGACGAGAGACTGGTTTTGAGCAAGAAGGAATTGACGCCGGAAGGCGTGATCAAGCTATCGCTCGGCAAGAAGCGTCACGTCCTGGTCAAGCCGGTGTGAGCGCGATCAGCAAAAGTGGAGACCGGTTTTGCGGAAAGCAATCAAGCCTGCGCAGACTGCGTAACCTTATCTGCGCTCGCGCGTACTCGTGAAATTTCAGCGCAGGGCTTCGTAGCCGCGGTCGCTGGGCGCGTTACGGAATTCGAATAATTTGCGCAGCAGTCCGGGCGCCACGGCCGAGAGCGGATTGACGTTCAGCCGCGGCGCGTTGGGCGGTCCCACCACCTCATAAGTCACGCCCAGCAAGCCTTCGTTGCCGCCGCCGAGGAAAAGCCCGACGATCGGGATCTGCCCCAGCATATTGTTGAGCTGATAGAGCGGCACGAACGAACCGCGCAGATGCACCTCGTCGCTGACATAATCGATCTGGCCGTCGATGGTGGCGCCGATATTGCCCTGCACGACGCCGTCGCGAATTTCCAGCCGGCCGGGCATGCGGGTGAATTCCGCCCGCATGCGGGTGAATTTCACGCCGTCGCGCTGGCCGCCATTGGCCGGCGCGCCCGATACCACGCGGTCGAGCGCCGGTTCGCCGCGGATGGAGAATTCGCTGATGGCAAGCAGGCCCTCCTGCGGTCCCGGGACACCCGTGGGCGCGTCCATCGCCACCCACATCCGCCCGCCATTCATGCGCGCATAGCTGTCGGTGAAACGAAATAGCGCCCCGGCGTCCCTGGTTTCGAAATACAACACGTTGCCGCCGGCCGGCTTGCGGCGAAGATCGCCGCCAAGCTGGGCATCGCGGCCGAGCTTGGCATTCATGCCGAAGCTGCGGATCTGGCCCGCGCGGCGCGACAGCTTGAGCTCCAGGTTGCGCAGCGTTTCTCCGTTGAAGCCGACCACAGTGCCGAGCCGCAGATCGAGATCGAGATCGATCGGCGGCTTGTCTTTGACCTCGGGCCGCGCGCCGGAAACCGCCGATTTGATGAAGCCGCGGCCGTCATGCACGTCGCCGCGCATGGTCACGCGCAACGTGCCGTCCGGGGCGCGATCCGCCTTGAAGGTTGCCCTGTCGCCTTCGGCCAGGCTGAAGACAGGAAAATGAGCGGCCACGATATCCCGGGAGCCGTCGAGCTCGATGATGCCTTTCACCTGCGTGCCGGAACCCTCGATCACCATGTCTTCGATCCGCGTGGATTGTCCCCGGGTGACCAAGGCGAAGTTGGCGCGCGCGGTTTTCCCGGCAGGCTTGGTCCAGCCCGGCAGCAGATTATCGATGCGCGCCGGCGTGAGATCGGCGTCGATGATGAAGCGGCTGTCTTTCTCGGACTGGCCGATGTAACCGGTGAGTTTTACCGGAACGGAACCTACGACGACGTTGCCGACGTCCAGCCCAAAGCGCGAGCGCCCGGCCTCGTCGAGGCTGGTTTGGATGCGGACTTCCGCGTCATTGTCAGTCTTGAGCTTGCGGTAGTCGAGCGTCGCCGCCGCGCCCGCGATCTTGGTGTCGCCCTTGATCTGATAGCCCTGGTTGCCGGCGTTGATGCGCAGCGATTGCGCTTCCACCTTCTGGCCCATGATCATGTTGTCGACGGAAAAATTGGCGATGTCCGCCACCACGGAATAGGTCGATGAGCCGGGAGGCAGATCGCGTTTCAGCGGAAAGGCGAGCGAGACCTGTCCAAAGACATTGCCCTTGGCGCTGGATATGTCGAACGGCATCTCGACGAACTCGCGCAACCGCTCGGTTGCCAACAGTTCCGCCACCGCCGGCACCGGTCCCTCGATCCGCATGCGCGTCTTGGTCGGAGGCTGCGGTACCTCGCTGTCCGGCACCTCGAACAAGCCGTTGGCAACGGCCAGCTTGCGGCCGGACGGCAGCGCGACCGTGCCCTTGTTCACGCCGACGCTCGCATAGCGCCCGGTCACCCGCACGGCGACTTCGGCATCCTCGATCGGCGGCAATGTCTCGAGCGGCCGCAACACGGCGTTGCGCGCGACGATCTCGATAAAAAGCCCGTCGTCGGGCACCGGCGGTCCGCCGCGCTTGAAAGCGGACAGATGAGCGTTGGTGGCAATCGCCACCCGCTCAATATCGCCGCGCAATATGTGCTCCTCGACCCAGCTGCGCACTTGCGGCTGCACGAATGCCGGCCACAGCTTCTTCATGGCCGCCAGCTGCATGCGCGTGCCGGCGATGCCAAAGGCCAGCCGCGGATCGCCGGTGGAAAAATCCACCTCTCCGGTAAGCGCGACGCCGATTTCGGCATTGGCGATGTCGCCCTGCTCCAGGATCAGCCGCCGCTCCTTCGGGTCGATGCGCGCCCTCACCTTGATGGAATTGAAGACCAGCGGACCGCCGCTCTTGTCCATGCCGAGTACGACGGTGCCTCCCGCCATCGCGACGTTCCAGGAGGCGCCGCGCGCGCGCGGCGGCTCGACATGCGCGAAGAGCGTAAAGCGGTTGCCGCCGGCGATGACCTGGAACGGCACCACCAGCACGCGGCGCATCGCGTCCCATTCCAGATTGAATTCGGCGCGATCGATTGAAAGAGCCGTCGGCTCGGTGGATTCGGTCAGAAAGCCCGCCTCGGCGATAATGCGGCCCTGCAGCGCCTGGGTCGTGCCGTCCGAGCCGATCTCGGCGCGCAGGCTGGCCGATATCGGGACCTGCGCCATGATCGGATCGTCGCCGAGCCGCAGCGCCAATAACAGGTCCTTGGCCATCACGCGGCGCGCTTCCACCGTGAATACGCGCCGGCCGGAGCGTAGCGGCGCGACCGCCGCCGATAACAGCCACGGCTGTTCCTCACTGGCGGATTCGACCTTGAACACCACGTTGCCGCCTTTGGCGCGCGTGAGGCTCAAATCGATATTCTGGAAATCCCAGCGCTTGCCGTTGCGCTGATCGTCCACGATCAGATTGCCGCTCTTCAGACCAAGTTCCACGAGATCGTGGCCGTCGAGACCGCTCGCTCCCAGGCTGTCGATCCAGGCCAGCAAGGCGGTCAGGTTTTCGATGCCGCTCTTGGGCGCCGACGGATCGTTGGAACCGGCATGCGGGTCGCGCTCGCGCAGCGGGTCGCTCTCCGGACTGGATGCCGGCACCGACGCGGTTGCGATCGGACGCTTGTCGGAGCCGGCGAAGACCGTGACATTGCCGCCCGGCTCGATGCGCACCGACATCTCGGCGCCCACCAATGCCAGCCGCTCAGCGCGCACACGTCCCGTCAGCAGCGTTCTGCTGGAGAACCCGACCTCGGCCTTCGGCGCGCTCGCTGCGATGGCTCCTTCGGCGTCGCGCACTGTGATGTCGCGCAGGCGAAGCCGGATGCGTCCGCCCTCATCGCGCTCGATCTGCGTGCCGCCGACCTGGACCTTGTAGTGTTCGCCGAAATTGTCCTCGATCGCGGCGGTGAGCCAGGGCGTCGCCATGTCGAATTCGATCGGCCCGCTGCCCAGCCGCCACCAGAGTCCGCCGAATACCAGGCCGATGATCGCAAGCACCGCGCCGACGCCGATCAGCGAGCGTCGCAGCAGCGGCCGTTGCAGGATGGGACGAACGCGCCGCCACAGCGCCGCAGCCATCGAGCGCGGCGGAGCGGACCGTTGGGCCTTGTGTGCCCGCGAGCGCTGATGCAGGCCGGCCTTCAATCTTCGAAGTGACGGCAGGCCGGGGATGCTGCGTTTTTTTTTCACCATTCCCTAACCGGGCGCCCGCCCGCCCAAGCTGACAGCCAACGGAATATCGCCAGGCCGGCGAATCGTCGTTGACGGCTGGGATGTCAGAGCAAAAATCGCGACCCCCGACCCAGCCACTTCCCCTATCATGTTGGGAACCTTGACCCTTGGAAAGCGACGAAAGGAAGGCGCATGACTGTGGCACTGACCCCGGGCAGCAAGGCCCCGGCCTTTTCCCTGCCGCGGGACGGCGGCGGCGAGATTTCGCTGTCCGACTTTGCCGGCCGGAACCTCGTGCTCTATTTCTATCCCAAGGCCGATACCCCCGGTTGCACCCGCGAGGCGCAGGCCTTTTCCAAGCTGCGCGCAGCCTTTCAACGCGCCGACACCGCCATCCTCGGCGTCTCGGCCGACCCGGTGAAGGCGCAGGACAAATTCAAGGCCAAATATGATCTTTCGATCCCGCTGGCTTCCGACGAGACCCGCAAGATGCTCACGGCCTATGGAGCTTGGGGCGAGAAATCCATGTACGGCCGCAAATACATGGGCGTGATGCGGATGACTTTCCTGATCGACAAGCAAGGCCGCATCGCCCGGATCTGGCCTAAGGTTTCGGTCGAGGGTCATGCGGAGGAAGTGCTCGAGGCGGCGAAGGCATTGTAAAATTTACCATTCCCGCATCCTGTCATGATCCTGTTTCCGGAAAATTAACCACGTCGGACCGATAACGGCGCATCTAGTGGCCGGCTGTCCATGTGCGGACCGGCATGGGAGCGTCGATGTCGTCGTCTCGGTCCGAAGCCTATCACCCGCATGCCGGGCATTCCGCGCGCCACCATCCGCATCACAACCGCCCGCACCCGGTTGCCCGCCATGCCGCAACCGCGCGGGACTACATCCTGGGTCACGCCGGCCACCAGGTGCGGCTCGGTCCGGTGGCCTTCTGGATCGTCATCGGCACGCTCGTCATCATGGCGGTGTGGACCGTCGCCACCGGCACCTATTTCGCCTTTCGCGAGGACGTGCTCACGCGGCTGATCGGCCGGCAGGCCGAGATGCAATTTGCCTATGAAGACCGCGTCGCGGAATTGCGCGCGCAGATCGACCGGCTCACCGGCCGCCAGATGCTCGATCAGGAAAAATTCGAGCAGAAGCTCGATCAGCTGCTTCGCCGCCAAACGGCGCTGGAACAGCGCGCTGCCAGCATGACGTCGATCGCGGACCCGGCCATCACCGGATCGATCAAAGCGCCGCCGCGCGGACAGCCGGTCGACTTGCCCCTGACTACGCCGAAGCCCTCGCCGATCAGCGAGAAGGTGATCTTCACCGCGCCGCCCGATCGCGAAGCGCGATTGGAATCCCGCACACCGGCAAATCGCGGAACGCAAGTCGCCGGAAAAGCCAAAGGCATGGAGGCGATGCTGGCGCGCGTACAGGCTTCGCTCGACCGGATCGAGAATTCGCAGGTGGCGGCACTCAATTCGATGGAAGAGAGCTACGACGCCAAGGCGCGCCGCATTCGCGGCGTGCTCAACGAGCTCGGCCTGAATGCAGGCAAAGCGCCGTCGGTGCTGGCCGGAAGCGGCACCGGCGGACCGTTTATTCCGGTGAAGCCGCGCAACGATGCAGGCAACTTCGAGCGCCAGCTTTATCGCATCAATGTGGCGCGCGCGCAGGTCGACTCGCTCAACCGCACCCTGTCCAACGTGCCGCTACGCAAGCCGCTGATGGGCGAAATCGACACCAGCTCCGGCTTCGGCGTGCGCATGGATCCCTTCATCCGCGCGCCGGCCATGCACAGCGGGCTCGATTTCCGCGGCAGCATGGGCGACCCGGTCCGCGCCACCGCCGCCGGCAAGGTCACCGAGGCCGGCTGGAATGGCGGCTATGGCAAGCTGGTCGAGATCGACCACGGCAACGGCCTTAGCACCCGCTACGGCCATCTGTCGGAGCTCAATGTCTCGGTCGGGCAGACTGTCCGCATCGGGCAGACCATCGGCCGCATCGGCTCCACCGGCCGCTCCACCGGCCCGCATCTGCATTATGAAACGCGCATCGACGGAGACGCGGTCGATCCGCAGAAATTTTTACGCGCGGGGATCCGGCTGGGCAGCCTCTAGCGCGATCGCGCTGCTTACTCCACGTCCTCGACATGCTCGGGCGCGGTGCCGAAGGCCTTTTGCGCCAAGGTCGCGGCCATGAAGGAATCCAGGTCGCCGTCAAGCACGCCGCCGGTATTTGAGGTCTGCACGCCGGTGCGCAGGTCCTTCACCATCTGATAGGGCTGCAAAACGTAAGAGCGGATCTGGTGGCCCCAGCCGATATCGGTCTCCGCCGCCGTCGCTGCCGCCGCCTTCGCTTCG
>DASSPI010000029.1:0-12247 GCA_035699705.1 Xanthobacteraceae bacterium
CTGCATCAGGAGACGGTGGCGGTCACCCGCGGGCGCGAGCCGAAGAACCGCTGGATCGGCCAGGCTTCGTCGAATCCGACCACCGACATCGCCAAGCTCTGCGAAGCGCAAGGCGCCATCGGCATCGGCCCGGTGACAAAGAGCTCCGAGGTGAAAGCGGCGATCGACAAGGGCGTTGCGGCGTTGCGCGCCGGCAAGGTCTGCGTCATCGACCTGCGCATCCCGCCGGGCGAGGACCGTCACCAGGGCGCGGCATTGGGCGCCCGGCCGACCGGGGTCAAGGCGGAAGCCTAAGACTCCGCGTTCGCTCACAAACAAAACGGCCGCTCCATTGGGGCGGCCGTTTTTCTTATTCTTCCCTCTCCCATAGGGAGAGGGTGGTGAGCGAAGCGAACCGGGTGAGGGGTTACAGACTCTCTTAGGCTCGACCGCCCTCACCCCGACCCTCTCGCCCCAACGAGGAGAGGGAGAAGAAGCGCCGCGGCTAAGGAACTACCCAATGCCCTGCGTCTTCAGCATGTTCTTGATGTAATCGAGCGCTTCCGGCGTGGTGTCGCCCAGCGTCTTCAGCAGCTCCTGCACATCCTTGCCGCCTTGCGGCGCAAAATCCTCGCTCATCTTCCTGCCGCGCTCGATGAATTCCGGATCCTTCGACATCTTGTCGAAGGCCTCGCGATAGGCCTGCAGGATCGGGGCCGGCGTGCCCTCAGGCAAAGCAAGCCACTTGTCCAAGACCACGAGGCTGAACCAGTAATTGAAGGCCTTTGCCTGCACGCCGGAGGGGAGCTTGCCCTGCAGCTCGTTGGTGAAGACCGGGGCGTCGGGAAATTCCGGGCGCGGAACCATTTTACCGCCCGCGAGCGTGCCGCTCTGATTCAGCACCTTGACCTTGCCGCCCTGCAACAGCTTGCCGACCTGGAAGAAATTGCCGCTCGCGGTCATGTCGATCTCGCCGCGCTCGAGTGCGACGAACAGATCGTTGGTGCCGGGATAGCCGACCACCCATTTCGCATTCCAACCCAGCAGATCGATGCCCCAGGCGGTGGTCTGCATGCCCGCGCGCGGTACGCCGGCGACGGCGCCCATGATCACCGGCGGCTTGGTCTTGTCATACAGCCGGTCCTCGGCATCCTTGCGGATGACCACGATGGTCCCGCCGCGACCGACGCCGCCGACGATTGCAAGCTTGGTTGCGTCATAGCGCGATTGCGGGCCGCGATAGACCAGCGGATCGCCCTGCGTGCCGGTGGCCATGATGATCATCTGCCCGTCCGGCTTGGCGTGCTGGACGAAATAATTCATCGCCACCATGCCGTCCGCCCCGGGCATGTTCTGCACCACGATGTTCGGGTTGCCCGGCAGATGCTTGGCAAGCGACGCCGCGATCATCCGACCCGCGGTATCGGTGCCGCCGCCGGGCGGCGGACCGATCATCATGGTGACGGTTTTGCCCTCGAACGACACGGGAGCCGGCGCGCCGGTCAGCATCGTGACGGTTTTGCCCTCGAACGAGACCGGAGCCTGTCCGAAGGCCGTGGCGCACAGCGTCAGCATCGTTGCGACGGTAGCGAACAAGCGTCTCATCTTCCGCTCCCTTAGGTGTAACGCGCGGATTTCTGACGTCCCGCTGCGCCTGTTTGTTTGGTCAGTCGCCGATACCCTGCCGCTTCATCATTGCACGGATATATTCGAAGGCTTCCGGCGAGGTTTTGCCGAGCGTGACGATCAGGTTTTGAACGTCCTCACCGGTCTGCGCCTCGAAGTCCTGGCTCATCTTCTTGCCCTTCTCGAGGAATTCCGGGTCCTTCGCCATCTTCTTGAAGGCTTCCCGATAGGCCGCAACCATCGGCTTCGGCGTATTGGGCGGCAGCGCCAGCCACTTGTCGAGCATCACAAGCGCAAACCAGTAGCGGTAGCCCTGGTCCTGCACCGCATTCCTTGGCTTGCTCTCCACCTGGTTAGGAAACACCGGCACGTCACCGAATTCCGAGCGCCCCGAGAATTTCCCGTTCTCCATGATGCCGGTTTGGGTCAGCACCTTGACCTTGCCGGTATCGAGCAGTTTCTGCACCTGGAACAGATTGCTGCTCGCCGTCATGTCGATCTCGCCGCGCTCGAGCGCAACAAAGAGATCATTGGTGCCGGGATAACCGAGCACCCATTTGGCGTTCCAGCCGAGGATCTCGATGCCCCAAGCCGTGGTCTGCATGCCGGAGCGCGGCACGCCGCCGACCGCACCCATGACCACGGGCGGCTTCGACTTGTCGTAGAGACGCTCCTCCGCGTCCTTGCGGATCACCACGGTGGAGCCGCCGCGGCCGATGCCGCCGATTATTTCGAGCTTGGTCGGATCGTATTTGACCTGCGGCTGCTTGTAGACGACGGGATCGCCCTGCGTGCTCGACGCCATGGTCAGCGTCATCCCGTCGGGCTTCACCTGCTGGTAGAAAAAGTTCATCGCCGTCACGCCGTCGGCGCCCGGCCGGTTCTCCACAATGACATTGGGGCTTCCGGGAAGATATTTGGCGAGGAACTGGGCGATCAGGCGTCCCGAGGTGTCGGTACCGCCGCCCGGCGCGTAACCGATGATCATCGTGATCGTCTTGCCGGCAAAATTGACCGGCTCCTGCGCCGCCGCGCTGCTGGACATCAGCAACGCCGCTGCGAGACCGAACATCAGGCGTCTCATGGTATTACGCTCCTACTCAGTGTGAGGGTCGCTGATTGCCGTAGAGGCTGTCGATGAAGCCCGCGTCGTCGAGCCGGCGCAGGTGATGCAGATCCCAAAGCTCCATCGGATTGACCTTGGCGGCGTCTTCCTTGTCCTGACGCAGCGCCTCTTGATAGACGTTGGCGATCGCTTTCATGGTCGGGAACATCTTGGCTTCCAACACGCTGTCGAGCGCGCGATGGGTGAGCGCGGCCTGCTCCAGCGTCATCTGGCCGGCCTTGGTGTAGCGGCGCTGGATGATCTCGATCGCCTTGTCGGGGCGGGTCTTGAAGAAGGCGATGCCTTCCAGCAATCCCTTCATGAAGCGCTCGACCAGATCGGGATGCTTCTGCACGAAGTTGAGATTGGTCGAAATGCTGCTGAATTGAATCATCGGCAGCGGCTCCACGTCGATCACCTTCAGACCGGCTTCCTTGGCGAAGAGGCTCGACGGCATGCCGACGAAAGCCGCGTCCACAATGCCGTCGCGCACCCAATGCCAAAGCGGCGGCAGCTTCTTTTCCGGCTCCAACGGATCCATCGTGCCGGGCTTGTATTCTTCCTGGCAGACCAACTCGTAGTCGTCGCGGTCCTGATCGAGCCCGCGCTGCTTCAGATAGAGCCAGTTGTTCAGGATCGGATGCGAGCCGACGCCGCCCAGCTTCTTGCCGCGAAGATCCCTGACGCTGTTGATGCCGGCGTCGGCGCGGACAACAAGGCTGTGATAGACATTGTTGACGGTCTGGCCGAGATAGACCCACTTCGAGCCGCGCGCGCGCAGCCCGTAAGTTGAAACGTGATTGCCGCCACAGAATTCCAGCTCGCCGGATTCGATGCCGGCCTGCGCGTCGAGTGAGCCGATCTTGTAGTCGTAATCGACCCGCAGCCCGTGCTTTTCCCAGGCGCCGGACTCGGCCACGACATGCATCAGGATCAGATGACTGGAAGAACGGTAGGGAAAAGCGACTTTATCCATGGTACTCCCTAGAAAAGCGACATTGATTTTGTTTTTTGCAAAGTCGCAAAGTTTGCCTTTTCTGTCCAGCCATTTCCCCGCGGCAAAAAAAGGCTTTTGCATTCACGCGGGAGTTCGTAGCGTGCACGCGCAGCGGGAGTAGAAGAATGAATAACCAGGCACCGATCGCGGACAGTTCGCAGGTCATGGCGGGCGCGAACTTCCTGCGCGACCCTTACCTTGAATGGGCGCAGGCCGAAGGTGTGCCGATCCTCGAAGAATTCGCGGTCGATCTGCACCGGGTGGAGACGCAGCGCTGGGACCGCGCGGACGTGCCGGCTGCCTTTGTTCACCTGAAGGGACGGGGCGACTTCATGTCGCTGTTCGTCATCGACCTGCCGCCGGGCGGCAAAACCGCGCCGCAGCGCCACCTTTATGAAGAGGTGATTTACGTTCTGTCAGGCAGCGGCAGCACCAAGATCGAGATCGACGGCAAGACCCACAGTTTCGAATGGGGACCGAACAGCCTGTTCGCGCTGCCGCTCAATGTCGCCTATCAGCATTTCAACGCCTCCGGCAGCGAGAAGGCGCGGCTCATCTCGGCGAACAATCTCACCGCCATGATGAACCAGTTCTACGACCACGATTTCATCTTCAACAATCCCGCGGTGTTCAGGAAACGCACCGGCAAGGAGAACTATTTCCAGGGCGAAGGCGAGATGGTGGAGACGCAGCGCGGCCGCTTCATGTGGGAAACCAATTTCGTCTCCGACGTCGCCGGTTTCAAGCTGGAGGCCTGGGACCGGCGCGGCGCGAAAAGCTCGAACATGCGCTTCGCACTGGGCGAAGGCATCATGCATGCACACACCTCCGAGATGCCGGTCGGCACCTACAAGAAGGGCCATCGCCACGGCCCGGATTTCCATGTGCTGACGCTGAAGGGTAACGGCTATTCGCTGTTCTGGCGCGAAGGCGACAAGGACTTCATCCGCATCGACTGGAAGCCGGGCGTGGTCTTCGCGCCGGTGGACCAGATCTTCCACCAGCATTTCAACACCAGCCCCTACCCTGCCCGCTATCTGGCGCTCGCGATGGGCAGTCTGCGCTATCCCTTCACCGCGCAGAAGCGGCAGATTTTCCTCGGCGTCGATCAGGATGCGAAGAAGGGCGGCGCGCAGATCGAATACGAGGACCAGGACCCGCGCATCCACAAGCTGTTCCTGCAGGAGCTGAAGAAGAACGGCGTGCAGTCCGGCATGGGCGACATCTTCAACGAAGGCGGCAATACCTGAGGCCTTCGATCGCCAAGCCGCGCATCAGGACGATTTCTTGGCAGAAAATACGATCGCCTGAAGGGGCATGCGTCCAGGATCGGACCCGAATTCCCGGCGAAGCTCCTGCACAAGCGCATCAAACACTCGTTCAGGCGCGACACTGCCGCGCGCGCGAATCTGATCGATAAGCGGGTTACCATAAACGATCCCGCGCGCGAACATCGCCGCATCTGAAATCTCCTTCTCCAGTTTGACCACCGCAACGTTGATGTCGGTGAAGCCCGCCGCAATAAGGGATTCCTTGATCGGATCGATCTGGTAGCAAGAGAACGGCACGCTGTAAAATTGAGGGGGATCAGCAGGAAAAAACCTTCCGGCGGTTTCGTGCGCGATCCTTCCGAAGGGATTATGACGATGCGAATCCCACACATTGAACAGGTACCTCCCACCGGGAGCGAGCAGGCGATAAACCTCGCGATAGGATTTGTCTTTATCCGGAAAGAACATCACGCCGAATTGGCACACGACCACGTCGAAGCCGCCATCCGCGAAAGGCAGCGCCGTAGCATCGGCGGGTTGAAATTCAACCTGCTCGCCGGACCGGAACTTTGCGCGCGCGATTTCGAGCATCGGCGCATTGAGATCGGTCGCGGTCAGATGTGCGGCGGCCGGTAAGTGATCGCGCAAGCAGCGCGTGAGGATGCCGGTGCCGGCTGCCGTCTCCAGTACCCGCGTCGGGTTGGAAGCGGTGACGCGCCGCGCGATATCGGCGGCGGAGTCAACGAAGATCATCGGTCCCAGGCCTTGGTCGTAATGTTGCGGTATGCTGCCAACGAATGCTGCATCGCCATTCATGCTCTTCATCCCCGTCTCGACCGCTCACAACGAGGATAACCCAGGCTGGGCCACCGACAAGCCGATGGCCGTCGGACTTTGGTAGCGCGGGGATCAGCGCGCGCCCGACCCCCTGCTTTCGAGATTGGCGGTCACCCCGCGCAGAAGCCGCAGCAGCGTCTCCAGCTCCTTGTCGGAAAAACCGGCGCGCGCGTCGGCATTGGCGGCGGCCGCGCAGGCCAGCAGGTCCTGCATCAGGTCGAGGCCGGCCGGCGTCAGATGCAGGTTGATCTTGCGGCGGTCCACGCTGTCCTGATCGCCGCGGATAAGGCGGCGATTCTTGAGCGCATCGATCACCGAGGTGGCGGAGGCCTTCTGGATTCCCGCGCGGCGCGACAGCTCAAGCGGCGTCAGGCTTCCGGCCTGGGAAAGAAACCACAGAATGACCCATTGCGCATGGGTAATGCCGTGGCGCGCGAGCCGGGCATGGAATTCGCGGCTGAAGGCCCGGTAGGCCTCGCGCAGGTGAAAGCCGAGCCCGGCGGTGGCCGGTATCGTTGGCGACCCCGTCGGGGAGGAAACGTCTTTGCTCGTCGCCATCCGGCAAGAACCCTTCATTGGCCGCACCCGGCCGCTGCGCTAAACTGCCCAATCCGATCACAGACGGCGGCCGTTGACAAGTTAGTATGGCAGCCATACTATTTTGCCGCGCGGCCCTGGGGTCGATAAACGACCGACAACGACCGAAAAAGACCGCCGGCATTTAGGGAGCGTCCGATGGCAGATATCGAAGCCGATCCGCGCATGCGCGACTTGGAAGCCCGGATGGCCAGCGCGAATTTGCGCGGCCAATGGCAGATCGACGCCAATCGCCCTCAGAATGTCCGCCGGGGCGGCAATGGCCAGCTTTTCATCGAGCCGATGCCCGCCGGAATTCCGCATGTCTGGCGCTGGACCGACATGCAGCATATCCTGCAGCAGGCCTGCACGGCGATGACCGAAAGCCACACTGCCCGCCGCGCCCTGATGTTCACCAATCCGAAGCTGCCGCGCGGCACGGTGCAGAACCTCGTCGCCGGCATGCAGGCGGTCAAAGCGGGCGAGATCGCCTGGGCGCACCGGCACACGATCAATGCGCTGCGCTTCTCGATCCAGGGCAGCGAGAAAGTCTTCACCGTGGTGGATGGCCGTCCGCTGCCGATGGAGTCTTACGATCTGGTGCTGACGCCGAGCTGGGCCTGGCACGACCATCACAACGAGAGCGACCGGGATGCGATCTGGATGGACGCGCTCGACGTGCCCTTCACCGTCGGCATGAACCTGAATTTCTACGAAGAGCCCGGCGATATTTCACAGCAGCAGACCGGCGCGGAGTCGCTGACGGATGTGCTCTATCGCAACGGGGCGCAGAAGAGCCTGGGCGCGAGGCCTTTCCGCTATCCCTGGAAAGAAACCCTGCGCGTCCTCAAAACCATGGAAGCCGACGCCGCCGATCCCTATCACGGTCACCTGCTCGAATACATCAATCCCACCAACGGCGGGCCCTGCCTGCCCACGATGAAATGCCAGATCCAGATGCTGCCGCCCGGTTTCACCGGCCGCCTGCATCGCTCGACCGCGAGCTCGATCGCGTTCGTCATTCAGGGCGAAGGCCGCACCATGTTCGTCGACAAGGAAGTCGACTGGGGCAGGCACGACACCGTCGCGATCCCGAACTGGAGCTGGCACCGCCACGTGAATCCCGGCCGCCAACCGGCCTATCTGTTCACGATGACGGACTCCCCCATTCTCACCACGCGCGGCTTCTACCGGGCGGAAACGGAAGACAGCGCCGAAGCGCTGCCCCCGGCAGTGCCGGCGGCGAAACTCTCGGCGGCGGAATAAGGACGCGGCGATGAAGGAATACCTGATCGGCAAGATCGACGACATTCCCGAAGGCAAAGGGCGCGCCTTCCAGGCCGGCCGGGCGACCGTCGCCGTGTTCCGCTCCAACGGTAAATTCTATGCCATGAGCAACCGCTGCGTGCACAAGGGCGCTTCGATGTGCGACGGCGAAATCACCAATGGCGGCACCGTCGTGCGCTGCCCCTGGCATAACTGGGCCTTCGACATCGCGACCGGAGAGCATTGCTACGACGAGAGCGAGAAAATCCGCACCTATGAAGTGAAGACCGATGGCGATCAGGTGATCCTCTACGCCTGACCATCGCCTTACGGCAAAGGAACGACGTCATGAACGAAGCATCACATGCTGCCTTCGAGCGCGAAAAAGCCGAAGCGGTTTTTCCGGATCCGATCAATCCGAAAATCCGGCAGATGGAAGTCATCGACACCGACTTCCATTTCACGCCGTCGTGGAAGACGATCCGCAGCTACCTGAAGGAGCCGTTCCAGAGCCTGCTTTTCCACTATCCGGTAGGCAGCCTGGAATATAATCCGGAGCCGGCGAACGAGAAGCCGGGCGTCGGCCAGGACACTCACGGCGTCGCCGCCACCGGCGCGGACGTAATCAAGATCCTCGATCAGTTCGGCACCGACACCGTCATCCTCAATCCGGGCTATAACCGGCCGCAGAGCATCTTCAACGAGCCGATGATCGCGGCGATTGCGGCGGCGCATAACGATTACCTGATCAACGAGGTTTTCCCGGTCTCCCCGCGCATCAAGGCTTCGCTGATGATCTGCCACCGCGATCCCTTCATGGGCGCGGAGGAAATCCGCCGCGTCGGCCATCACAAGCAGTTCGTCACGGTCTATAGCTCGTTCAGCTCGCTTTATGAGCCGCTCGGCAATGCCAAATTCGATCCGATCCTCGACGCCATGCAGGAATTCGGGCTGACGCTGACCTGCCACAGCGAAGGCTTCTTCCCGCATTTCACGCCGCTGTGGAACGGCGCGCGCACCTGGATCGAGCTGTTCGGCAATGCGCCCGCCGGCAACTGCATGGCGCATCTCGCCGCCATGATCGTGCAGGGCATGTTCGACAAATATCCCAACCAGAAAGTGATCTTCCAGGAAGGCGGCTATTGGTGGCTGCCCGATTTCATGCTGCGGATGGACGACTTCTATCTCGGCTCGGGCGGCGATATCGCGCTGGTAGAACGCAAGCTCGCAACCGGCGAGAAGAAGCTGCACAAGCTGCCGAGCCAATATGTGCTCGACCACGTGCGCTTCTCCACCCAGCCGATCACCATGCCGAAGAACCGCAAGCACTTTGCCTGGCTGCTCGAAATGTGCCACGCCAAAGATCTGTTCTGCTTCTCCTCCGACTGGCCGCACCAGACGCTCGACCCGGCCAACTGGGTGGTGGAGAACACCGACTGCATCGACGACGAGATGCAGAAGGCACTCCTGAGCGGGAATGCGCGCAAGCTCTTTAACCGACTTTAACCGCGGTTTTCGGCCGCTGCTGATCAAGAATACGTCCGGCTTGTACCGGTGTGGGAGAAATCAATGACGACTGAACGGACGAAAAAGCTCGCCGAAAGAAACATGTGGGGCGAGCTGATCGCGCTGCGGGATGAGCAACGCGAGCAGAGGGGAAAGGGCCTGCAAGTCGTCAAGGAGAAGGATCTCCCGCTCGAGACCAATCAGATGGGTCAGATGCGCTGGTACATGCATCCGAACATCAAGGACCTCTGCGTCAACATGATGATGGTCTACCAGCAGGAAATCCCGCCGGGCAGCCGTTCCGGTCGCATAAAATTCCAGGGCGGCCAGGTGATCATGATCCTGCAGGGTCAGGGCTACACCTCGATCGACGGTGTGAAGCACAGCTGGAAGAAAGGCGACGTGCTCAACCTGCCGCTGCGCGACGACGGCATCATCGTGCAGCACTTCAACACCGACACCGGGGAGACGGCGAAATTCCTGGCGGTCGAGCCGAACTGGTTCGATGCGCTCGGCGTCGATCGCGGCTGCGGCTTCGAGGTCCAGGAAGAAGCCCCGGAACACAGGGCGCAAAAGAATGGATGACATCAGTCATTCGC
Organism: Xanthobacteraceae bacterium; assembly: GCA_035699705.1. Taxonomy (GTDB): domain Bacteria; phylum Pseudomonadota; class Alphaproteobacteria; order Rhizobiales; family Xanthobacteraceae; genus CANKHA01. The sequence continues at coordinate 9,763 of DASSPI010000029.1, forward strand.
ACGCCGGTCACGCGCAAGGCGGGATTCCGCATGTGCATGCGACCGTCGATCATCTGGCGAATGAGTTCGGCGCAAGCGCGCGGCTGGCCGTCCGGCTTGACGCTGCGCTGATGCAGAAGCTCGGCCTTGCGGCCGAAGAATTTGTCCGTGTCGCCACTGACCGCGGCCGCAGCATCATCGTCCGGCTCGACCCGCCGATGGACGAGGACAAAAGCTCGGGCATCATCCGGCTCGACCGCTTCGTGCGGCAGGCGCTGAAGGCGCATCTCAACGAAGACGTCGAGATCGAGAAGGCCAAGCTTGGCCCGGTCAAGCGCATCGAATTGCGTCCCGCCGTGGACGTCTCGCTTGCGCATGACCTCTCCCCACACCTGAAGAAGGTGATGGCCGAGAACAAGACGCCCGCCAGCAACGGCGCGGTGGTCTATGTCCCCTTCCCCAATTCGCATGCCGGCACGACCTATGAGATCAACAAGGTCAGTGACGGCCCCGGCTATGTGGACGAGTCGACCGAAGTCATCATCAACTATCACGACTCGCACCTGCCGGATGGCGCCTTCGACATCACCTTCGAGGACGTCGGCGGGCTCGCCAAGCAGATCAAGCTGATCCGCGAGCTGGTGCAGCTGCCGCTGAAATTCCCCAACGTCTATCGCCACCTCGGCATCAACCCGCCGCGCGGTATCATCCTTTACGGGCCGCCGGGCTCGGGCAAGACGCATTTGGCCCGCGCCGTCGCCAACGAAGTGGACGCACGCTTCTATTACATCAACGGTCCCGACGTTATCGGTACCTATACCGGCGAGACCGAAGCCAATCTCCGCCGCATGTTCAGCGAAGCGAGCCACCACGCGCCCGCGATCATCTTCATTGACGAGCTCGACGCCATGGCGCCGAAGCGCGGGGAAACCGGCGCGCACGCCGACACCCGTACGGTGACGCAGTTGCTTTCCCTGATGGACGGACTGAAGCGCGTCGACTCCGTCATTGTGGTCGCGACCACCAACCGCATCGCTGCGGTGGACCCGGCGTTCCGTCGTCCCGGCCGCTTCGACCGCGAAATCTTCATCGGCCCTCCCGACGTCGCCGGCCGGCGCGAAATCCTCGAGGTACATACCCGCGAGATGCCGCTCTCGGACGGCGCGCAGAAATTTCTCGACGAGATCGCCAAGCGTACACATGGCTTCCTCGGCGCCGACCTGATGGAACTCTGCCGCGACGCCGGCCTCTCCGCCATGCGCCGAAGCGCCGGTAACCTTGCCGACCATCGCGCCGCCTTCCGCATTCCGTTGCAGGATTTGCGAGTCGAGCAGGAAGACTTCGAGATGGCGCTCTCGCAGATCCGCCCCTCGGCGCTGCGCGAGACGCTGATTTCGGTTCCGAATGTCTCCTGGAGCGACATCGGCGGCCTCGCCGAGGTCAAGCAGCGGCTGCAGGACACGGTCGAGCTGCCGCTGCGCAACCCGCAGCTGTTGATCGCCAGCGGCCTGCCGCCGCATGTCGGCGCCCTGCTGCACGGACCGTCCGGCACCGGCAAGACCTTGCTCGCCAAGGCTTTGGCCAACGAATGCGGCGTGAACTTCATCTCCATCGACGGGCCGGAAATCTTCACCAAATGGCTTGGCGAAACCGAGGAAGGCTTGCGCCAGATCTTCCGCATCGCCCGCCAAGTCGCGCCGACGGTGATCTTCTTCGACCAGCTCGACGCCATCGCGCCCATCCGAGGCGTCAACGTGGGCTCGATGACCACCGATCGGGTAGTCGGACAATTGCTGGCTGAGCTCGACGGGGTCGAGCAGCTTTCCCGCGTGATCGTGCTGGGCGCCACCAACCGCATCGACCTGATCGATCCGTCAGTGCTGCGGCCCGGCCGCTTCGGCGTGCATATCGCCGTTGACCTGCCCGATGCGGGGGGACGCGCGGAAATCCTGCGCATTGGATTACGGATGCCGAAGGTAGAGCCGGGCAAGGACATTGACGCCATCGTGGCAAAAATCGCGCCGATGACCGAGGGCTTCTCCGGCGCGCGGCTGCGGCAGCTGACCGACGCTTCGAAGCGCAATGCGATGAAACGGACCGGCTTCACCAAGGTCGCCACGCCGACGCTCGATGACATCCTGGCCGCGCTTGAGGCGGACACAGCGAATAAAGCAGAGGGACGATAAACAATGGCTGAAATCGAGCGCACAAGAGAGCGGGAACGCCCGCCGATCAAGGACAATCCCTATGAGGCCGTGCTCCGCCAGCGCGCAGCGCTCAAGGAGCGCAACCTCAAGGGCCCGGTCGTGCTACGGCACGACGAGATGGAGGTGTTCCAGGCGCGCCAGGGCAAGCTGAAATTCTTCATGGACCCGGTCTATCCCGAGTTCAAGGACCGGCCGCTACAGCAGTGGCGCGTGTTCCTCCACACGATCACCACCAAGTCCGGCAAGCACACGCACCAGGGCGGGCTGCTGATCTTCGTGATCGAAGGAAAAGGCTATTC
>DASSPI010000030.1:0-8156 GCA_035699705.1 Xanthobacteraceae bacterium
CGCCAGACTGCGGAGCAATATGCTTCGCAGGCCGAAAAGGCAGAGCGGGAATGCGCAGACCAACAACGCGTTGCCGCGCGATCTGTCCGTAAAGCATCGGGCTAACGCGGCGGTAATCCGGCTCGCACCTGTGGCGCAGTCCCGGTTTTGGTGTGCACCGATCCCGTCATCATGGCCGGCCGAAAGGCCCCAAGCGCCGCCTTCTCGCCTGAAGCCCTCCTGCCATCCTGATAATGGGCGGGTCAGGACGTGCTAAGTTCAGGCGGGAAAAACGGGACGGCAAATGACACCTAGAGATTGGATTGCGCCGGGAGTCATCGTTGCAATTATGACCGTGTGGCTCACATTATCGGCCGGACGCTTTGCGTCGATAGACAATCAGTACGCGGCCATCGCGGCGAGAATCAACGAGCTCGACGCCAAGTTGGATCAGAGCAGCAACCGCAGTTCTGCTGCAGATAACCAGCACGCTAACATTGCCAAAACGATCGCCGGGCTGGAGGCCAAGCTGGAGCGGGGCACCAGCGCCATTTCTGCCGCAGAGAACCAGCGCGCTGAGATTGCCAAGACGATCGCCGGGCTTGAGGCCAAGTTGGATCGGAGCATCGGCGCCATTTCTGCCGCAGACAGTCAGCATGCTGACATCGCCAAACTGATCGCCGGGCTGGAGGCCAAATTGGATACCGGCATCGGTGCGATTTCAGCCGCAGAGAGCCAGCGCGCTGACATTGCGAAAACGATTGCCGGACTCGAGTCCAAGTTGGACCGGAGCATCAGCTCCGTTTCTGCTGCAGACAATCAGTACGCTGCTATGGCCAAAAGGTTCACCGATCTCGATGCCAGGGTTGAGCGCAGCGCTGGCAGCCTTTCTGGTCAGCTCGACAGGGTGGTGCAACAGCAAACCGCTCTTGCCGCCCAATTCGGTGAAATGCAGGCAGAATTGAACGTACTCAAAATGCGACTGAAGAGCATCCGCGACAAGTTGGAGACGACGCCCGTTCAGCCCGCTCCGCAGCCGCCGGTAACAAGCTCGGAGAATTAGGCCTTCAATGCAGAGTGTATGGGGGACACGGATCCACCCGGGCGCCGAGCAGGATCGTAAAGCCGTTCGTCGGGCAGGTATTCTTCCGGGGCGGTCGGGACCGCGCGCAGCTGCTGCGCAGTTTCCTGAATGACGAGGATTTGGAAATCAGTGGAGGCTTCTGTTGCCAGGTGCCTCCGAACCCCGCCTAACGGAGCTTAACCCGCTAGGGCTTCAGACTTGGTTTTTCAAACCGCTTACGCGGCCTGAGCAACCGGAGCATAGTTGTCGTTTGCAACTAGTGCTTTGGCCCGATAACGGCGGAACCATGCCGAGCAAAAGAGCGTCCTTTACACCCTCGTCGATCCTAGTTCGGCCCCGCCGAAACCCAGCCTAACGCTGGGCTTGGGTGGAGCCGCCGGGTACTGCCCCCGGGTCCGAAAGGCTTATTACGACGTCCATTTATCGCCATAGCCGGGTTACCCCGGCACCCACCAATATAGGCACTATAGGTTGACGAAAAAAGACTGCCCGGAAGGGTTTTCCGCCCCGGCAGGTCAGCTAACCACTCATTCCCGGACGTTCAGTAACGCTGCGGCTTTGGCGGCCAGTTCTGGCGGCAAGGAATAAACTTCGGCGACGATGTCCTTTATTTGCTCACCCGAAAGCGGCCGGACGTCGATCCCTGCCTTCGCGGCCTCTGCCAGAAACTCCTTATCCTGCATGGTTGCCTGAAACGCCTGCCGCAGAACATGGAGCCGATCTGCCGAAATTCCCGGCGGGGCCAGGAACGGCCAGCCGATGGTCTGGCTGGCGAAAATCGCCTTCATGATCTCCTTCTGCTCTTCCGTCTTAGCCAGGTCTATGACCAAGGGCACATCCTGAAGCTCGGGATGTTTTTTGAGTCCGAATTGAAGAAGCCGCACGATGATTTTCTGATCGAGCCAGTTCTGATGAGACGATTTCATGCTGGACCAGTTCCAGCCGCAGCGTCCCTCAACTTCCCCGCGTTCCATTGCCAGGACGATCGCGCCCGTCCCCTTGTAACCGGAAATCAGTTTGAACTTCGAACCCAGCATCCCATTCAGCACCAGCGGGAATTTTCCGCTGTCGGACAAGCCGGTAGATCCGACGATAGTTTCCCTCGTCAGCACGTCCTCGAACTTGGCGACGCCGGTCTTCGACATCACTGCGCAGACATTCGTTTCATCGCTGGTACTGCCGATCCAGCCGAAATCCGTACCCTTGAATTGAGCCGCCGCCGTCTGCCCGATAATGGGATCGAAGGCGGCCCCGCGGGCGATCATGCCGATAGCCGTGCCGTCTTTCGGTGCGACATTGGCAAGCCAGTTCGCCAGTCGCAGACTTCCGGCGCCTTCCATGTTCTTTGGCACGATGGTGGGATTGCCCGGAATATGTTTTCCCATGTGACGTGCAAGCAGCCGCATGCGCAGGTCATAGCCGCCACCGACGTCAAAGCCGACGTAGAGATCGATGGTTTTGCCGCTGAAGAACTGGCTGGCGTCCTGCGCCGCGACCGGCAACGAGAACAATGCCGTCACCAAAACGGCAGGGATACCGTGGCGGATAAATCGAGAGAGCATCGGGGCCTCCGATCGTGCCTAACGAAATGCCTCCCCGCCAGCCTAGGCCAACGCTCCTTACCGTTGCAACGTTGGAGCTCACGCTTGCGGGGATATCAGGACATTCGTGAGGGGTTTGCGGTCGATCCAGCGACGAAGATTATCCGCGAAGATGCTGCCGAGCCCGCCGCCTATTCCTTGGCTACCGGCTCCTCCCACATGCGGAGTCATGATCACATTCTCCAATTCCCAAAGCGCGTGACCTTTCGGCAAGGGCTCGGTCGCCACCACGTCGAGGCCCGCGCCGGCGAGCCTTCCGCCCTGCAGCGCCTCTATCAACGCCGGTTCGTCGACCAACTGGCCGCGCGCGACATTCACCACAAAGGCGGCCGGCTGCATTGCCGCGATCGCCTCGCGGTTCAGCAACTGACCGGCGTCCGCGCCGGCTGCGATCACAACCATATCCGCCCGCGCACAGGCAGCCTTCAGCTCGCTCCGCGGCAGAACCTGATCGACATGCGGCACGCTCTCGGTCGTGCGGCTGATGCCGGTCACTTTCATATCGAACGCCTTTGCCTTCCGGGCGATCTCGCGTCCGATGGCGCCGAGACCAATGATAAGAAGTTGCTTGCCCGCCAGGTTGTCCATGGATGGCGTGATCTCGTCCCGGGCCCAGGTTTGACGGTTTCGCGCGCCTTCGGTCGCGCGCACGCGGCGGACAAGGGCCAGCATCAGCATCAATGCGTGCTCGGCGACCGCAAAAGCGCGCACCCCGGCGATATTGGTGACGACCACGTCGGACGGCAGGCCGTTCTTCATGGCGTTGTCGATGCCCGAGGTCGAAAACTGGATCCACTTCAGAGCCGTTCCTTGATTGCGAATGAGCCTGGCATTGTCCGCGGTGTAAGAGCGGTTGTTGATGATCAGGATTTCGCAATCTTTGAGGGCTTCGCCGAGCTCGGCAGGGTTGCCTGCGGCTACCAGGCTCGCCTGGGGAAATTCCTTGACGACGTCAATCAGGTCTTCGGGCGGTTTGGCGGCTTCATGATAATAGACCGCCTTCATCGTCGTTCCCCCCGCATTGTTCAAACGTCGTGAAACGATATCGAGCCCTCCAAGTTTCGTCCAGTTTGCTGCGGCGTGCGTCGCGAGGCGCGCCACGATCCACCCACGCCGGATAACTTGAAGCATGCGTCCGGTTCAGACATGCTAAGGTCAAGCGGATTGATAATTTCGCGAAATACCGGGAGGAAGAAAAATGAACATTCAGGTTTCTGCCCAGGGTTTGCATAATCCATTGTCAGTCAGCGACGCTGAGTGGAATGCCCGGCTGGAGTTGGCGGCGGCTTATCGGCTGATGGGCCATTGGGGCATTTGCGATCTCGCCCATAACCATCTTTGCGTACGCGTTCCGGACGAACCCGATGCGCTGCTGATCAAGCATTCCGACGCTTTTTTCGAGGAAGTTACGGCTTCATCGCTGGTAAAGTTCGATTTCGAGGGCAATCCGCGCCAGGAAGGCTTTTCCAAGCTGCGCGGCGGCGGGCTGGTCATCCACGCCGGTATCATGGCGGCGCGCCCGGATATCAATGCCACGATCCACTCCCATACCGCCGCGATCATGGGTGTCGGCGCGCAGAAGGACGGCCTCTTGCCGATCAACCAGCACGCCATGCATTTCATGGGCAAGATCGCCTACCACCCGTTCGGCGGCTTCGAATTCGACATCCGCCAGCGCGCGCCGCTGCTGAAGGACATCGAAGGCAAGAACATCGCCATCCTGCGCAATCACGGCTCGCTGGTTTGCGGCCCATCGATCGGCGCGGCCATGGTCCAGCATCACCAGCTCGAAATCGCGTGCCAGGGTCAGATCGCAGCGCTCGCCGGCGGACGCGAGATCGTGCTGATCGACCCGGAAGTCCAGAAATACGCCATTGAGCAGACCAAGACTTCGAACGCGGGCAGGGGGGACGGCGGCAAGGACTGGAAGGGCATGCTGCGTCTCGCCGACCGGCTGTTCCCTGACTATCGCAACTAGCAATCTGCCGGCCGTAACGACGGCCTTTGAGAAACGGGACCGCCGCCTTTTCAAGGTTCAAGGCGGTCCCGCAATGAAGGCGCAGAAGCGCAGCTTCAATAATAATATGCCTGGGGAGCGAGAGCGATGACAAGGCAGCTTTGGATTTCGCTGTTGGCGTTTGGTTGTGCGGTCCTTGGTTCCGGACCGGCGGCGGCGGACGACTTCTTCAAGGGCAAGCAGATCACGTTGATGACGGGTTCGAATCCCGGCGGCGTCAATGAGGCCTACGCGCGCCTCCTCGCCCGCCACCTGCCGAAGCATATTCCCGGAAATCCGACGATCATTGTTCAGAGCGTGCCGGGCGCGGGCGGCGCCGTGCTTGCCAACCGGCTTGCCGAGAAGTCGCCGCGCGACGGAACCGCCATCGGCCAGGTACAGCGCACCTTGCTGCTCGACCCGCTGCTGCTCGACAAGACCTTCGCCTTCAATCCCATCGACTTCAACTGGCTCGGCAGCCTGAACCGCGAAACCAATGTGTTGATCGTGTCGGGCGACAGCAAGGTCAAGTCGATCGAAGACGCCAGGAAAACCGAGGCGGTGCTCGCGGCCGGGGGCGCCGACACCGAAGGTGTGATCTATCCGATGCTGATCAATCAGTTTCTCGGTACGAAGTTTCGCGTCGTATCCGGCTATCCGGGCGACGCCGGAATGATGCTCGCCATCGAGCGTAGTGAGGTCGAAGGGCGCGGCGGTGTGCCCTGGAGCGCCATCAAGGCATCGAGCGCGCAAAAGCTCTCCGATGGCAAGATCAAAGTCATCCTGCAAATGGCCTTGAAACCGAATCCGGAACTGGCCGGCGTTCCCTCTCTTCTCGACTTGGTGAAGAACGACGTGCACCGGCAGGTGCTGGAACTGCTGTTTGCTCGTTCGGAAATGGGCCGACCCTACGTGCTGCCCCCCGGCGTGCCGGCGGAGCGCGTCGCGATGCTGCGGAAAGCCTTCCTGGCCACGACCAGGGATCCCGAGTTCCTCAGCGAGGCACAGCGCCACGATTTCGAAATCGATGTCATGGACGGCGAAGAGATGCAAAAGCTGATGCAACAGCTTTATGCCAAGCCGAAGGAAGTCTACGACGAGGCCAAGCGTGCCATTAAAGCGGCGGTGGAAAAACGATAGCGACCGGCCTTTGCCCGGGAGCAGGCCGGTCGCAATGAAAAGCGCAAAAGCGCAGGTTCAATAAAATTCAGGGGAGAAGACGATGACGAGGCGGATTTGGATTTCACTCCTCGCGATCGGCTGTGTGGCGCTCTGTCCAGGGCCTGCGTCAGCCGACGACTTCTTCAAAGGCAAGCAGGTCACGTTGATGGCGGGCTCGGCGCCCGGCGGCGTGAACGACGCTTATGCGCGCCTGCTCAGCCGTCATTTGTCAAAGCATATCCCCGGCAACCCGACCATCGTTTTCCAAAACGTGCCGGGCGCCGGCGGCGCTGTCCTCGCCAACCAGCTCTACGCGACCGCCCCGCGTGACGGGACCGCCATCGGCCAGGTGCAGCGGACTTTATTGCTGGACCCGTTGCTGCTCGACAAAAGCTTCAACTTCAAGCCGCTTGAGTTCAACTGGCTGGGCAGCTTGAACCGTGAAACCAACGTGCTGATCGTGTCAGGCGACAGCAAGATCAGATCGATCGACGACGCAAAGCAGATCGAGGCGGTGCTGGCGGCGGAAGGCGCCGACACCGACGGCGTGATCTATCCGATGCTGATCAACCAGTTTCTCGGCACCAAATTCCGCGTCGTGTCCGGCTACCAGGGCGATGCCGGAATGATGCTGGCGATCGAGCGAGCGGAGGCCGATGGCCGAGGTGGCGTTCCGTGGAGCGCCATCAAGCTGTCGAGCGCGCAAAAACTGAGCGAAGGTAAAATCCGAGTCATCCTGCAACTCGGCATGAAGTCCAATCCGGAGCTGCCCGGCGTTCCGTCGCTGCTGGACCTGGTGAAAAGCGACGTACACAGGCAGGTGCTCGAGCTGCTGTTTGCGCGCCAGGAGATGGGCCGCCCCTTCGTGCTGCCGCCCGGTGTGCCGGCTGACCGCGTGGCGTTGCTCCGAAAGGCTTTCGTCGATACCACCAAGGACCCGGAATTCCTCGCCGACGCACAGCGGCTCAACTTCGAAGTCGACGTGATGGGCGGCGAGGAGATGCAAAAGCTCATGCAACAGCTTTATGCAAAACCCGCGAATGTCTACGACGAGGCCAAGCGCGCCATTAAAGCGGCCGTCGAAAAAAGATAGCGGCACCCCTGCCTGGAATTTGAGAGTTCTTGCGAAATGTCGACTGTCGAGCGCGTTTCCGTCGATGGCAGCTTCATGGACGTTCACGTTTTTGAGCGATCGAAGACCGAAGCAGCGCCGCTGATCGTCTTGATGTTCCCCAGGAGCGGCCTGGAGGGTTTCCCCCAGCGGATCGCCAGCGCGCTGACCGGGGAAGCGTACCGGGTTGCGATTCCGGATATCACCCACCGGCAAGATCCCGCTATTCCGATCCGCGACCGCAAGCAATATCTCAAGGATGCCGAGATCGTCGCCGACATGCGCGCGACAATCGAATTTTTCCGTTCGGACGCCGTGCGAAAGTCCACCGGCACATTCATCATGGGACACTGCATGGGCGGCCGCCATGCTTTCCTGGGCGCGAGCTGCATTCCGGAGATCGACGGCGCCATTCCTTATTACAGTGCTGACATGTTCGAACCCTGGGGCGGCACCGCGTCGCCTTTCGATCTGCTCGGAAACATTCGCTGTCCGGTGATCGGGTTTTTTGGCGGCAAGGATCGCAATCCCGGCCCGGAAGATGTCGACAAAATCGAGGAAAAGCTTTCGGCAAGCGGGGTCGAACATGTCTTTCACCGCTATCCGGACGTCGGGCATGCTTTTCAGCAGAACGCCGCGCGAAGTCCGGAGGAGCGGGGGGCTGCTGACGATTCCACGGCAAAAACGATCGCGTTTCTACAAGCTGTCGTTGCACGGAACCGCTAAGCGTCCAGGGCCGGCCGCATCGATATTCGGGGTGCCCTTAGGTTTCATCGCGGCGGGGATCGTGGTAATCCAGGGTCCTTCCGGCCCGCTTCCATTTCTGGAAGAAAATCAAAAGAGGAATGACACCCGGTATGTCGGATACACTCGTTCAAACGGATCGTCCCCTTCACGCAGGCATGCTGATAAACGGCGAGTGGACCTCGCATAACGATCGTATCGAGGTGAGCAATCCGGCGCGGCCGAGCGAAGTCGTGGGGACGATCGGGCGCGGCAGCAATGAGCATGTCGATGCCGCGGTCGCCGCTGCCAAGGCGGCGCAGCCGAAATGGGCGAAGCTGAAATATTCCGAGCGCGCCGCCATCCTGGCCGAGATGCTGAAGCGGGTGGAGCAGGGGCTCGACGAGCGCGCGGTATTATATGTGCGCGAAAACGGCAAGACCTTACGCGAAGCCAAAGGCGAGCTGACCGGCGTTCCCAACCGGCAGAAGCTGACTTTGT
>DASSPI010000031.1:0-25872 GCA_035699705.1 Xanthobacteraceae bacterium
GGATTCGAGCGCGGGGTGCGGCCGATCGGCGACTGGTCGATGTCGATGATCTTGTCGATATGCTCCAGCCCCTCGATGCGGTCGTGCAGGGCAGGGGCGTCGCTGGCATTGTTGAGCTTGCGCGCGATCGCCTTGTAGAGCGTGTCGACCAGCAGCGTGGACTTGCCGCCGCCGGACACGCCGGTAACGCAGGTGAACAGCCCGAGCGGAATCTCGGCGGTGAGATTTTTCAGGTTATGCCCGCGCGCATTGATCACCTTCAGCGTGCGCTGCCGATTGGGCTTGCGCCGCTGCGGAATCTCGATGCCCAGTTCGCCGGTGAGGTATCTGCCGGTGAGCGAGCGCGGGCTGCGCATGATGTCGACCGGCGCGCCTTGCGCGATGATCTCGCCGCCATGGATGCCGGCGCCCGGGCCCATGTCGAGCACATGGTCCGCCATGCGGATGGCGTCCTCGTCATGCTCCACCACGATCACGGTGTTGCCGAGGTCGCGCAGGCGCTTGAGCGTTTCCAGGAGCCGCGCATTGTCGCGCTGGTGCAGGCCGATGCTCGGCTCGTCCAGCACATAGAGCACGCCGGTGAGGCCCGAGCCGATCTGCGAGGCGAGGCGGATGCGCTGGCTCTCGCCGCCGGACAGCGTGCCGGAGCCGCGCGCGAGGGTGAGATAATCCAGCCCGACGTCGACCAAGAAGCGCAGCCGCTCGCGGATCTCCTTCAGGACGCGCACCGCGATCTCGTTCTGCTTGCCGGTGAGATGCTTCGGCAGCCTGGTGAACCATTCGCCGGCGCGGCGCACCGACATTTCCGACGCCTGGCCGATATGCATCCCGGCCACCCGCACGCAGAGCGATTCCGGCTTCAGGCGGTAGCCGTTGCAGGCGGCGCAGGGCACGTCGGTGAAATATTTCTCGATCTCCTCGCGCGCCCATTCGCTCTCGGTTTCTTCGTGCCGGCGCTCGAGATTGGGGATGATGCCTTCGAACGGCTTCCTCGTGGTGTAGCTGCGCAAGCCGTCGTCATAGGTGATGCGGATGTCCTCCTCGCCGGAACCGTAGAGAATGGCGTCCTGCGTCTTCTTCGGCAGGTCCTTCCATTTTGTCTCGAGCGTGAAGCGGTAATGCTTGCCGAGGGCGGCCAGCGTCTGCACGTAATATTGCGAGGACGAGCGCGACCAGGGTGCGATGGCGCCGCGCTTGAGCGTGGCATTCTTGTCCGGCACCACCAGCTCGGGATCGACATGCTGCTCGACCCCGAGGCCGCCGCATTCCGGGCAGGCGCCGAACGGATTGTTGAAGGAGAACAGCCGCGGCTCGATCTCCGGGATCGAGAAGCCGGACACCGGGCAGGCGAATTTCTCCGAGAAGACGAGGCGGTTGGCGTCGGACGCTGCCTGCCGGGCGAGCTGGGTTTCTTTCTTTCCCTCCCCTGAAAGGGGAGTGTCGGCGCGGAGCGCCGGGGAGGGGTCATTTTCCGCGCGACCCCCACCCGACCGTTTCACGGTCGACCTCCCCCTTGCGGGGGGAGGTGAAGGAGAAGCGCCAGAAGCAGCATCGGCGAATTCCGCCACCGCCATGCCTTCGGCCAGATGCAGCGCGGTCTCGAAGGATTCCGCCAGCCGGGTCGCGAGGTCGGGCCGCACCACCACGCGGTCCACCACCACGTCGATGTCGTGCTTGAATTTCTTGTCGAGCGCGGGCGCCTGCGCGATCTCGTAGAATTTGCCGTCGATCTTCAGGCGCTGAAAGCCGCGCTTCATCCAGTCGGCGATCTCCTTGCGGTATTCGCCTTTGCGGCCGCGCACCACCGGCGCCATGATGTAGAGCCGGGTGCCTTCCGGCAGCGCCATCACCTTGTCGACCATCTGCGAGATGGTCTGGCTTTCGATCGGCAGGCCGGTGGCGGGCGAATAGGGCACGCCGATGCGCGCCCACAACAGCCGCATGTAATCGTAGATCTCGGTGACGGTGCCGACGGTGGAGCGCGGATTCTTCGAGGTGGTCTTCTGCTCGATGGAGATGGCGGGCGAGAGGCCGTCGATCTGGTCGACGTCCGGCTTCTGCATCATCTCCAGGAATTGCCGGGCATAGGCCGAGAGCGACTCCACATAACGGCGCTGGCCCTCGGCATAGATGGTGTCGAAGGCGAGGGAGGATTTGCCCGAGCCGGACAGGCCGGTGAAGACCACCAGCTGGTCGCGCGGCAGCTCCACATCCACATTCTTGAGGTTGTGTTCGCGCGCGCCGCGGATCGAAATCACACGGGCATCGGCGCGGCGGACGGGTCGCTGGTCGGAGAAATCAGGCATTGCCGGGGGTTAAAGTCCGAATATGTCCAAAGTCAGAACGTAGTAAGAACGGGCGCGGTTTGCCAGTAGCAAAGAACCCGCTTCCCCCAAGGATGTGGAGCGCCGAGGAATAAGCGTCGTCCGCGGGCGTTTATGATTCTGCCGGGTGCCGCTGACGGGGCGGCTGCCCGGCGATCAGCCCAGGGGGTTCATCATGCGCGCACGTGTCTTGGCTATCGCCTTGGCGGCCATCGCCGGCTTGGCGATTTTCGGCTCGACCGGAGCTTTCGCACAGGGAGTTCCGCTGTTTGCCGTGCTCAACGGCGGCAACGAATGCAATGGCGCAAGTCCTCCGCTTTGCAGACAGGGCGACCTCAACGCTTACGGCTCGGCCACCATCATTTTTCCGACCTCCACGCAAATTTGCTGGGGCATCGTCGTGCATGGGGCGACGGGCGTAAACGCGGCGCATATTCATACCGGCGTCACCGGCGTCAACGGCCCGATCCGAATATTCCTCAGCCCGCCATCGGCCCCTGGGGGAGGCAGTCCCGGAGCTGCCGCCGGCTGTCGGGCCGTAGCCGCAGCCGACTCGGCGGCAATCAAAGCCAATCCGTCCGGGTTCTACGTCAACGTCCACACCACCGCGGGCGGCGGCTTTCCGAACGGCGCCGTGCGCGGCCAGCTGTTCTAGCAAGCGTCGATTATCAACCGGGGCCGCTGTCACAGGCCAGAAAGGGCCGTGACAGCGGCGTTGCCATCTGCTAGAACAAACCAAGAACTTTGGCTATCTCGTCTCCGTCTGTGGACAAGTCGCGCTGGCTTGCCCCGGCAGCGGCAAGGGGGAGATAGGGTGGCCCGAACAGTGGGAGAGTTTCATGGCAGGCAGCGTCAACAAGGTGATCCTGATCGGCAATCTCGGCGCCGATCCCGAGATACGGCGCACGCAGGACGGGCGGCCGATCGCCAATCTGCGGATCGCGACCTCGGAAAGCTGGCGCGACAAGACCACCGGCGAGCGCAAGGAAAAGACCGAGTGGCACCGCGTGGTGATTTTCAACGAGGGCCTCTGCAAGATCGCCGAACAATACCTGAAGAAGGGCTCGAAGGTTTACCTGGAAGGCTCTCTGCAGACACGCAAATGGCAGGACAAGGACGGCCAGGATAAATACTCCACCGAGGTCGTGCTGCAGGGCTTCAATTCCTCCCTCACCATGCTGGACGGGCGTGGTGGCGGCGCCGCCGGCGCCGAGGAGGGCGGCGATTTCGGCTCGCCCGGACCGACGGCCTCGCGCCGTCCGGCCGCGGCTGCCGCCGGCGGGCGCCGCGACGACATGGATGATGAGATTCCGTTCTAGCCGAACTGCGGCGCGCGGCCTGGGCGCTGCGGCCGCTACGCCTCGCCGAGATCCTGCGCGTCGCCTGCGCGCTTGCGTCGTGAGAATGACGACCGCAAGCCTAGTACGAAAATACTACCGGAGGGGGCATAGTCGTACCATCTGTCCCGCCCGGATACGGCAGGCCAGTCCTCTGCCAATTGACATGCCCTGCAATTCGACCGGGCGGCGGCATCGGCCAGGCAGCGCCGCCGGACGACATTTTTGATTTCTGGTCTTTTCAGCGGCGGGCGCAAAATTTCCGCTTGACACATACCAACCGGTCGGTATGTAATATTGGCAACGAGGAGACCGGCGATGCCTGCAAAAGCGACGACCCGCACCAGGGCGGCGGGAAAGCCTTCCGGCCGGCGCACGGGGCAGGGCGCGTTGCCGAAAATTTCGGCGCGCGAAAAGCTGCTCGACGCCGCCGTACATGTGGTCCGCCAGAAGGGCTACGCCGCCACCACAGTCGACGACCTGTGCAAAGAAGCGGGCGTCACCAAAGGCGCTTTCTTCCACCACTTCGAAAGCAAGGAAGATTTGGCGGTCGCGGCCGCCGCCTACTGGAGCGATTTCACCACGGAATTTTTCAACAGCGCGCCCTATCAGCAGCTGACCGATCCGCTCGATCGGCTGCTCGGCTACATCGATTTCCGGCGGGAGATCCTGCGCGGCAAAATCGAGGACTTTACCTGCCTGCTCGGCACCATGGTGCAGGAGGCCTACGAGACCAGCCCGAAAATCCGCAAGGCCTGCGACGCCAGCATCAGCCGGCATGCCGCCGCCGTCGCCGAGGACATCGCCGCCGCCAAGCAGCTCTACGCGCCGGACGCGACCTGGAGCGCGCAGGAGCTGGCGCTTTTCACCCAGGTGGTGATGCAGGGCTCTTTCATCCTGGCCAAGGCCAAGCACGGCCCGAAGGCGGCGGAGGCCAGCATCCTGCATCTGAAACGCTACGTCGAATGTCTGTTCAACAAAAAGCAGGGAGACGAGCCATGACCAGAATCATTCCGAGCCTTTGGTACAACACCCAGGCTGAAGAGGCCGCGAACTTCTACGCCTCGATTCTCCCCAACTCCAAAGTCGACAGCGTCAGCGCGCTGCCGGCGGAAAGCCCGAGCGGACCGGCCGGCTCCGTGAAGGTCGTGGAATTCACGCTGCTCGGCCAGCCTTTCTTTGCGATGAGCGCCGGGCCGCTCGACGACTTCAATCACGCCATCTCGTTTCAGGTCGAATGCGAGAACCAGGCCGAGATCGACCGGCTGTGGGACGCGCTCGGCGCCGGCGGAACCATCGAGCAGTGCGGCTGGCTGCGCGACCGCTACGGGGTTTGCTGGCAGATCATCCCAAAAATCCTCGGCCAGATGATGAAGGACCCGGACCGCGCCCGCGCCAAACGCGTCGCGGAAGCCATGTTGAAGATGGTGAAGCTCGATATCGCCGGCCTGCAGCAGGCCTACAGCGGCGGATAGCGGAAACATCCGCCGGCAACGCAGACACAAACATCAACCCAAGGAGGAGATCATGGACAAGCAGCTTTCGCGTGGAGTGAGCCAACTCTCGCCGCATCTCGTCGTCGCCGGCGCTGCGGACGCGATCAAATTCTACCAGCGCGCTTTCGGCGCGAAGGAATTGATCAAGCTCGAGGGTCCGGACGGCAAAGTCATGCACGCCTGTGTCTCGATCAACGGTTCTTCCGTGATGTTGGTGGACGAAAATCCCCAATGGAAGGCGCTCGGCCCGAAGTCGCTGGGCGGCACGCCGGTCACCATCCATCTGATGGTGGACGACGTGGACAAGGCAGCCGATCAAGCCATCGCCGCCGGAGCCAAGGTGATCATGCCGGTCGCCGACATGTTCTGGGGCGACCGCTATGGGATCGTCGAAGATCCGTTCGGCCACCGCTGGTCGATCGCGACGCCGAAGCGTCAGCTCAGCGAAGCCGAGTTGCGGGAAGCGGCGCGCAACGCCTTCGCCGGCACGGCCGCCTGACGGCAATCACCCGATGCAAGCGGTAGCCATTTGAAGGAGACAAGACAATGCGGGTCATGGTTCTGGTGAAGGCGACGAAGGACAGCGAAGCGGGCATCATGCCCTCGACCGAACTGCTCGAGGCCATGGGCAAGTACAACGAGGAGCTGGTCGATGCCGGCATCATGCAGGCCGGCGAGGGCCTGCATCCTTCTTCAAAAGGCAAGCGAGTGGCCTTCGACGGTGCAGACCGCACCGTGACCGATGGGCCCTTCGCCGCCACCGGCGAGCTGGTTGCCGGCTTCTGGATCTGGCAGGTGAAGGACATGAACGAAGCGGTGGAGTGGGTGAAGCGCTGCCCGAATCCGATGCCCGGCCCAAGCGAGATCGAAATCCGCCCGGTCTACGAGATGGCCGACTTCGGTGAGGTGTTGACGCCGGAAGTCGCCGATCTGCACGACCGGGTCCGCAAAAAGGCGGGCAGCCACTGAGGTCGCGTCGATCGCCACGCCGGGACGCGAGTTGAGTGCCGCAGCGGGAATTCAGCCTTCACGATTGCGATGCCGGGTTCCCGCCTTCCGTTTTCGCTGAACGCTTCGGCGGGCAGACCTAACCGCCGAAGCCTTGTGCGTGGGCGGGTCGGGGACGCGCGTTTGATCACCCCGCCAGCAGGGCGCGCACGCCGTCGACCACGAACTGCACCGCCAATGCGGCCAGCAGCACGCCGAGCAGACGCGACAGCACGAGATTGCCGGTGATGCCCAAGATTTTCTCGATCCGCGAAGCGGCGAGGAAGGTGAGGAGGCAGAGCGCGACCACCAGCACGGCCGTCCCGATCAATCCGGCCAGAAGCGCGGGCTGGCCGGCCGCGCGGCCCGACAAGAGCACCATGGCGGTGATGGCGCCGGGCCCGGCCATCAGCGGGATGGCAAGCGGGAAGGCGGCGATGTTGCGGACGCGCTCTTCCAGCGCCTGCTCCGCGGTCGCGGATTGCCGCTGGATACGCACCCCGAACACCATTTCCGAGGCGATGGAGAACAGCAGCAGTCCGCCGGCGATGCGGAAAGCGTTTAACGATATGCCGACGGTGGCCAGCAGCTTGTCTCCGATCAGCGCGCTGCCGGCCAGAACGCCTGCCGCGATCAGGGCGGCCCGGACCGCCACCTGACGGCGCGCGCTGCGCGGCATGCCGTGGGTGATCGCCACGAAGGTGGGCGCCAGCCCGATCGGGTCGAGCACGATCACCAAAGTGACGAAGGCCGAGACGAGGAAATCAAGCGGCAGATCGAAAAGCATCGACAGGCCTTGTCAAAACGCCCGGGATTGTTTGGGGCCGAGACAGGAATGGATGGGCCGCGGAAGATGCGAACGCAAGCTCAAAGGTGAGGCCGCCCGTGCAATTCCCGAGCGAGCGTCAGTCTGCGGGATCGTTGTCAAAAATCATGAAGCTGCCCGACGCCAAAAGGGTGGAACCGGCATCTCGCAACTCCAGGCAAAATACCTCGGTTTCTTCATGGATAAGATCATCCCCGATGCTGATGGGGACGGTCGTCTCCGTCTGTCCCGATGCAAAAGCGACGGAAGGATCGGGCGGGGTGAAATCGCCGACATTCGCATAACCGCAGGTCGTCGCGTTCAAAAAAACCGTCTGCGCCGGAAGCAGGCCCGGACGCGAGATGGCGATGTTGGCCACGCCAGCATTCTCATTAACGATAGCGCCGGCCATGGTCCATGTCTCCGGCGGTGGAGAGTCGTCGTCAACGATGGTGAAAGTGCCTTTGGCGAGGTAGGTCGTCACCGGGTCGCTCGCATTCTTCTGGACGATCAGCGCGAATGTCTCGTCGCCTTCGTCAGTCGTGTCGGGATTGACAGTGACCTTGACCGGCCGGGACAACACGCCTGGCGCGAAAGTTATCGCCGTCTTGGGAATCGTAACAAAGTCGCCCTGGTTGCTCGAATTCTCGCTTTCGGCGGTGCTGACATAAACCGTCTGCAAAGCGGCAGCGCATGATCTTTTCACGGTGAGGCTGGTCGAACTTGCACTCTCGGGCACAATCGCGTTCGAGACGTCCCATAGATTGGCCCGGTTGACTTTGGTGAGGAAATCATGCGCCGCGAACAGGTCGATGCGCGGCTTGGTGACGCCTGCGCGTGTGACGGGCTTTCCGGTGCATTCGAGGGCGGCCAAAATCTCGGAAATTTTAGGTGGCGCGGTTGTTGCGCCCACCGGTCTGTTCGCTCTCATGCCTTTCATTAACGCGAACGCACCGCTCACATGCGGGGCAGCAAACGAGGTGCCGTTGGTGACGACCGTGCCGGAAGGCGATTTAGCGACAATCAGGTCAAAACCGGGCGCCATCAGGTCTGTCAGTGGCGAGAGATTTGATCCGGACCACGCTCTGTCCAATTCCGCGGTTGTTACGGTCCCGCCGACGGAGATCACATTACTGATGCATCCAGGCCAGGAATTGACGCCGTCCCTACCATCATTGCCGGAAATTGAGACCACGGCGATCTCTGCCTGGTGGACCTTGTTCACCGCGCTTGTGACGGAGGGTACCCAGGAGTCACAATGTGCTCGAAACGCTCTCGCGTGGATACTGAGGTTAACGGCAGCGATGCGAAGGAACCGCAGCGTGTAAACCCGGAAGAGGGCCAGCCGGATGTCATCCGAATACGCGATAACGCACGGCGTTTCGGTAAGGCCCGCCGCCACGCACTGCAAATGGTCTGCGACCTTCGTGTGCACCTGCATGGCGATGATCTTCGCGTGCGGCGCAACAGCGGTGGCGATGTGGGCAACGCCTGTTCCATGCTCGCAACCCTGAATACGGCAATATTTGCTGGCGTTTGCGGAATCTCTTTCTATGACCTCCTGCAGGTGGCCCGGACATAGCGACGACTTGGAGTCAGCCGGGTCATGCGTCGAATAGCAGGCCTGCGCAGCAACTTTGCCGCTAAGTGCGGGATGGGCGGGAGCCACACCGGTATCTAAAATGGCCATATGCCATCCGCTGCCCCTAAACCCTTGTGTCCAGACCCCCAGTGCCTTGATAAGAAGCGCGGCGCTCGTTAAGGCGGAAGTGCTGCCGCGGATAGCCGCCACCGGCTCCTCGATGCTGGAAACAGCCGGATCGCTCAGCAGGCGTTCGACCTCTCGTGCGCCCACGTTGAGGGTGACGAAGGGAATGAAGCCGGGATACCGCACCACGCGGTCCGGAATTCTTGCGCCGAAGGCACGCCGCAATACCCCGTCTTCCAACCGGCGTTGAGCGTCGGCTTGCGCGCGTGCCTGCGCCGCCGAGAGCCGGTCCTCATGTTCCAGATTCATTCTCACGCCAACCGTCACGCGAATGTGTGGCTTGCGCCGCGCCTTGGCGAGGAGCGCGGCCGAAGCCGCCGCGCGCTCGGCCGGCGGTCCGTCCATACGAACCGTTATCGGTTCATCTCGAGAGAAAGACTGAGCCGCGGCATTGTGGCCGGTAGCCGTGTATCCGCACAGGCAGGCAGCAGCCAGCGCGGCGGCGCGCACAAGGTGGTTCCCGGTCCAGCGAGACATGCGGTGGATGCCCCCGTCGCAATCATAGTCAAAGGCAGCAGATTTTTAAAAGGGCACGCAGCTGCGGAAGGTTGCCAGGACCATTATTCCAGGTGCTTTTCCAGACCGGCCTGTGGCTGCGAGAGTCGAAAATAAGTGCTTGAATTCACAAATGAAATTAGTCCGTATCAGGGCTGATTTTGAGTAGCCTTGGGCATCTGAATCAGCTACACAAAACCGAAACAAATTTCGCGCGAGATTCTCTCATTGTCCGACATTGAAAATCCAAAGCCGGGGGACCAGGGGCCTTCGGATCTCCGACCGATTTCGATCACCGAGGAGATGAAGCGTTCGTACCTCGATTACGCCATGAGCGTGATCGTGGCGCGGGCGCTGCCGGATGCGCGTGACGGGCTCAAGCCCGTGCACCGGCGCATTCTTTATTCGATGAACGAGCAGGGTCATACGCCCGACAAGAAATACGTGAAATCGGCGCGCATCGTCGGCGACGTGATGGGTAAATATCACCCGCACGGCGACCAGGCGATTTACGATTCGCTGGTGCGCATGGCGCAGGATTTTTCCATGCGCCTGCCGCTGGTGGACGGGCAGGGCAACTTCGGGTCGGTCGACGGCGATCCGCCGGCGGCCATGCGTTACACCGAATCTCGCCTGGACCGCGCGGCGCTGGCGCTGCTCGAGGATATCGACAGCAGCACGGTCGATTTTCAGCCGAACTACGACGGCAATGAAAGAGAGCCGGTGGTGTTGCCGGCGCGCTTCCCCAATCTGTTGGTCAACGGCGCCGGCGGCATCGCGGTCGGCATGGCGACCAATATCCCGCCGCATAATCTGGGCGAGATCGTCGATGCCACCGTGGCATTGATCGACAACCCGGAAATGGGCATCGAGGACCTGATCGAAATCGTGCCGGGGCCGGATTTCCCGACCGGCGGCATCATCCTCGGCCGTGTCGGCATTCGCGGCGCCTACCATCTCGGCCGCGGCTCCATCGTCATGCGCGGCAAGGTCGCGATCGAGACCGTCCGCAAGGAGCGCGAGGCCATCGTCGTCACCGAAATTCCCTATCAGGTGAACAAGGCCTCGATGGTGGAGAAGATCGCGGACCTGGTGCGCGAGAAGAAAATCGAAGGCATCGCCGACCTGCGCGACGAATCCGACCGCGACGGTTACCGCGTGGTGGTCGAGCTCAAGCGCGACGCCATGGCCGATGTGGTGCTGAACCAGCTTTATCGCTTCACCCCGCTGCAATCGACCTTCGGCGCCAATATCGTGGCGCTCGACGGCGGCCGTCCGCAGGTGATGAACCTGAAGGATCTGCTGTCCGCCTTCATCGCCTTCCGCGAGGAAGTGGTTTCCCGCCGCACCAAATTTCTGCTGAACAAGGCGCGCGACCGCGCCCATATCCTGGTCGGCCTCGCCATCGCGGTGGCGAATATCGACGAGGTGATTGCGCTGATCCGCCGCTCGCACGACGCCAACGAGGCGCGCGAAGCCCTGATGGAACGCGAATGGCCGGCCACCACCGCGGTTTCGCTGATCGAGCTGATCGACGACCCGCGCCACCGCGTCTCCTCGGCCGGCACGGCGCGGCTCACGGCGGAGCAGGCGAAAGCCATTCTCGACCTGCGGCTGCAGCGGCTCACGGCTCTGGGCCGCGACGAGATCGCCGCCGAGCTCGACAAGCTGGCCGCCGAAATTGCCGACTATCTCGAAATCCTGCGCTCGCGTGCGCGCATCCAGGGCATCATCAAGGACGAGCTGCGGGCGGTGAAGACGCAGTTTGCCACGCCGCGCCGCACCGTCATCATCGACCAGGAAGGCGAGGTCGACGACGAGGATCTGATCCAGCGCGACGACATGGTGGTGACGGTGTCGCACGCCGGATACGTCAAGCGCGTGCCGCTCTCGACCTACCGGGCGCAAAAGCGCGGCGGCAAGGGCCGCGCCGGCATGCAGACGCGCGAAGAGGATTTCGTCACCCGGCTGTTCGTGGCCTCGACCCATACACCGGTGCTGTTCTTCTCCTCGCGCGGCCAGGTCTATAAGGAAAAGGTCTGGCGGCTGCCGCTGGCGGCGCCGCAGGCGCGCGGCAAGGCCATGATCAATATCCTGCCGCTGGCGCAGGGCGAGGTCATCACCACCATCATGCCGCTGCCGGAGGACGAAAAATCCTGGGCTGATCTTGACGTGATGTTTGCCACGACCAAAGGAACGGTCCGCCGCAACAAGCTGTCGGATTTCGTCGACGTGCGCCGCTCCGGCATCATCGCCATGAAGCTGGATGAAGGCGAAGCCATCGTCGACGTGCAGATTTGCACCCCGAACGACGACGTGCTGCTCACCTCGGCGGAGGGTCAGTGCATCCGTTTCGCGGTTGAAGACGTGCGCGTCTTCACCGGCCGCACGTCCATGGGCGTGCGCGGCATCGCGCTCGGCGAAGGCGACAAGGTGATCTCGCTGTCGATCCTGCGGCATCTGGACGTCACCGCCGAGGAACGCGCGGCTTATATCAAGCGGGCGAGCGCGGTTCGCCGCAGCGCGGGCGAGCCGGAGGAGGGCACGGCGGACGCCGAGGAAGCCAACGGCGCCATCGAGCTCGGCGAGAAGCGCTATGTGGAGCTTTCCGCGGCGGAGCAATTCGTCCTGACGGTTTCCGAGCGCGGCTTTGGCAAGCGTTCGTCGTCTTACCAGTACCGGACCACCGGCCGCGGCGGCAAAGGCATCGTCGCGATGGACATCCGCGAGAAGGACGGCACGATCAAAAAGAAGATCGGCCGGCTGGTCGCGTCCTTCCCGGTGGACGAAAGCGATCAGATCATGCTGGTGACCAATGGCGGACAATTGATCCGCTGTCCGGTCAACGGCATCCGCATCGCGGGTCGCGGGACGCAGGGGGTGATCGTGTTCGATACGGCGGAAGACGAGCGCGTGGTTTCGGTGGAGCGCCTGTCGGAAGAGGACGCGGGCAACGGCAACGGCGAGGAAACGGCGTAAGCCGGTCTACCAGCTGCCGATCGCGTCACTGGGAACCACATAGACACGGCCGCCGCCGCGCGGCGAGCCGACCACCACCTCGCGGCTGCGGCGTCCGCGAGTCTCGCTCGCCGCGGCCTGTTCCACCGCCTCCACGACTTCATCCGGCACGACACTGCGCGCTCGATCAGCATTGCGCGTCCGGCGGCTATCCTGTCCGTCACGCAAGCTCCTGACGGTCGTAGCCACTTCCTCGGGCACGCCGCCATTGGCTCCCTCAATCATCTTTTGACGCTTGGCTTCGCGCCTCGCAGTTCGCTCCGCTCTGTCCGCCGCCCGCCGTTCAGCTCTCTCCGCTTGGCGCTCGGATTTCGATTTCTTCGACGATTCGGCGAAGGCGTCATAGCCCGCCGTCATGGGGGCGTTTGAGGCCGCGACCGGCGGTACAGGCGCATTACGCATGTTGGCGGAAGGATCGGATGGGTTCCGTGCCACGGGGTCGTTCGCCGCGACCGACGCCTGGGCGGCAGGGGCCGGCGCCGGCGCGGACTGTGGCGCCGGATTTTGCGGAGCGGGCGCCGCCCGCGGCGTCACCGTCACCTGCACATTGGGAGCAGGTGCCGGTTTCGCCACCGCTGGCGGCGCAGGATTTTGGGGAGCCGGCGCGGCCTGCTGCTGCAGCGGCTGTTGTGGCTGTTGCGGCTGCTGCGGTTGCGGCTGCTGTTGCGGCGCCGCGACGACCTTTTCAACCTTGGGCGGCGATTCGGCGACTGGCGCGGCGGACGGCCCGATTGGTTTTTCAGCCTGGGCGACGACCGGCGGCGGCGCAGGTTTCCGCTTTGGCTCCACGATCGGCTCCGGCGACTTCACGGTCACCGAGTTGCCTTTGTCGGTAACGATGCGGACCTCGCGCATGCCGCGCGCCGCTTCGACGCGTTGCGCGCAACGCTGGTCGATATAAGGCCAGGCCTGCTTGTCGCAGAGCGATTCGTCCGCGGCGGTGTTTGTGCTGCCCGTGGTTTCCGGCGCGCTGGCGGCCGCGGAAGCGGCTTGGGGTTTCAGATCAGGATCGTCGGGCAAAGCGAGAATCACGCCCGCCCCGAGCGCGATGGCGGCAACGGCGAATAACACCGTGATTGAGGGAAGGTAAGAGCGGCCGTGGTGAGTCTGCTTCCACACAGGAAAATAGCGTCGGGTTGACATGTAACTCTCCTGGGAACGGCCGAATCACCCTCCCTTTGCTGTTGTACCCAACCAACGCGAAGGCTAGCCTTGGGGTTCCGACAGCATTCCCACCTCAGAAAACCCATGCCACGCACCGCTCTTTACGCAGGCACGTTCGATCCGGTCACCAACGGTCATCTCGATGTTGTGAAGCATGCCGCGCGACTTTTTGATCGCCTGATCCTTGCGGTCGGGTTGCATCCCGGCAAAGCCCCGCTCTTCGCGGCGGATGAACGGATAGTCATGTTGCAGGAATCCTGTATGCCGCTCGCGCGCGCTGCGGGATGCGAGCTGCAATGCATAACCTTTGCTGATCTCGTGATCGAAGCCGCGCGGCGCCTCGGCGCCACGACGCTGGTGCGCGGCCTGCGCGACGGCACCGATTTCGATTATGAGATCCAGATGGCAGGCATGAACGCCGGCATGGCGCCGGAAATCCAGACGATATTCCTGCCGGCTTCGCCGGCGGTCCGCCCGATCGCCGCCACACTGGTAAGGCAAATCGCGGCCATGGGCGGCGACGTTTCCGCTTTTGTGCCGGCCAACGTCGCCGCGCAATTGACGAAAAAATTCGCGGCCAAAACCCGCGCATAACCCTCGTCTCTTTTTCAAATTAAAGGAACACGATGAAGATCATCTCGCTATTCATGACGGCCGCGCTGGCGCTATCGGTTGCGCCGGCGGCTTTCGCGCAGACGGGCAATTTCGCCAATCCCGCCGCCTTGATCGAAAAAGCCCCCGCCACTTACAAGGCGAAATTCGACACCAGCAAAGGCGTCTTCGTCGTCGAGGTCCGCCGCGACTGGGCGCCGAATGGCGCCGACCGTTTCTACAACCTGGTGAAGAGCGGCTTCTTCGACAACACGCGCTTCTTCCGCGTGGTGCCGAATTTCATGGTGCAATTCGGGATCAACGGCGATCCGAAGGTTTCCGCGCCCTGGCGCGGCGCGCGGATCCAGGACGACAAGGTTACCCAAAGCAACAAGCGCGGCTATATCACCTTCGCCACCTCTGGACCGAATTCCCGCACCACGCAGGTCTTCATCAACTTCAAGGACAACAACTTCCTGGACGGCCAGGGCTTCGCGCCTTTCGGCCAGGTGGTCAGCGGCATGACTGTGGTGGACGCGCTCTATAGCGGCTACGGCGAAGGGGCGCCGAGCGGCAAAGGACCGGATCAGGGCCGCATTCAGATGGAAGGCAACGACTATCTGACCAAGAGCTTCCCCCAGCTCGATTACGTGAAGAAAGCCAGCATCGAGAATTGACCGCGCGACGCTGCGCGGCCGGTTCATAGCAACAGACAGGAAAACAAATGGCCTCACCCGAAGACACGATCAATCTCGAAACCACGCAGGGCAAGGTAGTGATCGAAACCCGGCCCGACCTCGCGCCCACCCACGTGGCGCGGATCAAGGAACTGGTGCGTGAGGGATTTTACGATGGCGTGGTGTTCCACCGCGTCATCGAGGGCTTCATGGCGCAGACCGGTTGCCCGCACGGCACCGGCACCGGCGGTTCCGGCAAGAAGCTGAAGGCGGAATTCAACCGCGAGCCGCATGTGCGCGGCACCGTTTCCATGGCGCGGGCGCAGGATCCGCACTCCGGCGACAGCCAGTTCTTCATCTGCTTCGACGACGCACGCTTCCTCGACGGGCAATACACCGTCTGGGGCAAGGTCACCGAGGGCATGGAAAACGTCGACAAGATCAAGCGCGGCGAGCCGGTGCAGAACCCGGACAAGATCGTGAAGGCGACGATCGCGGCGGACGCGAAGTAGTTGGCTGTCATGCCCCGGCAACGGGTCCGGCCTTTCGGCCGGCCCGATGACAGGCTCCGGCGGGGCATCCGGTAGTCACCGCCTTTCAACTATGGCACTGGAATACTGGATCGCCCGCCTTCGCGGACGATGACACCGAGGCCATGCGCACCGAGCTGTTCGATTTCGACCTGCCGCCGGAGCGGATCGCGCTGCGGCCGATCGCCCCGCGCGACGCCGCGCGGCTGCTGGTCGTGCGCCCGGGCGGTGAGCCGGAACTGGAAGACCGCGGCGTGCGCGATCTGCCCGAGCTGTTGCAGCCGGGCGATGCGCTGGTGGTCAACGACACCAAGGTGATCCCGGCGCGGCTGAAAGGCCGGCGTCTCGGGCGCGGCGATACCGAGCCGGCGATCGAGGCCACATTGCACCGGCGGCTCGACGGCTCGCGCTGGCGCGCTTTTGTCCGGCCGGCGAAACGGCTGGAGCCGGGCGACCTGCTGCGCTTCGGCAGCGAGGGCCGCGTGTGTTTCCTCGACCAGCTCGACGCGACGGTGGAAGAGAAAGGCGAGGGCGGCGAGGTGACGCTCTCCTTCTCGTTCCATGGCGCGGTGCTCGACCAGGCGATCGACGAGCGTGGCGACATGCCGCTGCCGCCTTACATCGCCTCGCGCCGCGGCGTCGATGCGAAGGACCGGGAGGATTATCAGACCCTGTTCGCGCGGCAGGAAGGATCGGTGGCGGCGCCGACCGCCAGCCTGCATTTCACGCCTGCCTTGACCGAGAAGCTGAAGGCGAGGGGCGTCTCGCTGCACATCGTCACGCTGCATGTCGGCGCCGGCACCTTTCTGCCGGTGAAGGCCGAGGATACCGAAGGCCATAAGATGCATCCGGAATGGGGCACGGTGAGCGCGGAGACCGCGGACGCGCTCAACGCCGCACGGCGCGCGGGCGGCCGCATCGTCGCCGCCGGCTCCACCGCGCTGCGGCTGCTGGAAAGCGCCGCCGGGAAAGACGGCATCGTCCGCCCCTTTGCCGGCGAGACCTCGATCTTCATCACGCCCGGCTACCGCTTCCGCGCGGTGGACGTGATGCTGACCAATTTCCACCTGCCGCGTTCCACCTTGTTCATGCTGGTGTCGGCCTTTTCCGGGCTCGCTGTGATGCGGCGCGCCTATGCGCATGCGATTGCGTCGGGCTATCGCTTCTATTCCTATGGCGATGCCTGTTTGCTATTTCCGGAACAATCTGGTCATTCCGGGACGGCCCGTAATCCCTAACCCCGGCGCGTGAATATGGATTCCGGGCTCGCGCTTCGCGCGCCCCGAATGACGAGAAAAATGCCTGACCCTTTTTCCTTCCGCCTGATTACGAGCGACGGTGCCGCGCGGCGGGGCGAATTCGTCACTCCGCACGGGCGCGTGGCGACGCCGGCCTTCATGCCGGTGGGCACGCAGGCGACCGTGAAGGGACTGACGCCGGAGATGGTGCGCGCCACCGGCGCGGAGATCGTGCTCGGCAATACCTATCACCTGATGCTGCGGCCGGGGGCGGAGCGCGTCGCGGCGCTCGGCGGCCTGCACAAATTCATGAACTGGCCGCGGCCGATCCTGACCGATTCCGGCGGCTTCCAGGTGATGTCGCTCTCCGGCCTGCGCAAGCTGGAGGAAACCGGCGTCACCTTCCGCTCGCATCTCGACGGCGCCATGTTCGAGCTGACGCCGGAGCGTTCCATCGAAATTCAGCTGCTGCTGGGCGCCGACATCGTCATGCAGCTGGACGAATGCCTGAAGCTGCCGGCGCCGGCCGCCGAGAT
The DNA here is from genome assembly GCA_035699705.1 of Xanthobacteraceae bacterium. Lineage (GTDB taxonomy): Bacteria > Pseudomonadota > Alphaproteobacteria > Rhizobiales > Xanthobacteraceae > CANKHA01. Next base: position 16,967 of record DASSPI010000031.1, read on the forward strand.
GGAGCGCGCCATGCAGCTGTCGCTGCGCTGGGCCGAGCGCAGCAAGCACGCCTTCGGCCAGGCGCCCGCGGGCCACGCCCTTTTCGGCATCGTGCAGGGCGGGACCAACACGGAACTGCGGCTGCAAAGCGCGCGCGCGCTGATCGGCATCGGCTTCGACGGCTATGCCATCGGCGGCCTGGCGGTGGGCGAGCCGCAGGACGTGATGCTGGCGACGGTGGCGGAAGTCACGCCGGCGTTGCCGGCGGACCGTCCGCGCTATCTCATGGGCGTCGGCACGCCGGAGGACCTTTTGGAGGCGGTGGCGCGCGGGGTCGACATGTTCGACTGCGTGCTGCCGACGCGCAACGGCCGCCATGGCCTCGCCTTCAGCCGCTTTGGCCCGATCAATCTTAAGAATGCGCGGCATGCCCATGATGAGCGGCCGCTCGATGCGGAAAGCAACTGCCCTGCCGCGCGGGATTATTCGCGCGCCTATCTGCATCACCTCGTCAAGGCGAACGAGATGCTGGGGGCGATCCTGCTATCGAGCATCAACCTGCATTATTATCAGGACCTGATGCGCGGGATGCGCGAGGCGATTGCGACAGGGCGCTTCGAGGAATTCCGCGCCAGCACCAAAGAAGGCTGGGCACGGGGGGATCTGCCGGCGGTCAGTGTATAAAAACTGGCTGCGCTGGCCAGTTTCTCGTTAGGTACTGGTCAGATTGCATGGAACGACGATCTTGGAATTTACGGTTTCATAGACCTTGTCGAAGTAGAGTGCGAGTTCGACGGCGAGAACCGGAAGACAAAGGATCTGTCATTTCAGCTCTCACAGCGATACTCGCCTTCACGCAATTGGAAAGGCCGGACATTGGCTACTCTAGGGGGAGGCGCGGATGAGGAAGCAGACGTGGTTCGGGGTTGTTGTTTGCGCGCTGTTTCTTTTTCCAGGATTAGCCGTCGGTAAGTATGCGGCATCTCTGTTTAAATACCTCACAGCCGCCCAAGATAGATTTAACAATCCGGACCTGCTGGGTCTTCGCACCCTGTTTAGCACCGACTTCTTCGCAGCGGTCCATGAGATCTTTTTTTGGATTATCTTTGTCGGGATTCCAGCTGCTATTCACGGCGGCGTGGCAGGAGCGATTGCTGTGTTCATAGCCGCGTACATTTACACTGGCCCCCGCATCATGGCCGTCGCTACCATGACCGGCTTACTCGTCACCATACTCATGGTGCTTGTTACGATCGTGTTCATGTGGCAAATGGGATGGCAGCTTGTGGTCCTCGATGCGTGGCTACACGTTATTGGAATGTGGATCGGCCTCGCCCCGGCATGGCACATGCGCAAGACAAGCAGTATTAAAACTCTCTGAGGGTGCGCGGGAGGATTTCCGCGCGCAGACCAATAAGGCTGAGCACGGGGGGAAATGCCGTCGCTAACCTCCCCTTGAAAAGGAGAGGTCGCTCGCGCAGCGAGCGGGTGGGGATCATTTGGTCGGAACAGAGACTTCCTCCCTGAACCTCTCCTTTCAGTAGTTGTTGACTAGCGCGTCGTCGAGACGCGTCATCTCCGCATGACTCTTTACAAAAACCGGTATGTTATTTACGTCCGTTGGGGCGATGCTCAACTGCTGCTCACGAATCGGCGCACTATTTTGGCCGTGGCTACTGCCGTCATGGCCTTCGTCGGCTGGAAGATGTGGAGTGGATGAGTGGCTAGGCAGTCACTTCGGAAGAACTACTGCACATCCACTTCGATGCGCGGCCGGTCCTTGTCGTAGCAGCGGTAAAGATGCAGCCCTGCGACTTGGGAATCATCCAAATACACGATGCCGGAGAGCGCGTCCAAGACGAGCTTGTTGTAGTTATCGAGGTCCTGCTTCCTCTTGGTCTTGAAATAAAAGCGGAGGGTGGGTGTAAGGTCCTCTTTGAGGATTGTGCCGCGCCACTGGGAGAGCACCTCGTACCGATAGTCCTGCTTAATCTTCTTCCCTTTGGGCGTCATATACTCAGGCTTTATAGCGGGAGCCTTCTTCGCAATATTCTACAAGTTTATGGTCACCAGCTACATCGGTCCTGAGCCGGACTTCTTCTTCATGAAAACGCTGTTTGGGTTCGACACTCCGAGCACGATCATAAATTACTTTTTTTACTCCGTAGCTCCCGCCGCAGTACAGGGAGTGATTTCCGGAATCATTGCGATGCTAGCAACTCTCAAGCTGTATAAGGGGTCTCAGCTCGAAACGGTGGCTTACGCGTCGGCTGCTCTATGGACCGGCGCCATGCTCATGTTGTTTGTTGGGGCCATGATGCTGGCCGGGTGGCGATACAACTATCTCGAGAGCTTCGCCCAAATCATCGGACTCTGGTTCGGGATTCAGGGCGGTTTACAGTCCGCTCCGAGTTCGTCACTCCGGTATCAATAAAAAAACCCCGCCGAAGCGGGGCTAATCGATCTTGAACAGGGTTGGCTCGCTGAACCGTCCTTGAGCCAACCTCCCGGCCTCGCCAAGCGAGAGCCGGGATGACAGTTATGGCTATTTGCACTCGATCTCGGACGCTTCCTGACCGTCGGCCGGGGCGGCAAAGGCGCAGCTCTGGCCGACCTTCAGGCTCTCGCGCGAACCCTCTTTGCCCGCGACCTTCACTTTGGTCCTGGAGCCGGAGACGCCGGCGGTGAAGGTCTTGCCGTCTTTCAATTTGAAGACGACCTTTCTGCCGCCATCCTGAAGCTCGGCGATACTGCCTTCGGTCTTGGATTCCTCGACCTTGGCCGTAACGGTGGGTCCCTTGTATTTGATCACGTCTACCAGCCGTTCGATCATGGCTTTCGGCGTCTTGGAAAGGCGCTCCAGCAGCGCCTGCATCTCGTCGCCGCCGACGATGTCGAGCTCGCGGCCTTCCTTTTCCGCGTCGGCCAGGAAGTCCTTGTCCTTGACCATCTGATTGAAGGCCGTGCGAAGCGCCTTCACGCGTTCGGGCGGCACGCCGGGCGGCAACATGAAGGGGCGGCCGATCGCAAGCCGTGCATCGCTGAACTCGAGCAGCGCCTTGTCCTCGGGATTGGTGGCGAGCTCGAGCGCCAGCGGCACATTCGGCAGGGCCGGGTGCTTCTGGGTCGAAGCCTGCACCAGGAAGTTTACCTTCTTGTCCCGGAACCAGTGTGCGTTACGCGTGCTGAGCGACGAATAGGAAGAGCAGACGGCGCTGACTTCGCCGCGCTCCATCGCAAGCGTGATGGCGGTCGACGACGGGTAGCCGGTGATCAGCTTGAACTTTGTTCCGAGAACATTGTTCAGCGTTGCCGGCACCGTCTCGGTGTCGTTCGGCCCGCTGCCGCCGATGATCAGCTCCTGCTTCTTCAGGTCTTCAAAGGTCTTGACCGGGGACGTGTGCCAGGAGACGCAGACCGTCACTTCGCTCGCGAGGCTGCCCAGCCAGTTGAATTTGGCGGTTTCGAATTGCGGTCCCGGCTCGCCCATGATCTGGACGAAGGGCACCAGCCGCTGCACCTGCGCCATCGCGGTCCCATCCTTGGGAGCCGCGTTGTAGAGAAAGTTTGCCGCCACGATGCCGCCGGCGCCGGGCATGTTTTGCACGAGGATGGTAGGGTTACCGGGAATGAATTTGCCGAGATGGCGCGAAAGCAGGCGGGCATAGCCGTCATAGCCGCCGCCGGGTTCTGAGCCCACCAAGAGGCGGATCTGGTTGTTCTTCTTGTAAAAGTCGGCAACCGGATCGCTCTGGGCGAGCGCGGATGAGGCGGCCAACACGCCGCAAAACGCAAGCAGGATACTGGATTTCATCGTATTTCCTCGTTTGTTTCGCGATCCCTAGGCTCGCGCTTAGGCTCACAAATTCCTCCTCCCGCCACAACGCGGCGGGATGTCGCCATTCTAGCAGCGCCACGTTCCCGGCTCCACCGCCCGCAGTCCCGTTGGGCTGTGCTGCGGCGCCTTGGGGCGGGGACTCTTCCGCTATGGTGAAGGGGTCAGCCGCCGTAAAGCCAGGCGATGCCGTCATAGGCCTGCTGCGGCGTGCGCGCCCCCAGCATGATGTTTCGCAGCTCCGCGGTGACGCCGCGTGCGTGATAGAATTCGCCATAGACGCGGGCCATGATCTGCACGCGGCCGGTGCGCAGATAGCGCGCCTGTTCATAGGCGTTGAAGGCCGCCGCGAGATCCTCCGGCTGCTCCGCCATTTTCTCCGCCAAGACCACGGCGTCCTCGGTCGCCTGGCAGGCGCCTTGCGCGAGGTATTGCAGCATCGGATGAGCGGCATCGCCCAACAGCGTGGCGCGGCCCTGCGACCAGTTCTTCACCGGTTCGCGATCGCACAGCACCCACATGCGCCAGGTTTCGATCCGCTCCAGCAGCCGCAGCACCTCCGGGCGCTGGCCGCTGAAATGCTTCCACAGCTCGCTGGGATCGACCTCCGTGTTCCAGCCTTCCTCGTAACGGTCGGAGTGAAACACCGCGACCAGATTAAAGAGCTCGCCGCGGCGCAGCGGATAATGCACGAAATGAGTGCGCGGCCCGGCCCAGAGCACGACGTCGGGCCGCCAGAGATCCTCCGGCACCTCGGCGCGCTTGAGCACCGCGCGATAAGCGATATGGCCGCTGACCCGCGGCGCGCCGTCGCCGATGATCTTTTCCCGCGTTTTGGACCACATGCCGTCGCAGCCGATCAGCGCGCGGCCTTGCACCCGCTCGCCGCCGTGCAGGATCGCCGTGACGCCGTCTCCGTCATCCTCAAAACTCTCCACCTGCCGGCTGGTCTCCAGCGAGATCAGATTGCTGGCCTGACAGGCTTGCAGGAATACGCCGTGCACGTCGGCGCGATGGCTCACCGCATAAGGCTGCCGGAAGCGGGCGATAAATTCCTCTTCCAGCGGCAGGCGGGTGACCAGATCGCCGGACAACGCGCAGCGCATCTCCATGCCCGACGGCTGCCAGGCGTCGGCCAGCAGCGCGTCCTTCAGCCCGATCCGCTCCGCGGCGGCGAAAATATTCGGCGAGAGCTGGATGCCGGCGCCGATCTCACGGAACTCGGCAGCCTTTTCCAGCACGCGCACCGGAAAGCCCTTGCGCGAGAGCGCATGGGCCGCCGCCAGGCCGCCGATGCCGCCGCCCGCGATCAAAATCGGCAGATCGTGACCATTCGTCTTTTTCACGCGAATACTCCCAATGCCCGCCGGGAGTTATCTAGCGTGAAGGAAAACCGGCCGCCAGCGGATGAAAAGCCCGGCGGCCGTTTTGAGGCGGCCGCCGGGTTTTACGCGGACAGGGGACAGGAATGGCAGCGGTTATCCAGGCGAAGGAAGTTCAGGTTGTTCGGCCAATCTCACGGCGGTCTGGAAATCATGTCCGCAGGACTCGCAGGCCCAGGAGTGGCGGATATGGCCGTCGCGCAAAAATTCAGAGGCTTCCGCGGCGACAAGATGATTGCCGCAGCGGGGGCAGCTTGGGTTACTCAAATAACGCCGGAACTCGAACGCGAGAGGTGCTTGGCTGCAAAGGCTCATGGCGACGCTCCCTGTTTCGTGCCCAAGGCTAAAAAGGCAGTGTGGCAGGCCCGCGACGGCAAGGTGAAAGTGTTATGTCGGATACCTTAAGTCGAAGATGTGTGGATAACGCGCTTTTGTGTTAATCCCCCGTGAGATAGCGACCATCCTGATGGGATGCCGGAAGGGCTTGCCGCGCGTGGAAAGCGCCACCTCTCGTGAATGTGAATGGAAAGAATTTGCGATTGCGCGTGCGCCGCGATTCGAAGTTGGGACCCAAGCCGCGGCGGGCGCTTGATGCGAACGCTGCCAGCGAACACCTCGCCGTATGAAGAAAGCAGAAAATAAATGTCAAAAGAGGCAGATCGAGCCAATTTGGAACGTCTGGTGCGCGAGGCGATGGAAAAGAAAACCGTCGCCGTAAAAAAGGGCGACACGCGCATGCAAGCCAAATGCGGAAAATGCGGCGTCATCAACCGCGTGAAAGTTGCGCCCGGGCAATCGCGCGCGACGTTCAAGTGCAAGGACTGCGGGCATCAACAGAGCACGCTGTAAAGCGCGCGATGACAGTTCAGCCGGGCCGCGCGCCTGTCTACCCTCCGCTCGATGAGCTGAAGCCGGTCGCCCCGGATCTTTGGATCGTCGATAGCGGTCCGCACCAGGCGATGGGTCTCGCAATGCCGGTGCGAATGACCGTCGTGCGCCTCAGCTCGGGCGATCTTTGGCTGCATTCGCCAACCCGTTATGACGAAGGACTGAGGCAATCGCTCGATCAGCTTGGGCGCATTCGCCATCTTGTTGCGCCGAATGTCGCGCACTGGGCTTACCTGAAGGAATGGCAGACGCAATGCGCCGGGGCCGTCACCTGGGCCGCGCCCGGTTTGCGCCGGCGCCGGCCAGTGCGCAAGGCGTCCGTGGTTCTGGACCGCGACTTGACGCCTGATCCGCCGCCTGAATGGTCACGCGATATCGACCAGGTGATCGTCGAGGGTGGCTTTGGCGTCAGCGAGGCGGCATTTTTTCACATGCCGAGCCGCACGCTCATTCTCACGGACTTGGTCGAAAATTTCGAGCCGGAGAAGCTGAGTGCGCCGGCGCGCATCATCCTGCGCCTCCTCGGCACCACGGCTCCCGATGGCCGGGCGCCGGTTTATTATCGCTTCGTCATCACGCGCCGGCGCAGGAGCGCGCGTGCAGCCGCCCGCCGCATGCTCGATTGGGCGCCTGAGCGGATAATTTTCGCGCACGGACGATGGTTCACCGAGCAGGGCACGGCGCGGCTGAAAAGATCTCTGCGCTGGCTGCTTGAATAAATGGCCGCCCGCGCGGGCGGGCGGCCATTATCGGGCGGTCACACACGACGATACGGTTTATCCCAATCCAGAAATTCCGGGACAGGCTCGAGGCCCTCGCGATGGCTGCCTGCCACCGAGGCCGCAAACCAGGCCACCGCTGCTCCGAGCAGCGCGACCGCCGCCGCCATGAAGGCGAGAATGGCGCCGCTGCGCCGGGCGCGTGCGATATTCTCCTTGGCCCGGGCGCTCACTTCTGTGACCCGGCGCTCGGCATCGGGCTGCGACAGACCGGTATTCGCCGCGACGAGACGGTTCAGATAGGTCCGGTCTTCGTCGAGCATGCCGCGGTGGCTGGATGCGCTGAGCAGGATTCGGGCAGCCTCCGCCCGGGTATGATTGATGTCGCCCTCCATTTTGCGTCCGCGGAACAGACGGTCGATATCAAAGGCGATGATGTTTTCGCCAGCTACCGACGCCGCGGGACCGGCAGAAGCACCGGACGGCGCCGCCAGACGGGAGGCGCTCGCGGCCAATGCCAGCAGCATCAACGTGGTCAGCACGGTGGCGAGAGCCCAAACCAGCAGGCCGTGCATGCCGTCGCCGAAGGCCATGTCGGGCCCGGCGCCGATCCGTGGCCGCAACCGTCCCGCGACATAGGCGCCGAGGCCGTAAGAGGCGAGGCCGACGAGGAGCAGGTACAAGCCCGACAGCAGCACAAGCATCATGGAGGCATCCCGCCAGGTCGGCGCCGACGAGGCGAGGGAAATACCGACACCGGCTGCAAAGCCATGCAGAACCATGGCTACAGCCGCTGCGACGAGCGAACCCGCGATAACCGGGCCCCAGTGAACCCTTGCAATAGTTGGTTCCGCAATTGTTGCGGTGCGAACTTCAGCCACGGTGACCTCCTACAGTGTTGGTTCAGCGCAATCCGAAGAATGAGAGAATGGCCAAGATCACCACGATCAGTCCGATCAAATAGATAAGCCCATGCATCGATCGTCTCCTTTTCTTGCCGGCGCAAACAGAACCGCGCCCAAGGCAGGAACGAGGCAGCGGCCCGGAGGTTCCGGGCGCGGCGCGGAATGCAGCGTCCGTCGGCTTAACGACTGTCCGCTGGCGAGCGTGCAGAACCGCTGAAAGCGGAACCTCCGCTTTCGCCGGCAGGCGGCTGATTGCCGCGGAAGGCCCGCCCGGCTCTGGACAAGGGATGGTGCAGGACGATCCGGGGCGCTTATGATCGTAAGGAGGTGCGGGGTATATTTGCGCGAAGTGGCTACCCAACGTGAGGAGGTTGTGATGTCCGACAGCTCTTTATATGTCCGGCTTGGTGGCGCTGAGGGGATCAGACAGATCATCGAAGATGTCGTTGCCGCACATCTCGACAATCCGGTGGTCGGTGAGCGATTTCAGAAAGTCGAAGACATCAATAATCTGAAGGCCAAGGCATGGGAGTTTTTCTGCGCCGGCGCCGGTGGACCGGAGACCTATAGCGGGAAGGACATGATCTCCGCCCATAAGGGCATGAACATCACAGAGGCGGAATATGCGGCCGTCACCGACGATATTCTCCAGGCGCTGGCGAAAAATCGCATTGATGGCGCCACCGCCAAGGACGTCACGGCGATTCTCGACTCGCTTCGGAGCCAGGTGGTCGGTGTGTGATGCATGTCTGGAGACGAGCGCCGGTCTATATTGACGCGCTCTCCGGCGAAGTGACACCTATAGGCACTCGGCAAACGGAAATTTGAGGCTTTCTGATGAAGGTCGCCCTTATGCGCCTGAGCGTTTGCGCCTGGATTTTTGGATTTGTGCTGGGCGCATCAGCTGCAGCGGCCGATAAGCCAAACATTCTGGTCGTCATAACCGACGACCATGCTGAAGAGATGATCACGGGACGTGACGCATCCGGCCGGCCGTTTTTGCCTTTCATTGCATCAAAGGTGTCTCTCGCCCGGCAGTTCGAGAGAAGCTATTACGCGCAGCCCCTGTGTTGCCCCTCGCGCGTGTCGATGCTGACGGGCAGATACCCTCATAACCATGGCGTTCGAGCCAACACTGGCGCAAACGGCGGATATGATCGTTACATGGCAAACGGCCTCGACGCCGTTTCCTGGCCC